>CALKAO010000095.1 GCA_937983115.1 uncultured Caryophanales bacterium
CTATCGGCTGTTAACCGATCGGTCGCAGGTTCGAATCCTGCCTGTGGAGCCAATGCTTCCATAGCTCAGTTGGTAGAGCACTTCCATGGTAAGGAAGGGGTCGCAGGTTCGAGTCCTGTTGGAAGCTCTTTTAAAAACGCTTGTCCTATGATGAGGATGAGCGTTTTTTTTATTGGGAATGTATTGATTGAATAGAATAAACTTTTTTATCGATATGCGGCAGCATTATCATCTTTTTATCGTTCTGAATACGTCTGATTCAAGATGAACGGTTTGAAAAGCAAAAACGTTGAATAAAAAGAAGCAGCGCAGATTCGTTTCAATTCGCTTCACATCGGCAAACGCCCAGCATACAATATGCTGAAGTGATTTGGGGGGATTGCAAAATGATTGAAAAAAAATCTCAATCGATGCCATCTATCGGTGATTCATTTCCTTCTATGACTGTTCAAACCACTTATGGAACGATAACGATTCCAGATGATTATGAAGGAAAGTGGCTGATTTTATTTAGCCATCCAGGGGATTTTACGCCAGTTTGCACAACTGAGTTCGTGGCTTTCCAACAATTGTATCCAGAATTTCAAAAACGCGGAACGGAACTGTTGGGCCTGTCGGTTGATCAAGTGCAGGCGCACATGAAATGGACGGAGTGGATTGAACTGAATTTGGGTGTTTCAATTACATTTCCTATTATTGCAGACCCTCTGGGAACAGTCGCCGGCCGATTAGGAATGCTGCATCGCACATGGGGAACGAATACCGTCCGCGGTGTATATTTTATTGACGACAAAGGCATGATACGTGCTGTTTTTTTCTATCCATCTGAGATAGGCAGAGGTTTTCCGGAATTGATGCGGACCTTGTATGCTTTGCAGACTTCCGACCAGCATCATTTGGCGCTGCCGGCTGATTGGCCGAATAACTCGATAATTGGAGACAAAGGGATCGTTCCTCCAGCAGCCAACGTTCAACAAATAGAAGAACGAATAAGACAAGCGCAGAAAAATGAAATTGCATGTTTTGATTGGTGGTTTTGTTTTAAAGATTTAAAAAAGGAATAAATTCCAGTGGTGCAATTTCAGCTTCAGATATTTTTCATTCGCTTTATCGATTTTCAAAGGTGCCGGATAATTACAATCATTCCTTTTGTAAAAAAGCAGATATTCGTATAGCAGCAAAGTGCCTGAAGCAGCTCATCATGTTGCTCTAACATAAATTCTCTACGAATGATGAGCTCGTTCATAATCTCTTAAATATGGTAAATGCAAGCAATTTAAGGATATCCTCTTTGCTTTTTAGAGCAGTGGAAGCTTTCAGCGGCAAAACTGAAAGCTTCCTTTTTTGATGGCTGCATTTTTATTTCGTACGGTGCTTAATGATTCGCAGCTTATCTAAACATTCCAATGTAATGGTTTTTGCGGTGGAACCGCTGCTGTCTACATTTGCAGCGAATACCCAAGTGTCTTTTTTCGTTTCTACAAACCCAATATACCAGCCAAGCCCCAGATCAGATAGCCTTGTGCCTGTTTTGCCGTGTATCGTGTAATGATCCTGTTCATCTTCAATCATAATCCGTTTCACGGTTTTCATGGTTTGTTTATGGAACGGCAGCTGCTCTTTAACGAGCTTTTCCATGAATGCGATCTGTTCTTGCGCAGAGATTTGCAAGCTGCTGTCAAGCCAAAATTCATCGATTTCGCCGGAAATATCCTGGTTGCCATATTTCATTTGATTGAGGTGGTATTGCATTTTCTTTTTCCCGATATCTCGAGCCATGGCTTGGTAATACCATATGACGGAATGCCTCATTCCTGATCCGAGCGTGTGATCTTTGTTCCATTCGTCGATTTCTCGAACGGTTCCATCCCAGCGCTTGACATCGTATTCGTCTTCAACAGCTTTTTCTTCTAGTCCGATTAGGGCATGCGGCACTTTGAAAGTGGATTCGGGAGTAAATCTTTTTTTGCTTCGTTTTAAGTTATAAGCGTACATTTTGTTGGTTTTAAGATTTTTTAATACGATCGTCCCTTGCACATTTTTGCCTTTAAACAGATGATCAACTGAAAGCTCCCTGATTTTCTTTTCGCTGGCTGCATCTGCCCCGGCTAATAGGCCGGCGGCAGTTCCGAATATCAGCAAAGTCATTAAAACAAACGCAAGTTTTTGCAGTTTTTTCATGAAAAATGCCTCCTTTAGTTATTTTTTGCAAGTGAAAGAAAAACCGCATGCAAGTCTGTTGTACACCTCCTTTTTTTTCCTGCAATGCAAAGTCAAGTATACGTTTGAAGAGGCAAGATGAAAATGATTGTTTTTCCGCTTTGTACCCGTACAGATTGGAGGAATGAGCAAGCGATGAAGTATGCAGAAATTATGAACAGCATTCAGCGGAAAGTAGAGGAAGGCCTGTTAAAGCCCGGCGATAAATTGCCGTCGATTCGGTTGCTGGCCAAAGAATTTGCTTGCAGCAAAAACACGGTGATTAGAGCCTATCAAGAGCTGGAGAAAAAACATTTGATCTATTCAGTGCCTAAAAGCGGCTACTATATTGTTGAAAATTACCGTCCACGCGCGAATGCTTTGACAATGAATCAAAAGATTGATTTTTTGTCTGCCGGACCGGATCGGCGCGTCATGCCTTTTCGCGATTTTCAGCATTGCATCAATCAGGCCATTGAAACTTACAAGCATGAAATGTTCGTCTATTCAGAAGCTCAAGGCCTGCATTCTTTGCGGGTGCAGCTTGCCCGCTATCTGCAAAACAATCAGGTGTTTGCCGCTCCTGAACGAATATGTGTTGTTTCTGGCTCCCAGCAAGCGTTAAATCTATTCGTTTCATTGCCGTTTCCGAATGGAAAAAATAAAATTTGTGTGGAGCAGCCAACCCATCCGAGTTTTATTGAATCTTTAAACGTTCATCGGGCGGATTCGATAGGAATTGAAGTGACAAATCAAGGCATAGATTTGAAGCGTCTTGAGGAAATTTTCAAATATGAAGATATCAAGTTTTTTTATACCGTTTCACGGTTTCACAATCCTACGGGAAACAGCTATACGAACGCACAGCGGAGAAAAATGGTCGAGTTGGCGCAAACGTACGATGTTTACATAATTGAAGACGATTATATGGGGGATTTGGATTTAAATTTGAAGCAAGATCCGATGTTTGCCTATGATCCTTCCGGGCGGGTGATTTATACGAAAAGTTTCTCAAAAGTCATGCTGCCTGGTTTGCGGCTTGGACTTGCGGTTATCCCTGAAGCGATTCGGGAACCGTTCCTGCAAGCTAAGTTTGCTGCTGACTTGCACTCTCCGGTGCTGACTCAAGCAGCGCTGGAAATTTATTTGAAAAGTGGAATGTTCGATGCCCATATTCATAAAATGAGGCGGATATACAGCAAAAAGGCAGCCTTGCTGCAAAAGGCGTATCGGGAGCATTTGCCGTCTTCGGCTGCCTTTTCCGGCTCGCATTCGGGTTTTTATTCAACGATTGAACTGCCTAAGCCGTTGAAGGCGAAACAGCTGATTGACCAGTTAAAAAAAGAAAACGTGTACATTGACGATGCATCGAAAATGTATTTGCCTGAATTTGCGAAAGATCATGTTGTCAGGCTGAGCGTTTCACAAGTCGATGAAGCATTGATTGAGCGCGGCATTCAAAAAATTGCGCACGGCATCCGTGAACTGATTCATAAGAAAAATCGGTTGGATGATGCTTTTCGATGGATTCAGCGCGAATGAACAGCAGATTTGAAAGCGGCTGGGACCTTTGAAACGTGAAACGCCGAAACGGCGAAATCGTCGGATTCATTAGCGGTTCTGTCAAGACGTTTAATGACAGCGTCATATAAATTTTACTTTGAATGTTCTCTAAAATCGGAAAGTAAATAAGTTTGTAAGTTGTGACGCCGCCGTGATGGAACCAATGAATCAGCATACAAGCCGGACGGTGTCTTGACGGCCGCAATTGAACTTTTTCATATTGCCAGTTGTCATGTTTTTAACATGCTTCACTGCAATCAGCCCTTTGAATATAAGAATTTTTTAAAGGGATTTTTCATTAGCAGGGATGATTCCACAAATTAAGAATGGTTTTCTGAAACAAGTTGAGCAACTGCTGTTTGATGAAAACAAAGGAAATGTTTTTTGAAAGATTTTGGACGTTAAAGATGAAAAAATGGTTAAAAAAGTGTGGTTTTTATGTCATTCACCGTTTCCGGGCAAACAGCAGTTTCATATAGTGAAGTAAATGATTGGTGGTGATTGTAATGGAATGGTTTTTTGGTGCAATAACCACTTTAGTCGGATTTTTTTTATCTTATTTTACATTTCAACGCAGCAGGGATAAAGACTTGCGTGAAAGAGCAAAAGAAGAAGGGATTATTGAAAACCAGCTCAATTCCATTGGCAAAGGAATTAAGGAAATTCGCATCGATTTAAAAGCGACGGAGAAGCAGATGATTCGCATGAATGAACAGTTGATCCGGCTTGATGAAAGCACAAAGTCTGCACATAAGCGCATTGATAAATTAGAAGGAATGAAAAGAAGCGATTAGTCTTTTTTTCATTGAAAACGGACATATCGTATTCTGTTTTAGTTGTATAAAAATTTTGTTGTTTTTAAGAGCAGAGACGGTTGTTTTTATGCCGGTGAGCAAGCGCTGTTCGTTAATCGCTGTTCTGGAATAGACATTGAAAAATTGACTCCAGCCATTATACGGTTGAAAAAGCATTTGCCATTTTAATTGTTTTGTTTAAGCGTTATCAATCATGAATGGGTTTGGATGTTTTAAATAATTATCTCGGTTCATCCTTTGTTTTCCCAGCTAAAAAGGAAACTCGGAAGGTTCCTCACTTATGATTATTCATACTTTTTGTTTAATTCAATAAGATGGCCACTCCATTTGTCCGCAGGCAGTTCAGAAAATAGTTCAATCAAGTTGCCATCTGGATCACGCAGATGAACGGCTTGAATCCCCCAATCCGGTCGGTCTTGAATTTTCGTTACACATTGCCCACCGTTGTTTTCAATGTTTCGCACCGCTTGTTCTAACTCGTCGACTTCAAATATGCATACAAACGCATCTTGAGATTCGGAGTGTGCAGACAAATGAGTTGTACCCATCACTTCAGCCATGAATTCTTTTTTGTATAAACCTAACCCTTGCTCTTCTCCTGTATCAAAGCTCGCATAGTTTCCGCCTAACTCTCCCCATGTCAGCTTCGAGTACATCTCTATAAAACAGCAAGCATTCGTCGAACCGAGTGACAAGCAAACGCACATTATCAAATCTCACTTTAATCACCTACCTTTCCTTTCAGATGAAACTCATCTATTCTAATTTATTTGCAAATTGTAAAGGAACATTCAATGGTGGCCTTTTTATGAAGAGGTTTGCTAAATCGACGAGAATAGATATAAGAATGTACACTTTTGATTGTTTCATGTTTTCAATCCCGGCGCCGACAACATTCAAATATTTCTTGTGTTACAGTCTCAACAGGAAGCGTATCTTTATTTTGAGTTGTTGGCAAAGTGTTTTTTCGTTTATGTGGCTTCCTTGGAGTTTAAATAAATTGAATGCCATTTCCTGCATTTTTATAATGCCATAAACAATTATGTATAAAAATTGAAGTGTATTATTTTTATTTTTAAGGGTTGAGAACGTGTGCTTTTCAAGCTTGATACATTGTTTTTGCTTAAGAACTCTAACTTTTTCAGCATCAACTGATAAAACGAGGAATTTATAAATTTTCTCTTGTATATTTATTCTGGCTGACGTATAATAATAACAACAGATACGAACCGTGGGAGAGATGGGGAATGAAAAGAAAAAACGTCATCATTATTGGCGCGGCGGGAAGAGATTTTCACAATTTCAATACGTATTATAGAGATAAAGCAGAATATAATGTCGTAGCTTTTACGGCTGCACAAATTCCTGATATCGATGGACGAAAATATCCAAGCGAGCTTGCTGGCGGGCTGTATCCCGAAGGCATACCGATTTATTCGCAGGATGAGCTGCCGAAGCTGATTGAAGAGTTCGATGTCGATGAATGCGTTTTTGCGTATAGCGATGTTCATTATGAAGAAGTGATGCGTGTCAGCGCCATTGTCAATGCAGCCGGAGCAACGTTTACACTGCTTGGACCTAAACATACGATGTTAAAAAGCAAAAAGCCTGTCATTTCGGTTTGTGCGGTGCGAACAGGAACAGGAAAAAGCCAAACTTCCCGCAAAATCATCGAAACGCTGCTTGAACAAGGTTTGAAAGTCATTGCTGTAAGACATCCCATGCCTTACGGAGATTTAAATGCACAGCGTGTGCAGCGGTTTGCGACGGTCGATGATTTGAAAAAGCATAACTGCACCATTGAAGAAATGGAAGAATATGAGCCGCACGTCACAAGAGGAAACATCGTCTATGCAGGAGTCGATTATGCGGACATTTTGCAAGCAGCGGAAAATGATCCTGACGGCTGCGATGTCATTCTGTGGGACGGCGGCAACAATGATTTTTCATTTTATGAGCCGGATCTAGCAATTACGGTGCTTGATCCTCATCGTCCGGGGCATGAGCTGAAATATTATCCTGGCGAAGTGGCTTTGCGGACAACGGATGTGTCGATTATCAATAAAATTGACAGCGCAGATCCAGAAGCGGTTAAAATTGTTGAGGAAAATATTAAACGCGCAAGACCGGAAAGCAAAATTATTAAAGCAGAATCGAAGATTACGGTTGAGCACCCCGAATTGATTAAAGGAAAGCGTGTATTAATCGTCGAAGATGGCCCGACATTGACGCATGGCGAGATGAACATTGGCGCAGGCATGGTTGCGGCGCAGCGTTTAGGCGCAGCAGAATCGGTTGATCCACGCCCATATGCTGTCGGCACATTGAAAGAGACGTTTGCTAAATATGCGCATATTGGCAATGTGCTTCCGGCGATGGGCTATGGCGAACAGCAGTTGAAAGATTTGGAAGCGACGATCAACCAAGCGGATTGCGATGTTGTGATCATCGGCACGCCCATCGATTTAACGAGAGTGATCAACATCAATAAGCCGTCAACGAGAGTCCACTATGAATTAGAAGAGATCGGTGATCTGCATTTAAAAGAAGTGCTGGATGAATTTATTAAAAAGTACGGTTTAAAAAAAGAAGGTGCATTGAACGGAGTTGAGGCCGTTTAATTTTCATCGGTTTTAAGCTGCATGAAGGCTTAAAACCGATTTTTTTATAATGTCGGCAGGAATAGCAGCGTATAAATATGGTATATTTTAGAAGAAAGAAGATGCAGTGAAAACATGTGCTGGAAAAGCTGCCGGGTGCAGCGAACAGAGGCGTTTGCATTAGAAGAATTATAAGTTTCCCAGTCTTTTGAATATTTTTTTCTTGTAACAAAGGAGGGAGTAAAGGTTGATTGCTGCAATCTACATTCTTTCGACGCTGCTCGGGGTGCTTGGCATCGGCTTGTATCTTGGCTTTATCACATCAGAAGGCAAAGGCGAGCAAGGAAAAATGGTGCTTGTCCAAGCGGCTCAAGTCGCATTTGTGTTTATTTTTTTAGGATTTGCCTTTCATTTGTTATTTTTTGAGTTTGCCAATCCAACGATTGAGCAAATAAGAGCTACATTGACAGCGTGGATGGGATTGGTTTTTGTCAGCAACGGTTTAAGCATTTTGATCTTTCGTAAAAAGATGCGAAGCGAATAATGTGGAAACGGATTGAAAGAGAAAGGCGCTGGAATTTCGCATGGTTTGGAAAAAAGGAATGGCTTCGTATGTGCGGGCTGCTTTTCTGAAAAATGCGTGCAGGCGGGGGATTGATGAATGGCCTCGAAGTTAGCCGTTTATTTTTTCATGTATATGAGTCGTAAATATAGCCTCTTGCTTGATGGAGCCAAGAGGCTTTTTCATCCCGATTTACGTTTCAAGATTCGCATCCAAAGTCGGAGCGAAGTTGATGATTTTGAGCACGATCGGGGTATTGGCTAGCAGCGGAGGGCCGTCTTCTGGCACGGTAAAGGCGAATGAGCCGACTCCGTCAGCTCCAGGTGTGTATTGCGATAAATCAGCCATTTGCAAGACGCCGTTTACGTAAACTTGGAAAATGCTGTTATTGGCTGCCAATTCAGGAAGTTCTGTAACTTCTGAGCCATCGTCCTGGAAAAAATCGCCTGGATCGACTGCAAGTGTATCGCCGGCTTCCGTATCTTCAGTCGTCACATGAAAAAAGTTTGTCACGTCAGGATTAAGCTCAGCTGAAACCGTGCTCATAAGAACGTGAAGCTTCATTAATTGCAATGCCAAGAATAATACCTCCTTCTTTTTTGCTTATTATATGATTGTGAAGTTTTTCTGATTGGATGATTTTCATGCTTTATGCTTAAAGTGAAAGAAACGTTTAGCGAAATCGGATGGTGACAAATTGAAGAATAATCGGAGCGCCTTTGATTGGAAGCTCGCTTGATTTAAATAGAAGTTTTCCTTTTTTTACTTCGTACACCGCATGCGGCTGAAGCACTCCGTTAACAAAAAGGTTAAAATATGAAACTTCATCAGGATCAAGAATTTTCATTTTTCCATATTCCTTCAGTCCATCATCGTCAGTGTAGACTCTTTTTTGACCATCGGATATTGTAAAATACGTATGTGTGTCTGCTTTCAATGCGCACGATTTAATCAGGTCGGAGTGTTTCTTGCCATGTCTCGGATAAATGAGCGGGCACCCGGAAGGCGGCTGTTTAAAATGGCTTTGTTTTTGAATGATTGCATTTTTCCGATAGGTGTTCATTTCGTCAAAACTCCTTATGCTGCCTAGCAGGGGGATTTGGAAACGCAATTGATTTTTTGCCGGTCATCACTTTCTGGCCTGCAGCCCTTAATTAGTTTATTAATATTTCCTTTTGTTTGTTCTGGGCGAATGATGAGCGTTGTTTGATGCGGTTTAAACTTGAACGCTGCTGCTATGGCATAACGGCATTTGTAGATGGGGACAGTAGAAACAATCAAACGAAAATGTGAAAAGGTGATTCAATGGAATGCGGATGGAATTTTGAGCATAGTTATGCACGTTTGCCGCGAAAGTTTTTTTCAGAGCAAAAGCCGACGCCGGTGGCGTCGCCCAAGCTTGTCATTTTCAATCAATCGTTGGCAAAGTCGCTTGGTTTAAACGTTGAAATGCTTGAAAGCGAAAAAGGTGCAGCGCTGTTTGCTGGAAATGCACTTCCCGATGGCGCGTTTCCAATTGCTCAAGCGTATGCAGGCCATCAATTTGGACATTTTACGATGTTGGGCGATGGCCGGGCGATATTAATTGGTGAACAGCTTGCTCCATCAGGTGAACGAGTGGACATTCAATTGAAAGGGGCCGGCCGCACCCCATATTCACGCGGCGGCGACGGCCGTGCAGCGCTTGGGCCTATGCTGCGGGAATATGTGATCAGTGAAGCGATGCATGCGCTCGGCATTCCGACTACACGAAGTTTGGCTGTTGTGACGACAGGTGAAGCGATTCGGCGGGAAAAGCTATTGCCGGGAGCGGTGCTTACCCGTGTCGCTTCAAGCCATCTTCGCGTCGGCACGTTTGAATTCGCAGCGCAATGGGGAAATGCAAGCGAGCTGCGGACATTAGCGGATTATGCCATTGACCGCCATTTTCCAGAGATTGCGGAGGAAGCAGATAAATATTTTCTGTTTTTTCAGCGTGTTGCAGAGCGCCAAGCTTCGCTTATTGCCAAGTGGCAGCTCGTCGGTTTTGTCCATGGGGTTATGAATACTGACAACATGACGATTAGTGGCGAAACGATAGACTATGGCCCATGTGCATTTATGGATGCGTATGATTTGATGACGGTTTTCAGCTCCATCGATCACCAAGGCCGTTATGCTTATGGGAATCAGCCTGGCATTGGGCAATGGAATTTGGCGCGATTTGCGGAGGCGCTCTTGCCATTATTTCATGAGGAACAAGAAAAAGCGGTTGAGATGGCGAAAGAAGCTTTGTCTCATTATGCTGATGCGTTCGATCGCCACATGCTGGCGGGTTTCAGGGCAAAACTGGGTTTGTTTCATGAAGAAGAGGAAGACAAAAAGTTAATCCAGCGTCTTTTAAGTTTGATGGAGAAGCATCGCGCAGATTATACGAATACATTTAAAGCCTTGACGTTTGAATCGTTTGATGAAATGGATTGGTTTGCGGCAGATGAATTTCAACAATGGAAAAAGCAGTGGGAAGCGAGATTGAAGCGCCAGCCTCAATCAAAAGCGGAAGTGCGGCAATTCATGAAAAAAAGCAATCCAGCGGTCATTCCAAGAAATCACCGCGTCGAAGAAGCCCTTGAAGCAGCAGTGGAACAGGAAGATTTAAGCGTGCTGGAACGCTTCCTTGACGTGCTGGCTGATCCTTTTGCACATACCCCTGAACAAGAAGAATATGCGGCTTTGCCGGAGCCATCCCATTATCCGTATCGGACGTATTGCGGGACGTAAGACAATACAGAATCGAGCTGCATCTGCATGTTTTGCAGGTGCAGTTTTTATGCAATGAACGGTATTCTTTTTTTGAAAACCGGAGTATAATTGAGAGACCAAGGAGGTGGGCGTTTGGCTGTTTCGTTTTTATCTTCATCATTCTGATTGGAGTTGTAATTTTATTGATTTTCGGATTGGCGCGGAAGGGCCAAGAGGAGCGTGATGATGTGCTAAACATAAAAAATATTTATCATTATTTGGTTTTGTTTGCAACACTGATGATGGTAATTGGCGGAAGCATTGGCGCATTTATGTCGATCGCTGATCTCGTTTCACCTGCACCGTATTATCAGTCGTTTGAAGAATATCGGCAGATGGTTGTCATGGAAAAAGAAACCGATTCGCCTGTTCCGTCTGATGAGGAACTGCGGACGGCTTATGAAGCGATGGTTGCGCTTGAAGAAGAACAGGAAAAACAGCGTGCGATCAATGGGTTAATTAAAAGCTTTGGCTGGATCATCATTCCGTTTCCATTTTTTCTTTATTTCCAACGGCAGTTAAAAACGAAAAATTGATGCGCACGAAATGCCGCTTTTTAAGTTGGGTCTTTTGTTTGTTAGTTTATGCTGTTAGTTTATGCTTTCCGGATGGTTTTGAGCTGCATCCGTTCATTGAATAAGGTTGGATAGGCTAAAAAGCCGAGCATGACGCTGGACATGGCAGCGGTTGTTAACAGCAGGAAGACGACAAGCAGCTGAAACAGGACGGCCTGGAGCGGATCGGCGCCTGCAATAATTTGACCGCTCATCATGCCAGGCAGCTGAACGAGCCCCATCGTCTTTTGGCTTTCAATTGTTGGGATCATGCTTGCCCGAATGGATGAAATCAGTTGAGAATGGATCGCTTGTTTCGGAGTTCCTCCGAGTGACAGAATAAGTTCAGATTGTTCTTCATGCGCTTCTACTTCAGCTAAAAAACGGTTCAAAAAAAGAATGGAAAGAACCATGGCGTTTCCGATGACCATGCCGCTAATCGGGATGACATATTGTGGCGTTGGCGGTGTAATGTTTAAGCCAATGAGAATTCCTTGGGTCAACAGTTCAATCATTACAAGCGTCAGCGCCACTTTCCACGTAATGCCTTCTATAAAAAAGCCTTTTTTCCTCACATTTTCAACTGCAGCGATGATCATGAGGAGAATCATAAGGAGCATATAAACGGCATGTTCCGCATCAAAAACGAACTGCAGCAAATAGCCGATAATCAGAAGCTGAATGATGGAACGAATCGTTGCGATGAGCGTATCTTTTTCTAAACCAAGTTTTAATGTTTTGGATAAGGCAAGCGGAATGAGTACGAAAATGAGCGTCATGGCGAGCGCCGTAAAGCTCACGTCAATCCCCCCTTGACGAATTGCCTGGCTTTTTCAGTTTTTGGCGAAGCCAGAAAACTGCTTTCTCCGGTTTCCACGATTTCTCCTTCCATGATTATCCACGTATAATGCCCGATTGTTTTTGCTTGCTCCAAATGGTGCGTAATCCAAATGATTGTGACTTGATATGTTTCGTTAATGTATTCAATTAAATGTTCAATTTCTTTAGTGGATTGCGGATCGAGCGAAGCCGTGATTTCATCCAGCAATAAAATTGCAGGGCGATTGACAAGCGTGCGTGCAATGGACACTTTTTGGCGCTGTCCGCCGGATAAATCTTTGATGTCATTGTCTAAAAACGATTCGTCCAATCCGACATCCTGCAAGTAAGAGAGCGCTTTTGCTTTTGACAGTTTTTTGCCGGCGAGTTTGAGCGGCAGCGCCAAGTTGTCATAAACGGTTCCTTTTATCATTGGAGCATGCTGCAGGGCGATTCCGACAGTGCGCCGCAGTTCAACCGGATCGAATTGTTCAATCGGGCGGTCGTGAATGTAAATGTCGCCGGATGTCGGAGATATCAGTCCATTGCATAATTTTAGCAACGTCGATTTTCCAGAACCCGATGGTCCGGCAATCGTCGTAATTTTGCCGTCGGGAAAAGAACCGGTAATTTGTTTTAAAATGGTTGCATCGCCAACTGTATAGGTGACATTTGAAAAATGAATCGCGGGTTTGTATTGTACTGAAATGGTCCATCACACTTTCTTTTTTAATTTTATATTCATTTTTCCGCCTTTTATTGATCGATGAACGATTTCAATTGCATTGAAGTGTATATGGGTCAAAAAAATGAAGAGAGGGCTTCGTCTTTAGTATGCACCCTGAAAGGGTTCCGATGCCATTATTTATTTTCACGCAGATGGTTCAAGCGAATCGAACTTTGCTTATATTCTGGCAAAGCCATAGCAAAGCGGAAGACGTAAAGAAATATTGCGGCTCTCATTTAATTTCATTGCTTTTTTCACAAAGTCTTCACAATTTAATTGTAAGCGATTAAGAGGTAAAAAGTCATGATCGACATCAGGGAGAAACGATGATTTGAACGGGGTTGCATGATTAGTTGGCGCAATGATGCTTTCGGGCTGCAGCCAAAATCGTTTGATTTCCCCCTTTGGAAAAACATGCACTGATTATACATGTAAAAGAATCGTGATTAACGGTTGGTTATTGATCTGAAAAGAAAGGGCATCATCGACGTAGAAGAAGTTGAATTTAATATAAATTCTTTAGAGAGAATACAAGATCATCAATTGGCGGCCTCGGCGAAAAGGACGTGTGTTTACAAAAGATGTATGAGCTTGTTTGGGGATTGGAACATTTGGAAGCGATATTGCGAACTGTCAATGCGCATACTAAAACATTGCGAATGAAATTGACGGCCATATTTCAATTGATTCTGAACTTGGAAAAGGGACGACGGTGACGATTGAACTGCTGCTGCATAGGGAGTGAAGGAGCATTTTGACATGATGCGCATCTTTAATTACAATGGTTTTAACTATCATGTGGAAAGGGTGCGATCCGGTTAACATGAAGTTTTAATCCTATTTTTGAATCAGTTTCATCAAAAAGGCGTTTAGAACATGCGGGATGCGCGTGTCTTTTTATGAACGTTCAGAATAGGAGCTTCATGTTTTGCGATCGATATGAATGGATTGCAGCCATAAGGATAAGGCAATATTTTTTGTCTTTCAGCAGCGATTGTCCTCCGATTCTGAACGAGAATATGGAGGCTTTTTTAGTCTCCTTAAGAAATGAGGAGAGTCAACTTGCTATTAAAAGCAAAAGACGTAACAATTCGCGCCGGGGCAAAGACGCTTATAGAAATTCAAGATCTTGAGATTTACGATGGCGATCGCATCGGTTTAGTTGGAAAAAATGGTGCGGGCAAAACGACGCTGTTAAAAACTTTGGCTGGTTTATTGCCGTTGGAGAGTGGGGCAATCGAACGCTTTGGAAAAATTGAATATCTTCCTCAATTAAAAGAGCAAGAAGCGGATAAAAGCGGAGGTGAGATCACGCAGCAATTCATTCAGCGTGCGTTTTCGAAACAAGCGGGAATTTTATTCGCCGATGAACCGACGACACATTTAGATATTCAACATATTGAATGGGTGGAGAATTCCTTGCAGCATTGGAAAGGCGCTTATGTTGTCGTTTCTCATGATCGCGCTTTTTTAGACCGCGTTTGCCATAAAATTTGGGAAATCGATGAACAAAAGCTGCGAGTTTTTAAAGGGAACTATGAGCAATACAGCGAGGGGTTCCGCCGTCAAAACGCGGATTTTCCCCGCTAAGCGATCAAGTAATATAAAATCCCTATAACTGTTCTCCACCACAAAGGATCGCCACGGGATGAATATTCAACCGACCTGCTTTTTGTTCTTCTGCTAATATATCCATCACGGTTGGATAACCTCCCATCACAGTCGGTTGGTATTCATTCAGTTCTTTGACCAGTGTGGAAAGAGGGGATTGAATCGAAAAAACTCTGATTTTCTCATTTGAAGGCTGTTTTAAGCGCATGCGTTCAGCCGTGCTGTATGCTGTGAAATGTCCCGCTGTCGAACATACTGCCGCATTTCGTCCGCCTTTAACCCCTATTTCCACAAGTCACTCCATTTCAATTTTGTTGTTCCGCGAATAGCCATCAATATTTTCATAATCGTATCTGAACCTTTATCTTGAATAAAGATCCCAGGCACTCCAGTTGACCCCGAAGTGGTCGAAACCATATAGCGTCCTAAATAAAGCTGTCCGATTAACGACATATCTGACACGAATTCTTTTACACTTTCTATGGTTACAGCCGGGTCCGTCACCCATTCATTAAAATGGGCCATGAGTTCTGATTTGGTGACGGTAGGGGTTTGCTGTAAGTTGGTGATGTTTTCTGGTAACTCTCTGTATTTTTTTGCATAATATCGGGAGTTCAATCTCGCAAAACGGATGAGGTCAGCCAAACGAGATTGTTGTCGGGAAAGAATGTCTTCTGGTTTGCCACTCTTCATCCTCCAGATATCTATAGCCGTTTTCAACGGTGTAAGATTCTCCATCGTGGTATCCTCCATCTCTCTTCTGTTAAAACTCCATTGTCAGTAAGTGATCTGAGGGTGAAAACAGCCGATTGCCTTTTATTTCTGGAAATCGGCTGTTTTCAGTTTTACTCCTTCACCTTTAACAATCTCAGTCCATTTAAGGTTACAATCAAGGTCGCTCCCATATCAGCGAAGATCGCCATCCAGAGAGTGAGCCACCCTGGAACAATGAGTAATAGGGCTACTGCTTTAATCGCTAAAGAGAATGTAATGTTTTGCTTAATAATGCGTAGCGCTTGACGGCTTAATTTGATGGTAAATGGTAGTTTTCGTAGATCATCTGCCATGAGAGCGATATCCGCTGTTTCCAAGGCAGTGTCTGTACCAGCTCCACCCATGGCAATTCCTACGGTTGATGATGCGAGAGCTGGAGCATCATTGACTCCGTCACCGACCATCGCAACTCTGGAACCATCTGAGCGAAGTTGCTTGATAAACTCTAACTTTTGATGCGGAAGAAGATCAGCTTGAATTTCTCCGACTCCTAAACGCTCCCCAATCGCCTTTGCAGTTGCTTCGTTATCACCCGTCAACATCACGGTTTTCTTAATTCCTAATTGGTGAAGTTGTTGAATCACGTCTTTACTGCTTTCACGAACTTCATCTGCCACCGCAATCAGAGCAAGAGCCTCCATTTCAGTTCCCAAAACCATGACCGTTTTTCCTTGAGTTTGGAGTTGAAGAATCAAGTCAGACTGATCCTCAGACAACCCGTTAGGTAATAACTCATTGAACAAAGCTGGACTTCCCACATAATAAAGGGTTCCTTGGACTTTGGCTTGAACCCCTTTACCCGTAATGGAGGTAAAGTCTTCTACTGCCAATGATTGAATATCCATTCCTTTTTCTTCTGCTTTTCGAACAATCGCGGAAGCAAGAGGATGTTGGGAGTTTTTCTCGATGGCAGCTGTAATCGCTAAGTATTCATCCTCTTTTTCTTTCACAAATGCCACGATGTCTGTTACCGCAGGGACACCTTTCGTTAAGGTTCCTGTCTTATCGAAGGCGATGGCAGAGAGTGCTCCTGCCTCTTCTAAATGAATCCCACCTTTAATGAGAACTCCATTTCGAGCCGCATTTCCAATCGCTGTCACAATCGAAACAGGTGTTGAAATGACTAAGGCACAAGGACATCCAACCACTAGCAGAGCTAGCCCACGATAAATCCAATCACTCCAATCTGCATTGAAGAGAAGAGGCGGGACAACCGCTAGTAGCAAACCAGCCACTAAGATCGCAGGAGTATAGATTTTCGCAAATCGATCCACAAACGCTTGAGAAGGAGCCCGTTCCGCTTGTGCTTCTTCAACCAAATGAATGATCTTTGCGATCGTAGTATCCTCAACCCGCTTCGTTACTTTCACTTCCAATAGACCTTCTTCATTCAACGTTCCGGCAAAAACCTCATCATCAACTGTTTTGGCAACGGGGATCGACTCACCTGTAATGGCTGCCTGATTGATGGAAGAGGTTCCTTTCACCACAACCCCATCCATAGCTAACTTCTGCCCAGGCTTGACGATCATGATATCCCCAATTTGAATCTCGTCCACTGGAACCGTTAATTCTTCGTCTCCACGTCGGATCAGAGCTTGTTTAGGAGCAATGTCCATCAGAGAGCGAATGGATTGACGGGCTTTGTCCATCGAATATCGTTCTAAGGCTTCACTAATGGCAAACAGGATGACAACGGTGGCTCCTTCTCCCCATTCACCAATCGCCGCTGCTCCTATAATGGCAATCGTCATCAACGTACCCATATCAAACTGGAGACGGAATAAGTTTTGGATTCCTTTGATAAAAAGTCGGTATCCACCAATGAGAATCGAGGAAGCATAAAGAAGAATCGTAAGTAAGCCCTCTTCGCCATAAAACTCGCTGGCTCCCCAACCTGCTAACAGAAAAGCAAGGGAAAAAAGGAGTCGGATGTTCTCTTGGTTTTTCCAGAAAGGAACACGTTCCACTTGGATTTCTTGATTCTCAGGAACGACTTTCAGATTCTCAAAAGACCCTGCTTTCTCTAATTGCTCAATCGTGGGTTCAGCCCCATATACCGAGATTTTAGAGGCTCCAAAGTTGACCTTTGCATCTGTCACACCGGGTATGTCTTTTACGTTTTTCTCAAACTGCGCTGCACAGTTCGCACAAGTAAAACCTTGAACCCGATATACTTTTTTATCTTGTGCTTGCTCCATTGCTAGTCATCTCCTTCTGATGTTCAAACGCCAACTGAACAAATTGCCTTACATGATCATCATCAAGGGAATAAAAGACTAATTTCCCTTCTTTCCGATACTTTGCCAATCCCATATTTCGTAGCAAACGTAAATGATGGGAAGCCGTAGCCAACGTGGAATCAATGATATTCGCTACGTCACAGACACAAAGCTCATCCTCTTGTACTAAGGCATATGCAATTTTTAAACGAGTTGGATCTGCGAGTGCTTTAAACAGTTGGGCTGTATCTACAGGATCAACCGTTTCTAAGGAAGTTTGAACTCGCTTGACCTTTTCTTCGTCATAACAATATATTTCACAGCGTTCTTCACTCAATGATAGACACCTCACTCTAACAATCAAATATTTATTTGATTATAGTGTAATCGAATGATAATATCATAGTCAAATCATTATTTGATTGTTTCCTAAGGCACTTAGGTTTATACCAAACTCTAGGAGGGATCTAGATAGCTCAGAATACTCATCATGTTCGCTATCAGAATATGACGAGTTTCGGTATGATGAAGATATCCAACGCTGTTTTTTGGGATATTTAACTGCATTGAATCTCGTCATGTTCTACATGAGTGGATGGAGGGTGCTT
>CALKAO010000096.1 GCA_937983115.1 uncultured Caryophanales bacterium
TTTAAAAAACCGCTCAATCAGGATTGAGCTGTATCGAGCGGCCCGTTCCATTGGGACATGCCTGGAACAACATTCCATACATTAGTAAATCCTTTTTCTGTTAATTTTTGTGCCGCTAAATCGCTGCGCGTGCCAGTACGGCAAACAACATAAATCGTTTTATCCTTCGGCAACTCATTAATGCGATCTTCTAATTCTCCAAGCGGAATCGACAAGGCGCCAGGAATATGGCCAAATGCATATTCTGCTGGTTCGCGCACGTCTAAAATCACAGCAGATGGATCGTCCATTTGATTGTGCAATTCTTCATTCGAAACGACATTTGGAAATTTCGTTTCTTTCTTCGTCTCACTGTCAGTTGCTTTACGGATATAATGCTTTAACACCCCATATTCTTCAATCGTCCCGAGATATTGGTGTCCTGTGCTTTCGGCCCATGCTTTGATATCCGCCTTCGAACCTTTATCCGTCGCCTGCACTTCGAGCACTTGCCCCGGTTCAAGATCATTGATCGCTTTTTTCGTTTTTACGATCGGCATCGGGCAAGATAATCCTTTCGCATCGACTGTCAAATTCACTTGAATCACGCTACATTCCTCCTTCACTAATTACTCGACCGGCCCTTCCCACGCTAACATGCCGCCAGTCATATTGACAACGCGATATCCATGTTTTTCAAGAAGTTCTGCCGCCCGTCCGCTTCGCCCGCCGGAACGGCAGACAAGAATATACTCTTTATTTTTATCAAGCTCATCCATTCGGAATTCAATGAGCCCAAGCGGAATATGCATAGCCCCTGGGATTTTTCCAGCCGCGACTTCATCCGCTTCACGCACATCGACAATATTCAGCGGCTTTCCCTCACGAAGCAACGTTTCCACTTCTTTTGCTGTGATCGTCTTCATCTCGTTCCCCCTCCTTTACACCCATGCATTGATTCCGCCTTTCACATTTGTCACATGTCGGAAACCCATTTTCTTTAATAGTTTGCTCGCTTTCATGCTTCGCATACCACTTTGGCAAATGACGATTACTTCTTTTTCTTTTGACAGCTCATGTACCCGAGAAGGAAGTTCATTCAGTGGGATATTTTTAAATCCCGGCAAATGGTGAGCTCGAAACTCCATCGGTGTGCGGACGTCAACATATTGCACATCTTTTTTCCGCAGTTGCTGCTTCAGTTCCGTCGGGGTGATCATCCGCACTCCCTTCGGCGGCAACACTCTGCTTGTGATAAACCATATAATGAGAATGAATAAAACGATGTTAACAATTGTTTGGACCATGTCGATGTCCCCTCATTTAAATAAACAAATTTACATTTCCTTCAGAAGCATCGGCTAAATACGCGGCCACTCCTGCAAATTCAATTCCATCGATCAGTTCTTCCGGCTTCAATCCTAAAAGATCGACTGTCATTTGACAGGCTACGAGCTTCACCCCTTGCTCTTTCGCCATGTCAATGAGTTGCGGAAGGGGCATGGCATTGTGTTTTTTGATGACATGTTTAATCAATTTCGGGCCGATGCCCGCAAAATTCATTCGCGACAAGCCCATGCGGTCGGCGCCGCGAGGCATCATTTTCGCAAACATTTTTTCTAAAAATCCTTTTTGGACTGGAGCGTGGGCGTCTTTACGCAATGCGTTCAGCCCCCAGAACGTATGGAAAATCGTTACATCATGATCGTAAGCAGCGGCGCCGTTGGCGATGATGTACGCCGCCATTGCCTTATCGTAATCGCCGCTAAACAAAATGATTGTCGTTTTTTTCTTTTGTTGCGACATCTTTCGCCCCCCTCCATGAATCATATGCAAGTGTACAGTAAGCGATCGTATTATCCTTTTTCGATCCAGAAAGTTAGAATGCCATTTTCTTCTTTAATATCGATCACTTTATGGCCGCTTGCCTGCGCCCACGCCGGCAAGTCGCTATTTGCCCCTTTATCGGTTGTTTGGACTTCCAATACTTGACCAGACGTTAATTCATCCATCGCTTTTTTTGTTTTAACCACCGGCATCGGGCAAGACAATCCTTTCGCATCCAATACTTTTGCTACATTCATTTTTGATAACCTCCTTGATTTACTATTACTCCTATGGGTATATTAATTATTAATAAAAAGAGTGTTGTCAACACCTTTTATACTTGTTGACGCGACGATTTTAGCGACTTTTTATGAGCAATTCCACTGCTTCTTTCACAAGATGATCCGTTTTCTCGCCTTTTTCCAAACTTTCACGAAGACAATGTTCCAAATTAGAGCTGGCGATCACCGCAATGGCGCGATCAATCGCATTGCGCGCTGCCGACAGTTGGGCAACGACGCTTTTACAATCTTTTCCTTGCTCCATCATACCAAGAACCCCTTTAATTTGTCCTTCGATTCGTTTTAAGCGGTTTTTGATTTCTTTATTGTACTCCATTTTTTAGTATGGCTCCTTTCCTGGCAACGACAGACGGCCAAGGAGTAACTTTGGACATTATAACCGTAGCGGCGCAACCAACGGATGCCTAAATTTTTTTCCACGGAATCCTTAGCAATGACATGCAACGATTGCCGTGGAATAAGGAAAACATGTCGTTTCAAATACGCCAAAGGAATATTCAATGTCCCTTTAAGGCCGTCCTGACTTACTTCATTATAATCACGAAGATCGACCTTAATCAAGTGTTTGGGCACATCAGCTGACTGGATGCATCGAATTCTCCCCACTGGATAATACCGACGGTAAACGGCCAGCAACAATATCCCTAATACTAATAATAGTAACCAAATGATTTTATCCACCCGTTTTACCGCCTCCTTATTACGATTGTATTATATACCCTTATAGGTATATAATCAACAGAAATATTTTCATTTTAATCCGCTACTACTCAATAGTGGATTAAAACTCCATATATTGCCGGATGAAAACGAATGAACTCTACCTGGCTCGTTTTCGTTTTCAAATAAGCAAGCAAGTTACTTGAAGCGATTCGTTCGTGCACAGGCGGTCCCATTTCACTGTTAATCACTTCCCATTCAATGAACAAAAACTGTCCGTTTGGCTTCATAATGCGGCGAATTTCATCCATCACAGCATCTTTTGGCTCAACCTCATGAAACACGAATGCCATTAAACCTTTATCAATAGAATGAGATGGAAGGGCAGTAGAGCTGACATCCGCGACCTGATACTCAATATTAGTAATCGCCATTTGTTCCGCGCGCTGTTTTAGCAGTTGGATCATTTCCGGTTGTACATCGACAGCATGTACTTTCTCATTTGTTTCCTTAGCAAGCGGTATGGTAAAATAGCCGTTCCCTGCTCCAAGATCAGCGATCACATCGTCCCGTTGAACAGATAAGACAGAAATCACTTGTTCGGGAGAAATCCATTCCTTTCGTTTTGGATCGAGCAGTTTTTCCGCTTTTTCATAATGAAAACGATGTCCAGCCATATGTTCACCTTCCTGCTATTGTGTTTTGCCCTTGCATTAAATCATATCAAAAGCAAGGTGAAAACGAAAGATCGCGAACGTTATACAACGATCCAAAGTGAGACGGCTTTAAAAAATAGAGGGCTCGATGCAACTGCATACCAAGCCCCCTTTTCTTTTTAGCTGCTATATGCTATGAAACGGCTCGGTTATCGTACAGCGCAACGGTTCGGCCCTATTTCCATTTCCCGTTGCTGTTCTTCGTCCGGAGAAAGTTTGCCCATGTTCGTTTGCCGAATTTCTTTGTACGCGTTCGGCTGCGGCGGCAAGTTCTCTGTCACCGTTTTTCGGAATTCTTCCTCGCTTCCAATATTTAAACCATGATTTTGCTTATAGAGAACGCCTAACGCCTCTGCCACACTTCCATCCTCGTTCATTTCATTCGGTCCCATATAGTGCGCTGGCAAAACAACCAAGTCATCAGCGAGTTGTTTATAGCGTTTATATAACGTTTGACGCAAATCACTGACCCAGTCTTGTGCCTTCCCGGCCAAATCTGGGCGGCCGATCGAGTCAATGAACAAAATATCCCCTGTTAATAAATATTGATCATCAACAATAAACGACGTGCTCCCGATCGTATGCCCCGGCGAATACAACGCCTTGATCACCACGTTGCCAACTTGGATGCGATCCCCATCTTGAATCGGCGTGTAAGAAAACGTCACTTCTTCCGCATCTTTCGGTGGCAAATAGTACGTCGCTCCAAGTTGTTCGGCCAGCTTGCGGCCTCCAGAAATATGATCAGCATGCAGATGGGTGTCAATCACATGCTTAATGGTAATACCGTGTTCTTTCACAAACCGAACGTATACATCTGTCATGCGGTTTGTATCAATGAGCGCCCCTTCGCCGTTGGACTCGACAAGATAAGATAAGCACCCTTTGCCAAGGCGAACGAATTGATAGAGCGTGCCACCACTTTTCAACTCTCCAATTTTAACTGGTTCTAAATGCTCGCTCCACGCTTTCATGCCGCCTTCAATCGAGTAAACGTTTTGATATCCGGCTTGCTCGAGCTGTTCCGCCACAAACTCCGACGAACCGCCTTTTGCACAAACCGAATAAATCGTCGTGTTTTTATCTTTCGGCAGGCGATCTAAAAACGGCTCCACCCCATCGAGAATTTCAAAATATGGGATATTGACGACCTCTACGTTTTTTCCCTCAATTCTCCAATTAGCAAACTCTTCTGCATTGCGGGCATCAACGATAAACATTTTTTCGCCGCGAATAATTTTATTGGCCACTTCTTTAACTGAAATGATTTTTGCCATCGACTATACCCTCCCTCTAAAAAGATGAATGATCAAAATGCCGTATCCTCTTGGCGGTGTCAAAGACTATTTTTGGGACAAAATCTCTTTTTATCGATTCCATAATTGCATAATTGTTTCCGGGTCAAACCCGAGCACCCATTGCTCGTCAATTTTCGTTTGTGGCACGCCTATTTGCCCAGTTGTTGCAACTAACTTGCGCGCTGCCGCTGGATCTAGTTGAACATTCACCTCAGTAAACGGAATGCCTTGCTCGCGCAAGAAATTTTTTAACATCACGCAATACGGACACGTCGTTGTCGTATAGACAGTGACTTTCTTCATTCTCATTCATCTCCTAATGATCAAAACGCTAATGTAATATCGGCGTCTTTCGCAAATTGCAGAAATGTGGCCGCTCCAGCGACTTCAATTCCATCAACAAACTGTTCTTTCTCAAGCCCCATCACGTCCATCGTCATTTGGCAGGCGATCAACTTCACGCCCATTTCTTGCGCCATTTGGAGAAGTTCTTCAATTGACGGAACCTTCGCTTTTTGGAATCCTTGTTGGAAGTGTTCTTTTCCCGCTGGGATCGGAAGTTGTTTGTGCGCCTCTTTATGGATTAAATTCAATCCTTCAAACGTGAAAAATACTCCCACTTCCGCCTCGACAGCCGCCGCAGCCGTCGCGATATTGAATACTTTGTACGCATCAAACAAACCACCATTTGCAGCAATAATAGCTACTTTCATAATTGATGCCTCCTTATTTTTTTCGTTTATATTTTGGATTAAAAAAATTTCCCTATACACGGGTACATTATTATCCGTGTATCCATTCACATATACACATATAAATTACATATACGTGTATATGTATATTTTATATTACTTAACTTCTCTCCATCTGTCAACACATTTTCCTTATTGATTTTTATCATACCCTCTCATGCCCTATTGCCATGTTTTAATCTATCCAAAACATCAACACAACTGACAATATCCTGACCGCCTGTTTATTGCAAAATTAAAGTGGTTCTTACGTTCTTTTGGTGAAAAGTCGACATAATTGAGAATAAGAAGCTAAAAATTCTACACACTATTTTTCTCAATTAGTTCCTCCCTATCACCAAGATTGCGTAAGAACCATTAAAGTACAGAAATGTGCAAAATTTTTATGCAATGGTTATGCTGAGAGGCTTTACATGGAGGGGCAGCCATGGTAACATGTTTGGGTTTGCCAAGTCTGTTGCAGTTGGCCGCTTTGCAAAAGAATCATGGTTGTAGAGGCTCCATGTCAAGCCCCCAATAGCGAGAATTCAGATTGAATTTTTATACGATATAAACAAATTTATATACTGAAATGCTCTG
>CALKAO010000097.1 GCA_937983115.1 uncultured Caryophanales bacterium
TAAAATGATGCGCTCTCTTTCGATGGATACGCCAATTCCAATTGCAACCGGCTCGCTCAATCCTAATAGATTGAGCCGTTGGGCTTTGTAAAGAGTGATGGGAATAAAGATTGCCAGCCACGGGAGAAACGCCCAAATAAATGGCCAATCGGTTCCCCAAATGTTTCCTGCCAGCCATTTGGCGATAAAATCGACTTTTGTGCGTTCGGTTGCTGAAATGATGACAATCATGGCTCCTGAAAGCGAAGTTGATACCCCGATTCCGATGAGGATGAGGTTGATGGGCTGCAGTCCATTTTTTTTGCTGTAAGCGAGCAAATAGATGAAACAGCCGGTGAGGATCGCACCTGCAAAACCGACAAGCGGAATGAGATACGCAAACGTTCCCGCTTCGATTGGGAAAAATAAAAAGAAAATCGCGACAGCCACGCCTGCGCCGGAATTAATGCCGATAATTCCAGGATCCGCCAAATTGTTTTTCGTGATGCTTTGCAAAATTGATCCGGAAACAGCGAGAGCGATTCCCGCCAGCAAAGCCATTAAAATCTGCGGCAATCTGATCGAAAACAAAATCAATTCTTCTTTTGCGGTTCCTTGTCCGATTAATGTTTGAATCAAGCGGCTAAAAGATAATGAAGCAGAGCCCACTCCCATTCCAATGATGACAGTCAGCACCGTGAGAATCAGGAAAATCAGAACGATGATTCGCTGTTTTTTGATGGCTGTTGGATGGATCATGAAAAAGCTTTTCCTCCTTTTCGAACGATGATGAGGAAAAATGGCAGGCCCAGAATTGCGACGATTGCTGCGACCGGCGTTTCATAGGGCGCATTTAATGTGCGTCCGAGCGTATCCGCAAACAGCATGAATGTGGCGCCTGCAATCGCTGACATCGGCAGAATGCACCGGTAATCGGTTCCAACAAATGTCCGGACAATATGCGGAATCATCAGGCCGATGAACGTCATATTTCCGACAAGAGCGACTGAGGCTCCGGATAGAATGGTGATGACAATAAAGAACGCCATTTTTACTTTTAAAATATTTTGCCCTAATCCAATCGCCACTTCTTCATTTAAACTGAGAATCGTCAATTGTTTTGAGAGGAAAAAAGAGATTGCGATCCCACAGGCGATAACCGGCGCAATGATCTGCAGCTGTTTCCAATTTGCGCCGATGACGCCGCCTGCAGTCCACATTGAAATCTCTTTTGAGACTTTAAAATAAAGTCCAAGCCCCTCGCCAATGGCGTAAAGAAACGTGGATACAGCTGAACCTGCCAATACGATGCGGAAAGAGGAGAAGCCGGCTTTTATTGTCGAACCGATTCCAAAGACGAGCAAAGCGCCAATAAAGGCGCCGAAAAAAGAAGCAGCCATCGTTAAAAAATAGCTCGCTGCCGGGAAAAAGACAATCGTGGCAGCTAAGGCGGCAAAAGCTCCGGCAGATAATCCGAGCAAACCTGGATCAGCGAGCGGATTGCGCGTCATTCCCTGCATGATTGCGCCAGCAACGGATAGAGCCGCACCAACAAAAACAGCTGCGATCTCACGAGGCAGACGAATGTCGCGAATGATTGAAATTTGCTCATTCGTGGCTGAAGACGCAAGCGCCAGCCATACATCTTTGATGGAAACATCAGCTGCTCCAAAGCTCATTGCGATAAAAAACATGCAGATGAAGAGGAGCGCTCCGAACAGCAGTTTAATTGGAAATGAAGCAAAACGATGCAGTTTCTTCATAAGCTGAAACGTTCCTTTCTAGCATGAAGAAAGGGAATGGACAAAAAGCAAATGCTTTCTTTTTTTGTCATTCCCTTGGAGTTGATCCGTGTTTTTTCATTTTATTTTCCTAAAAATGCTTCTTTAAAGAATTCAAGCTGTTTTTCAAGGATGAACGGATCGGTGAAGGAAGCCCCTTCGCCTTGCATTTCAAAGACACGGCCATTTTTTACAGCAGGAATGTTTTTGTAAACGTCTGTTTCTTGGAATGAAGCATCTGCGTCAGAGTATTTGCTTAAAATGATGTAATCGCCCGCATATTCTGGAAGCACTTCAGCCGATAAGGTGTAGTATCCGGCTTCCAATGCGTCTTCTTTTACTTTGTCAGGCATATTCAGTTTCATAGTTTGATAGAGAATTTCCGTTCCGCGCGCCCAGTTATCGCCGTAAACATAAAGTTCTTTTCCATAGGCTTCGATTACAGATACGGTTGCATCTTCGCCAATCTTTGCACGGATTTCCTCGCCAATTTCTTCAGCCCGCTTTTTAAAGTCTTCAACCCATGCCCTGGCTTCTTCTTCTTTGTTGAGCAGTTTTCCAATCTCAATGTGTTGGGTCAAGTAATCCAGTTTTCCCCATGTATATGTGACGGTTGGAGCAATTTCCTGCAATTTGTCAAGATTTTTTACCGTTGACAATGCAATGATTAAGTCTGGATTTAACTCAATAATTTTTTCTAAGCCATCTTCAGAAACTTCTGCAGCATCATTCAATTCTTCTTGCAAATTCGGGTTGTTTTTGGACCAGGAATCAACGCCGACAACATTGACGCCTAAATGCAATACATTGCCGGCATAGCCTGAAAGCACAACGACTCTTTGCGGATTCGCCGGCACTTCAACAGGCCCTGTTTCTGATTGATACGTAATCGCATCGGAATAATTTCCGTCTGCTCCGCCATCGTCTTTTGAAGCGGAGTCTTGAGCGCTGCAGGCAGCACTAACGAGAATGAGAAACAGCATAAATGGAATGAGATGGATTTTCTTCATCTTGCTTTTCCCCTTTTGCTAAATGATAAGTGATGCACAACGGTTTTTTTGTTCTCGGATCACGGCCGATGACTGCATCAATTTGGAATACTTCTCGGAGCACTTCAGGAACGATCACTTCTTCACAAGTTCCTGTTTTTACGATTTCACCATTTTTAAGTGCGATGATCGAATCCGCAAAGCGAGCGGCTTGATTCAAGTCATGAAGAACCATCACGATCGTTCGA
Source organism: uncultured Caryophanales bacterium (assembly GCA_937983115.1). Taxonomy (GTDB): domain Bacteria; phylum Bacillota; class Bacilli; order Bacillales; family UBA6769; genus Pueribacillus. Next base: position 2,998 of record CALKAO010000097.1, read on the forward strand.
TTTTGTTCTCGATTTAATTTTTGAAGCAATTCTAAAATTTCAAGCTGATGGGCCATGTCTAGATAGGTTGTTGGTTCATCGAGAAAAATGATGTCTGTTTCCTGGACGAGAACCATTGCGATCCAGACGCGTTGGCGCTGCCCCCCTGATAATGCATCAATTGCACGGTATTTGAAGGCTGATGTGCCTGTCACTTCAAGCGCCCAATCAATGACTTCCCTGTCTTTTTTTGTGAGTCGGCCCAATCCGCTTTGATGCGGGAAGCGTCCGTAGGATACGAGCTCGCCAACGGTTAATCCTGACGTGATTTCCGGAGTTTGCGGGAGGATGCCCATTTTTTTGGCTAAAGTTTTGGTGTTTTCTTTTGCAATTTCTTTGCCGTCTAACAAGATCGAACCGGATTGATGCGGGATAATCCGTGTAAGGGCTTTTAGCAGCGTGGATTTGCCGCAGCCGTTTGCACCGATGATGGTTGTGATTTTTTTGTCTGGAATCGCTATATTTATATCTTTTAAAATTAACTGGTTGTCATAGCCAACATTTAATTGATGAGCAGATATGCGAATCATCTGTTATCCCCCTTTATTTGAAAAAAGGAATATGCGATAATGATAATCATTCTCATTCTAAATTTAACTATATAACCCGTTTTGTGACGTGTCAATACAAAAATTAATAAAGCAATGGATGATTGTGAAAATCGTTCTTTTCATTTATAATTGATAATGATTATCAGTTTCGTTTGATTTAGGAGTGGACGGCAATGAACCAACAGGATTTGTTTGATGTGACAGTGATAGGCGGGGGACCCGCAGGATTATATGCAGCTTTTTATAGCGGCTTAAGAGAAATGAAAACAAAGCTGATTGAATATCAGCCTGTTCTTGGCGGCAAAATCAATGTTTACCCCGAAAAAATGATCTGGGACGTTGGAGGAATAGCGCCGATTACAGGGCAGCAGCTCATTGAACAGCTCGTTGAACAAGGACTGGCTTTTAACCCGGCCGTCGTTCTCAATGAAAAAATTCATTCCATTTCCCGCAATCGTGAGGGCATTTTTTTGCTGAAAGCGGATTCGGGGAATGTTCATTATTCAAAAACCGTCATCATTGCGATTGGAAGCGGGATATTGCTTCCGAAAAAGCTTGAAATTGAGGGCGCCGAAAGGTTTGAAAAAACAAATATTCATTATTCCATAACGTCTCTCAAGCGGTTTAAAGATAAAACGGTATTGATTTCCGGCGGCGGCAATACGGCGATAGACTGGGCAAATGAATTGAAATTCATTGCAAAAAAAGTGTACATCGCCTATCGGAAAGAAAATTTGTCCGGCCATGAAGCGCATATTGCCCAGCTGCAAAACAGCCGCGTGCACGGTTTTCCAAAAACGAAAATTACGAAATTGTTTGCTTGTGAAAATGATGAAAGAATTAAACGGGTTGAACTGACCCACCAAGAATCAGGGGAACGGACGCATTTAGACATTGATGATTTGATTGTTAATCACGGTTATGATCGGGATACAAGCTTAATTAAAAACAGCGACTTAACGATCGACATGGAGGGAGAAGATTTTATCGCTGGAAATTCCCATTGTGAAACGTCAGTTGAAGGAATTTATGCAGCGGGAGATGTTCTTCATTATGATGGCAAGCTGCATTTAATCGCAGGCTGTTTTCAAGATGCAGCCAATGCTGCCAATCAAGCCAAACAATACATTGAACCAACCGCTGAAAAAATTGGAATGGTTTCATCGCACAACCAGCTGTTTGAAAAGAAAAATCGCAAGCTGATTAAAGAAATGTTCAATGAATGACGGTTATGCAGGAAACGGATGGAAATGGAGTTCCTTTGCTATCCGCCTCTCAGGCATGGCGAAGGATTTTTTATCCCTCGATTTAAGGAGAGAATAGAGCTCGAGGCTGTCCAGAAAATGGATTATTTGCGGCAGCTTTTTTTCTTTTGGAGTTTGTTTAAGAAAACAGTGTCCATAAAAGTTTTAATAAGCGAATAGTGTAAG
>CALKAO010000098.1 GCA_937983115.1 uncultured Caryophanales bacterium
GGCGCAACAGCCACTGACAACATTGACGGCGATTTAACTGACCAAATCGAAGTTTCAGGAGATGTCGATACAAGCGCTATCGGCGCGTACACTGTCACGTATACAGTCAGCGACAGCGTCGGCAACGTGGCAACAGCCGAACGCACTGTAAATGTCGTCGAAGCGTTTGGCAGCTGGTATACAGGAGAAGGACCGCCAAGCGATGAACTTGGAAGCAACGGAGATTCGTATCTCGATCTTTTAACCGGAGATGTGTACAAGCGCGATCCAAACACGTGGACAAAAGTCGGCAACATCAAAGGCGATGACGGAAAGCAAGGATCTAAGATTCATACAGGCTCAGGCGCGCCAAAAGCGGATTTAGGCGACTCTGGGGATATGTACTTTGACACAAAAACCGGCGATGTATACGAGAAGACCGCAGACGGCTGGGTGAAAATTGCGAACCTTCAAGGGCCAGCTGGACCACAAGGACCGCAAGGCCCGAAAGGATCTGACGGAACCGGCGGAGGCAGCGGTGACGGAGACGGAAAAGGAACGAAAGGTTCCAGCACAACCAAAGGTGACGCAGACCGCAAAGCCTCATCTGCCAAAGGCGGCAAACTGCCGAAAACAGCGACAAGCCTGCCGACTCTCATTTTAATCGGCGCACTTCTTGCAGTAATTGGCGGCGCATTATTTATCAAACGCCGTCAAGCGATAGAATAAATTAATGAAAAAAACAGGCGGAGCATTGTTCGCCGCCTGTTTTTTAGTCCAAATTCTTCAATATCTCCCGCTGGCTTAACTTCTCAACTGTGCTCCAAAGCGCGTTTCCAATTCTTGGACAATCCGCTCATGAACAGCTGAGACTTCTTCTTCAGTCAGCGTTTGTTCTGGATTTAAATAAAGAAGTGAAAAAGCGATTGATTTTTTGCCTTTCGGAAGATGTTCTCCCGTATACACATCAAAAACGCTCGCTTCTTTCAGCAATGGACCGCCCGTTTCTAGAATCGCATCTTGCAATGCGCCTGCGGAAATGCCTTCATCGACAACAACTGCAAGATCGCGCGCAACGGATGGGTATTTTGGCAGCCTTTCATAAGCAACCTTTCCATCGGCTTGAGCAAATAGCTTTTCAAGAGACAGTTCAAAAACATACGTTTCTTGAATGCCTAATTCCGCTTGCACTATCGGATGAATTTGACCGGCAAAACCGAGCTCTTCTCCATTCAGGGCAATCATTGCTGTTTGTCCTGGGTGCATCCCTTCACGGGTTTCTTGAATAAATTGGATGCTGCCACTAACGCCAAGAACGGAAAAGAGCCCTTCCAAGACGCCTTTTACCACAAAAAAGTCAACGTTTTTTATTTCGCCCTGCCATTTATTCTCAAGCCAGGCGCCAGTAAAAGCAGCAGCTAAATATTCTTCTTCTTTTGGCAAGCTCGTCAGCGTTTCTTCTTCCGACAAATAAACGGACGCCATTTCAAACAGCGCAACATTCATTTGTTTGCGATTCAGGTTGTATGCTACGGCTTCAAGCAAGCCCGGAAGAAGCGTCGTGCGCAGCACTGCCCGCTCCTCGCTCATTGGCATGGAGAGACGAATGGCTTTGAAACGATCATCAAACCCAAACAAACGATTTTTTTCTTCTGTCGTCAAAGAATACGTAATGGCTTGATAAAGCCCCGCGCCTTCCAAGTACTGTCTTACTCTGCGGCGATTGGCTTGCCGGCTTGTCAAACCGCCTGGATGCGACTCTCCAACCGGAAGTGTAGCGGGAATTTTATCATAACCGTATAAACGGGCCACTTCTTCAATCAAGTCTTCTGGAATGGTTAAATCTGGACGTCGTGTTGGAATCGTTACAACGAATTGATCGCCGTTCACTTCATAGTCAAACTGAAGACGGTCAAAAATTTCGCCAATCGTTTCGTTCGGAATAGCTGTTCCAAGCACATCATTCATTTTTTCAGCCGAAACTTCAATTTGTTTTAATGATACCGTCCGCTGTCCTGCTTCAGCCGCTCCAGAAGCGACGCGGCCGCCTGCGAGCTCTTCGATTAACGCAGCAGCCCGCATTCCCGCTTCATACACGCGGTTTCGTGCAACCCCTTTTTCAAAGCGCGTACTCGCTTCACTTCGAAGCCCCAATTTTTTAGACGCGATGCGCACCCGCTGTGCATCAAAATAAGCCGATTCAAGCAAAATCGTTGTCGTATCCTCTTGAACCTCTGAAGATGCGCCCCCCATAATTCCTGCGACCGCGACTGGATCTTTCCCGTTCGTAATGACAAGCATCTCTTCTGATAAGGTACGCTCTTCACCATCCAGCGTCTGCACTTGTTCATTTACTTTTGCACGGCGAACGAGAATGTTTTTCGAACCTAGCCGATCATAATCAAACGCATGAAGAGGCTGTCCATATTCAAGCAAAACATAATTCGTAATATCCACGACATTATTGATTGGGCGAATGCCAGCCGCTACTAACCGATTCGCAAGCCATAGGGGAGAAGGGCCGATTTTTACATCTTTGATTATAAAACTTGCATAATACGGACAATCTTCTTTTGATTCAATGGCGACAGATACATAATCTTCCGCTTTCTCTTCTTCCATTGGCGAAATTTGGATGCGCGGTTTTTTTACTTCTCTATTTAATATGGCGGCAACTTCGTAAGCGACGCCGATCATGCTCAATGCATCCGAGCGATTCGGCGTCAAATCAAATTCTAAAACCGTGTCGTTCAAACCTAACGCTTCAAGCGCATCCGCCCCGATTTCAGTTTGCTCTGGAAAAACGAAAATGCCGTCTGAAAATTCTTTTGGCGCGAGCTTGCTTTCAATTCCAAGTTCTTGCAATGAACAGATCATGCCATTTGACACTTCGCCGCGCAGCTTTGCTTTTTTAATTTTCAGTCCGTTCGGCAGACGCGCTCCCGGTTTGGCGACCGCCACTTTTTGGCCTGCTGCCACATTCGGAGCGCCGCAAACGATTTGCGAGGGTTCATCTGCTCCGATATCAACTTGACAAATGGTTAGTTTGTCGGCATTTGGATGTGGAGCTGCATCAAGCACTTTCCCGACAACGACGTTTGAAATGCCTTCATTGCGCACATGGATGGCATCGACTTCAATCCCGCTTCGGGTGATTTTTTCCGCTAATTCTTCCGGGGTGATGTCCGATAAATCGACATAGTCGTTTAACCAATTATAGCTTACTAGCATGTTTCGTTCTCTCCTTCTTCACGCTCGCTGGAATTGCTTTAAAAAGCGAATGTCATTTTGATAAAAATGGCGAATATCTTCAATGCCGTATTTCAGCATGGCAATTCGCTCAGGACCCATTCCAAAAGCGAATCCCGTATATTTCTTTGGATCAAATCCCGACATTTCAAGAACATTTGGATGAACCATGCCCGCTCCGAGAATTTCAATCCAACCGGTTCGCTTGCAGACATTGCATCCGCTGCCGCCGCATTTGAAACAAGAAATATCCATTTCAACCGACGGTTCTGTAAATGGGAAAAAGCTTGGGCGCAAACGTATTTCACGCGCTTCACCAAACAATTTTTTTGCAAATAGCGTCAAAGTTCCTTTCAAGTCGCTCATGCGGATGTTTTCATCGACGACAAGCCCTTCGATTTGCGTAAATTGATGAGAATGCGTCGCATCATCGTGATCGCGCCGATACACTTTCCCGGGGCAGATGATTTTCACTGGGCCGACGCCGCCATGCTTTTCCATCGTTCTTGCCTGCATTGGGGACGTTTGCGTACGCAGCAAAATTTCATCGGTAATGTAAAACGAGTCTTGCATATCGCGTGCAGGATGATTTTTCGGCAAATTTAAAGCTTCAAAATTGTAATAATCGGTTTCTACCTCCGGCCCTTCAGCAATTTCATAGCCCATGCCGATAAATAAATCTTCAATTTCTTCAATGACTGCCGTTAATGGATGATGGTTTCCAATGCGAACCGGCCGGCCTGGCAATGTAACATCAATCGCTTCTTCTTCCAGTTGTTTTTGAATTTCAAGATCCTTCAGTTTGGCTTGTTTCTTTTCAACATGGCCGGCAATTTCATTGCGGACTTCATTTGCGTATTGGCCGACGAGCGGGCGCTCTTCAGGCGGAAGTTTCCCCATCCCTCTTAACACTTCTGTAATCGGGCCTTTCTTTCCCAGATAAGCGACCCGAACTTCTTGAAGTTCTTTTATCGATGAAGCTTGCTTAATTTTTGCCAATGCTTCTTCTTTTAACGCCAGCAAACGATCTTTCACGTTTTCATACCACCTTTATTCATGATTTGTCCAAACAAAAAAGACCTTCATCCCTTTAAGGGACGAAGATCTCGATCTTCGCGGTACCACCCTTGTTAACATGGCAGCCCATGTTCACTCATCCATTTAACGGTTTGAACCGATTCGCCTTTTATTCAGCGACGACTCCGGAGTGAATTCAATTGCATCATCCATGGAAACACTTGCAGTCTCTGGTGCCTCCTCCCTGGCTGGCGAGCGGCAATCTACTACGCTCCTTCATAGTCTTTCCCTTTTTTCAATTACTTTCATCGTATTAAAAAATGTAAAAAATCGCAAGTCTATCGCTGCAAGCT
>CALKAO010000099.1 GCA_937983115.1 uncultured Caryophanales bacterium
GAATGAAGCCAAGCTTTGTCATCATGCAGGAAAACATGCAATTGATGAGATTTCATATACTGGTAGACAACTGCCGATGATCAATGCTAAAATGATTTAGGAAACTGGCAAATGTTGAAAACCGATGAGCAAGAGTAGTAGAAACTTGCCCTTGTACAAAGAGAGCCGCTGGCTGGTGGGAATGCGGCTGCAAGGAAGTTTTCGAATGGACTTGCGAGGGAAGCCCGAAATCTTGCGAGAGTAGGCGCTTACGGGGTCTCTCCCCGTTATCCGGATAAAGTGGGCGTTTTTTCGCCAATATGGGTGGCACCGCAGAAGCGAAAAGCTTTTGTCCCTGTCAGAGGGATAAAAGCTTTTTTTGTTGCGGCGAATGAATGAGCAGGAAATCTCATTAGCAGATGTTAAATAAAGGGTGTGAGGCGATGCCAAAAGGCAGGTTTGGAATTCATGGGGGGCAGTATGTTCCCGAAACGTTAATGAGCGCTATTATTGAACTGGAAGAAGCCTATGAGCATTTTAAACAGGATCCGGAATTTAATGCAGAATTGAATGAGCTTTTGCAGCGTTACGCCGGACGGCCTTCTATTCTGTATTTTGCTGAAAAAATGACGGAAGACCTGGGCGGTGCGAAAATTTATTTAAAACGGGAAGATTTGAACCATACCGGTTCGCATAAAATTAACAATGTGCTCGGCCAGACGCTGCTTGCAAAACGAATGGGAAAAACGCGTGTGATCGCGGAGACGGGCGCAGGGCAGCATGGTGTTGCGACGGCGACAGCTGCGGCGCTGCTCGGTCTCGAATGTGAAATTTTTATGGGAAAAGAAGATACGGAAAGGCAAGCGCTGAATGTGTTTCGCATGGAATTGCTCGGTGCGAAAGTCCATCCCGTCACGAGCGGAACGCAGACGCTGAAAGATGCGGTCAACGAAACGATGCGCGAATGGACAAAGCGTGTCCACGATACGCACTATGTGCTCGGTTCCGTTATGGGGCCCCATCCTTTTCCAACCATTGTGCGCGATTTTCAAAGCGTCATAGGAAAAGAGCTGAAGCAGCAGATGCTGGCGGCGGAAGGCAAGCTTCCGGATGCAGTGCTTGCGTGTGTTGGAGGCGGAAGCAATGCGATTGGCGCGTTTTATGATTTTATTGAGGATGAAGAAGTGCGCCTGATCGGCTGTGAAGCTGCTGGCCACGGCATTGATACTGAGCGGACGGCGGCGACGATGGCAACAGGAAAACTTGGCATTTTTCATGGAATGAAATCATATTTCTGTCAAGATGAGTATGGACAGATCGCACCTGTCTATTCGATTTCAGCAGGCCTGGATTATCCGGGAGTCGGACCGGAACATGCCTATTTGAAAGACATCGGCCGAGCGGAATATGTCCCCGTCACCGATGAGGAAGCCGTCGCTGCTTTTGAATATTTATCCCGCGTTGAAGGGATCATTCCAGCAATTGAAAGCGCGCATGCGGTTGCTTATGCGCAAAAGTTAGCCCCGACCATGGGATGTGATGAAACGATTGTCATTTGTCTTTCCGGCAGAGGGGACAAAGATGTCGCCGCCATTGCGCGTTATAAAGGGGTGGACATCGATGAGTAGCGTGAAGCGCGTGTTTGCGGATGGAAAAGCGTTTATTCCATTTATTACAGCTGGCGATCCGTCGTTGGACATCACGGAAAAACTGGTCCACGAAATGACGGACGCCGGTGCAGATTTAATTGAACTTGGAATTCCATTTTCGGATCCGATTGCAGAAGGGCCTGTCATTCAGGAAGCGGACATTCGCGCGCTGCAGGCAGGGACAACTGCCGATCATATTTTTGAAATGGTCCGCCGGATTCGCAAGACGAATCAAGTTCCGATTGCCTTTATGACGTATATCAATCCGATTTTTGCGTATGGTGTGGAGCGGTTTATGAAAAATTGCCGGCAAGCGGACATTTGCGCGATTATTGTTCCTGATTTGCCGTTTGAAGAGCGGGCAGAGCTGCAGTCTGTCTGTCAAGCGCATGGGGTTGATCTCATTTCCATGATTGCTCCGACATCCAATGAGCGCATTCGCTCAATTGCCAAAGAAGCGGAAGGATTTATTTATTGCGTTTCTTCAATGGGAGTGACAGGCGTACGTGAAAAAATAAGCAATGATGTCAAAGAAATGATTCGGCTGGTGAAGGAGGTGAAAGACATTCCGTGCGCGATCGGGTTTGGGATTTCAACACCGGAGCAAGCGGCTAACATGGCAGAAATCTCTGATGGCGTCATCGTTGGGAGCGCCATTGTAAAAATTATCGCAGAGCATGGAAAAGATTGTGTTCCGTTCGTCAGCCGCTACGTACGCGAGATGAAAAATGCAATTGTAAACAAATGATGAGAAAGAGCAAATAGAGGAGCTGAGTTGAGTGGTTAAAGAGATTTTGCAAAAGCTGACTGCAAGGCAGAATTTAACGGAAGAAGAGATTTATGCGTTGATTTCGGCGATTAATAATGATGAGCTGAGTGATGTGCAAATTGCAGGATTTCAAGTGGCGCTGCTCATGAAAGGGCCGACATTGCCAGAGATTGCAGCGATTGCGAAAGCGATGCGGGACAACTGCATTCCGATTAACCCGAACGTCGAAGGGGAATTGATGGATACGTGCGGCACCGGCGGCGGTTTAAGCACGTTTAATATTTCAACGTCTGTCGCTTTCGTTGCGGCTGCTGCTGGCATTCCGGTGGCTAAGCATGGAAGCCGCTCGATTGCCAGTTTGTCAGGAAGCGCTGATGTTCTGGAAGTTCTCGGTGTAAATATTTATATCAGCCCAGAAGCTGTTGAAGAATTGATCGAGGAAGTCGGGATTGCTTTTCTTTACGCTCCGCTTTTTCACCCAGTGATGGGAAAAGTGCTCCCGCCAGAGAAGGATTTAGGCATAAAAACGATTTTTTATACGATTATCGGTCCGCTGATCAATCCATCACGAGCTTCACGGCACGTGTTGGGCGTGTATAAGCCGGATTTGCTCGATCCAGTTGCCGAAGTTGCGATGGCGGTCGGCTATAAACGCGCTTTGATTGTTCACGGAACAGACGGTCTCGACGAAATTTCACTTTTGGGCTGCACGAAAATTAACGAAATCAATCACGGCAAACTGACAAGCTATGAAATTACGCCCGAAGAATTTGGCCTGTCGCGATGCACGCTTGAAGAAATTGCGACGGGAACGCCAGAAGAAAATGCTCAAATGATTAAAGATGTTTTTTCAGGCAAAGACAAAGGCCCGCGCCGGCAGGCGGTTGTATTCAATGCTGCAGGCGCTTTGATGATCGGCGAGAAAGCGGGTTCATTTTCAGAAGGAATTGAACTCGCGAATGAATTGATTGACAGCGGAGCCGCTGAAGACAAATTGCACAAACTGATCACGGCTTCAAACAAATATCATGTGGTGATTTAACATGACGCATTCAACAACACGTTATACGGCTGCGCTTTGGGCGCAGCGACAGTCAGGCTTGACGCCGGTCATTCCGGATATTAAATGCAAATCTCCTGCTGAAGGAGATTTGCTTTTTGGCCGCGATCCCGTCGATATTGCGCAGCAATTAGTGGAAGCTGGGGCCCGTGCCCTTTCTGTCGTCACGGAATCGGAGCATTTTGACGGTTCGCTTGAATTGCTGCAGCGCATTGTCGAACATGCAAATGTTCCCGTGCTGCGCAAAGACTTTATCCAGCAGAAAAGCGATTTAATTGAGACGGCTGATGCAGGCGCAAGCGCGGTATTGCTTATTGTGTCGATGTTAGAAAAAGAACAGCTTTTTCAACTGTATGAAGAAGCGTTGTCACTAGGTCTTGAACCGTTAGTGGAAACACATAGTGAAAAAGAGCTGCAAATTGCCCGCGAGTTGGCGTTGACTTTTGTCGGCATCAACAACCGGAACATTGTCGAATTGGAACGCGATGACGGCACGGTGGCGACGACGGAAAGACTCATTTCTCATGCCCCGCCAGGCGCTTTTATTATCAGTGAAAGCGCAATTGCAACTCCCGAGGATGTTCGCAGGGCCATTGAAGCAGGCGCTCATGGGGTTTTAGTCGGAACGGCGATTTTGCAGGCGGAAGATCCAGCGGACATGTTTCAAAAATTAAGCGCAGCGAGAGGATAGTTCATCTATGGTGCGAGTGAAAGTTTGCGGATTAATGAATGAAAACGATCTTGCTCATTGTGTGCGGGCAGGCGTTCACATGCTGGGCTTTGTCGTTGAATTTCCTGTGTCTGTTCCGTGGAATTTAACGCATGAACGCGCGAAAGAGCTGATTCAAGCCGTTCCTCCATTTGCCAGCACGTGTCTAGTTGCGGGAGGCTCGGTTGAAAATGTAGTCGCGCTCGCCGAAAAAACGCGCCCTAACGTTGTCCAGCTGCATTATGAAGAAACGTTGGACGAAGTGGCAGCTATTGCTCGCGAATTGCGCGAAATCGGCATAAAAACGATAAAAGCATTGCGAATGGACAGCCATGGAAAATGCAAATTTGACATCGAGGATCCCATTGAGGCGGCGCAAGCTTTATCGAAGTCGGGCGTTTCAGCGATTCTCGTCGACTCGTACACCGAATCGATGCCGGGAGGCACAGGAGTGAGGGTCGATCTCGCGGGATTTCGCGCGATTCAAGAAGCGTCAGCACTGCCGGTTATTCTGGCAGGCGGCTTAAATCCAGAAAACGTTCAGTCGATCGTGCGTGACGTGAATCCGTTTGCCGTAGATGTTTTAACCGGCGTTGAAATCAAACCCGGGGAAAAAGATAAACACAAGATTGCTCAATTCATGAAACAAGCATTGAATGAAGCCTAGCGGTGCAGCCTAAGTGAAATAAGCGCTTACGCTGCATTTTTTTTGTATAAAAAAGGGATCGGGTTTATAGGTATAGAAATTGTATAAAACCTTTTATTATCATTTTGAAGTATCTAATGACGGGAAACGGCTATAACGGACGACTCTAAGGGATGAAGCCTTAATTATAATGTTGAACGTTAGCGCCCTTCGTTTGGAACGCTATTAAAGTTTTGAACCAATTCAATAGTGAAAACGACAATTTGGATTCCGGCCAAATTATGGCAAGCCTTGAAAAAACACATTTTCTTTGTTCAAATCAGATTGACAGACTTCTATCAGCTGTGAATCGTTTTTTAAAAACAACAGAAAAGGAGAATGAAATGATGGATGCCCAATCAAAAAACCTCATCGTTGAGTGTGCAGAAGATTGCGGGAACTCGCCTAAAAAAAAGCTGCTTAAAGATCTTGCCATTTCGTTTGCCAAAAAGGACATCCCATTTTGCATGGATTGGTTGACAGATGATGTCAGCTGGGAGCTCATTGGCGAGAAGCGCATTCAAGGAAAAGAAAAGGTTGAGAATGCCTTATGCGAAATGAGCGAACGTGACGTGAAGCAATTGCAGATTCACAATATCATCACGCACGGAAATGCCGCTTCTCTCAACGCCACGTTTATTTTAAAAGACAACTGGCGCATAGACTTTTGCAATGTATATAACTTTAGGGGCTTCGGAAAAAATGCAAAAATTAAAGCCATTGCTTCGTATGTGATTCAAACATCCCGCCAGGTAAAACAAGCATAGCTGACTATTTTTTTGATGAAAGCGGAGCTCCCTTAAGGATTTCATATCGTTAGCTGCTTAGGGGTTCAAAGACAACTGCTAGCATGAAGACATGCTAGATTTTAATTGCCACGCGTTTGGTCAATAAGCGGATGATTGACAAAGCGAGAACGATTAACAGCAGCGCGAACAAAAGCAGAATGCCGGCTGGGAGCGATTCAAGCATTTCGTATCTGCTGAGAACAGGCAAATCCAATGAAACTCGCAGGAAAACATCTTCGAGCGATACGATGATTAATGCGATGAAAATAAAAGCTAATCCTGCTCCGGCATGAAAGCGATAGAAGCCGACGCTGATGAACCAACCCAGCACGTAATAGGTAAACAGATTGATGCTAAAAACGGCAAGCGCCAGCCATGCGTGATTTTGTGGATCAATATAGGGCGCAAAAACGATCGAGGTGACAATTTCACCAATGATATGATCGTCAACATCTAAGACGACTGAATTAAATTCTGCAGTTTTGACGCTCACGGTTTCTATATTTTTTAACAGCAGCAGCTGCAACTGGGAAACCATATATGCGATGAGCGGAATGATGATTGACAATCCAAGCGCTGCAAGCAGCGTTCCTTTGAAATAATCTTTTCTTGTTACACCGTTTTCAACGTAATGCCGCAAGAAACTGATGGAGATAATCCCTATAATTAACATGTAAATCGTGCCTGCAACAAAAACGGCATTGTACAAGTTGTCAACTTCGGTATTTTGATTGATTGCACTGATGATTTTAATGATGTTCACCGCAAATACGATGCCTAAAAACCAAACGGTCCATGACATTTGAACCGAAAACATTTCTTTTGCAACTTTAGGAAAAATGGCGGGTTGTTTCATTTTCGTTTTCCTCCTTTGTCAAGTGCACGAACAAGTCTTGAAGCGGGATCGAACTAATTTCAAGTCCTTTTTCGAAAGCAGCTTTTCTTTCATGCTCTAGCAGTTCTCCGTACAGGCTTACCGATTTTGTATCCCCCAGCCGCTGTTCGTTGATGATCGGTTTTCTCGCTTGAACAAAGTTGTCGACGTTTTTGGCATTCCCGGTAATTGTGACGCCTTTTGACAGCAAAGCGTCCGTTTCTTCATGAAGCAGCAATTTCCCATTTTTTAAGAGAAGGACTTCATCGAATAAATAATCCATTTCAGATACAAGGTGGGTTGACAGGATGATGATTCTCGGATGTTTTTCCTGATCTTCCAACAATTCTTTGTAAAAGATTTCCCGCGATGGGGCATCCATTCCAAGGTAGACTTCGTCAAATATAGTAATCGGCGCTCTTGCCGCTAATCCCAGCGTGGCATTTAATGCGGATTGCATTCCTTTTGAGAACTTTTTAACCGGTTGATTTTGAACGAGCTTAAATTGTTCAATCAAGTAATTGGCGTAATCCATATCAAAATTGGGCCGATATTGAGCGGTATAGTGAAGGATTCTTTTTACATTATCCGATTCATCTTTGTAGTCTTTGTTGTATAAAAAGGCGATTTGCTGCATCAATTTTGCATTTTCAAATGGCTGTTTGCCATTAATTGTTATCGTTCCCGATGTCGGTTCGCGCAAAGAAGCAATGATGGAGAGAAGCGATGTTTTGCCAGCGCCATTTCTTCCAAGCAGTCCGTAGATTTTATTGCGTTTTAGTTCAAAAGTTACATCTTTAAGCGCAGCGCGCCGGCCATAATGCAAGCTTACGTTCTCGAGTTTTACGTTCATTTGGCTTCACGTCCTTTAACTTGTTGAATGCAAGCCATAATTTCTTTTTCTGTAATGCCTAACTTTTCGGCTTCTTGAACGAGTTTGACAACATAATCTTCAATGAACGTCTTTTTTCGTTTTTGGACAAGTTTTTCTCTTGCGCCTTCCGCTACAAACATGCCGATTCCTCTCTTCTTATAAAGAATTCCTTCATCAACCAATTGATTCACCCCTTTGGATACCGTTGCATGATTGATTTTGTATAAATTGACAAGCTGATTTGTTGAAGGGGCCTGATCTCCTTCCTTCAGCTGATGATTAATAATTAGATCTTCAATTTTTTCACGCACTTGGATATAGATTGGTTTCGTTTGATCAAAAAATTTGTTCATGTTTACCGCCTTCAATCTTTATGTTCTACTCTAACATGGTTATATACGTGTGTATACAACTATAACACCAATGGTTAAAAATTGCAATCTTTTTTTAAAAATTTTTTTACGATGAATTCATTTTGTTGGCTGGCTCCGCCGTTAGAGGCGCAAGTTTCACGGATCGCAATAAAATAGCAGCGGTGAATGGTGGGGTGAAGTGCGGCAAATTGCCGATGCCGCCAGCTATCATATTAAAGTGAAGCATTTGTTGATCGGATGTCATATTTAAAGCGTCGTATTTTTGCAGCGATTATGTTTTTAAGCGTAAGACATTTTTCATGAATAAGCAGCAAAAATTGAGAAAAATGTGCTGTTAGGTTAAAGTTTTTAATTTTTTAACCTAAACTTAACCTTAGGACCATATACTTAGAAGATACGGGGTATTATTCAGTGAAAAGGTTTAATGCTTTTTTTTGAAAGGCGTTAAGATTTCTGCCAATTTTGCCTTTGAATTGCTATTAAATATGAGTTTGTTTTTTGTATAATGAGGATAACGACTTGTTTGAATTTTCAAATAAAAGGTGGATAACGACATGTTTAGAGGGTTGTTGACAAGCGGGTTTTGTTTAATATTGCTGCTTCTCTATCCGAGCCTCGGCTATTGCTTCGAACATGAAATTAAGAAAAGTGACGATGATTTGCTTGTTTTGCAATCCTCTGCTAAAAAAGCTAACCTTTACCCTTTCTTGTATATTCTTGAAGACCGCGAGAAAGCTTTAACGATTGATGATGTCGTTTTTGGCGAGTATGCTGACAAGTTTGTGCACGCTGAACAATATCAACAAAAGAGTGGATTTTTTGCAACGGCGAAATGGCTTCGTATCGATGTTCATAATGAATCGGGGCAGGAAGATTGGCTTTTAGAGTTTGCGTTTTCTTTGATTGACTATATTAAAATTTTCTCGTTGGATGGATCCAGGCTTATCGAGCTTGAAGAAGGCGGATCCATGTTTGAGTTTGGACATCGGAAGATCAATCACCGCAATTTTATTTTTCATTTAGAGATCGATCCAAATCAAACAAAAACGTATTACATCTTAGTGCACGCACAAGGCGATGCACATCCGCCCATTCACATATGGAATCCAGAAGACTTTTATGTGAAGTCTCAATTCGAGTTTATTTTGTTGGGGATTTTTTATGGCGTTGCTTCGGTCATGGTTTTGTATAATTTATTTTTATATTTCAGTTTGCGGATGAGAAGCTATCTTTATTATGTGCTCGCCACGACATGCGCGATTATCGCCAACTTGCAAAACAATGGATTAGGATATCAATATATGTGGCCTCACTCGCCTGTCTGGAATGAAATGGCGAATCCGATATTTGTCAGTCTCGCTTGTGTTTTTATTCTTATGTTCGTTCGAAGTTTCCTTGAAACCGATCGATATTTTCCCAACTTCAAATGGATTGCGTACGGTTTGATGATTTTTAATGGAATGGTCATCGGCTTGTTGATCTTCTACGAACGGTCATTTGCTTTAAATGTCATGTTGTTTAGCACGTCGAGCACATTTATTGCTGTCTTAAGTGCAGCGATCCTCTGTTTGCTGCGAGGCGCTCGGCAAGCTCGTTTTTTTATAGCTGGTTGGTCGATTTACCTTATCGGGATTACAATAACGATTTTTGCAACAGGCAGTCTTTTGCCTTATACAAGTGTCGCTCCGTATGCGGCTCAAATTGCGTTAGGAATTGAAATTGTTTTGCTTTCATTGGCCTTGGCTGACAAAATTAATATAATGCGGGCAGAAAAAGAGAAAGCTGAGAAAGAAGCGCGAGAAAGCCAGGCTTTGGCTTTAGAAAGCCTGGAAAATGTCAATAAGCTGAAAGACGAATTTTTAGCAGTGACGTCACATGAACTTCGCACACCTTTGAATGGGATCATTGGGATAGCAGAAACGCTGCGCGATGGTGCAGCCGGCCAGGTTCCAGAAAATGTTCGCAATCAATTGTCAATGATTGTAACAAGTGGAAAGCGATTGGCCAACTTGGTGAATGAAATATTGGAATTTGTAAAATTAAAAAATCATGAATTAAAAATTGCTGAAAAACCTGTTAATTTATACGATATAACCAACGTTGTTCTCACGATTTGCCAGTCTTTAGTGAAAGGAAAACCGGTTAGGCTGCTCAATAAAATTTCGCCTTCCACACCATTGGTTTATGCAGATGAAAATCGCTTGCAGCAGATTTTATACAATTTGGTCGGCAATGCCATAAAATATACAGAAGCTGGGGAAATTGCAATTTCATCTGAACAAACCGTCGATTTTTTAAAGATTATTGTGTCTGATACAGGAACAGGGATTCCATTGGGTGAACAAAAGAGGATCTTTGAACCTTTCTATCAAGGTTCGCTTGCAGAAACTTCAGATTATTCGGGATCCGGAATTGGCCTTTCGGTTACGAAGCGGTTAGTGGAGCTTCACGGCGGCCAATTGTTTTTAAAGTCAAAAGTTGGAGAAGGAACAGAAATTAGTTTTACTTTGCCATATGCTGCTGGCGAAGAAGCAGCGCTAGCTTCCGATAGGGCCGCCGCCGCCGCACCTTTCATTTATGAGCCGATATCACAAGAGGTGAGAACCGCGGAAGCAGCGTCTCCGCCAACGAAATCAGGAAAAATTTTAATTGCTGACGATGAGCCTGTCAATCTTCAAGTTTTGAAAAATCAATTGGCATTGGAAGGATATGAAGTCATTGCAGTTGATGACGGTGAAAAAGCAGTCGAATATTTTCGGCATGAAGCTTATGATTTGCTCATTTTAGATATTATGATGCCGAAAATGTCAGGCTTTGAAGTATGTCAACACGTGCGAATGAAATTTTCACTCATGGAGCTGCCCATTATCATGTTGACAGCAAAAAATCAGGTTCAGGACATCACGGCATCGTTTGAAGTGGGAGCGAATGACTATTTAACAAAGCCATGCGATAAAGAAGAATTGTTAGCGCGTGTAAAAACCCTGGTCCGCTTAAGGAGCTTAAATGCAGAGCTGCTTGCCATGAATCAGCAGCTTGAAAAAAAGGTTCAGGAACGAACGCAGGCTTTAGTATCCGCAAATCAAGAATTAAAGAAAATGAACGAAGAATTGGTCGCGATGACAAAATCACGCCGTCTGCTTTTAGCAAATATCGCCCATGAGCTTTCAAACCCTGTTACTTTTATTTATGCCTATTTGCAAGCGTTACAAAATGGGGATATTTTAACAGATGATTCTTTCTACAGAAATCTTGTTGTTGATAAGATAAAAGTTCTCAACCGATTAATTGATGATTTATCTGATTTGTCAAAACTTGAAGCCGGACAGACAAATTTTGAATTTAGGCTTGCCGAGCTCGATTCATGGGTCAAGGAACTAAAAAAGAATATTGAATTCTCGGTTACGCGAGGAAATCGGACGTATAAAGAAAAGATAAAAAATTTTCAAGCGTTGAAGTCTTATTTATGTTTAATCGATATTGAACGGATGGATCAAGTTTTTTTAAATTTAATACACAATGCGATTAAGCATACTTCATCTGCAGATGGAACAATTACATTTGCAGCGGAAGTCGATGAAACGGCTCGAGAAATTATCTTTCAAATTCAAGATAACGGAAGCGGAATAAAGAAAGAAAATTTGCCTCATATTTTTGAACGTTTTTACAGAGTGGATGCATCTGACATCAAGTCTGAAGATACGGGCACAGGCTTAGGTTTAGCCATTGTGAAAGAAATTGTCAATAGCCATAAAGGAAAAATTTGGGTTGAAAGTAAATTTCAGAAAGGAACAACTTTTTATATTTCTTTATCAATAATGAAGCGGTAAAAGGAGGAAGCGTCGATGGCGAGAAATAAAGTTCTTCTCGTCGAAGATGAAGCAGGAATTCGCGGTTTAATCCGAACGTATCTGGAAAATCGAAATTACCGCGTGATTGCAGCGGAAAATGGAAACAAAGCCGTAAAACTTGTTCATTCAGAAAAACCGCAAATTATTTTGCTTGATATTGAAATGCCAGGAATGGATGGATTTGAAGTGTGCCGACACATACGAAATCAGCTGGATGCTCCAATTTTGTTTATTAGCGGCCGTCAAAGCCTTATGGATAAATTGAAATGTTTTGAATTGGGCGGAGATGATTATATTACGAAACCGTTTGATTTTGCTGAATTGGAAGCGAGAATTCGTGCAAATCTCCGCCGATATAAACAAATTGGAAATGTCCAATCCGAGAATCATGTTCTTGAATACGGTGATATAAAGATTGATTTGGATATTTATAAATGCTTTGTACGCGGGAAGGAAGTGCCTCTTTCAACAAAAGAGATGCAGCTGCTCATTCTTTTGGCGAAACGCCCGAATCGGGTATGGAGTGCTGAACAGCTTTATGATCAAATATGGGGCATTGATTCCGCCAGTGATTTTCAAACAATAAAAGTTCACATTCGCAATTTAAGGAAAAAATTGGAATCAGATGCTTCAAATCCACGATATATTCAAACCATCCGTGGATTTGGCTACACATTTATCGAGTAAATTTTATGAAAGCCAACCTGCAATTAACGGCAGAAAAGTTCGCCTGTTTTTTATTTCTATGGTTTTAGGATGGCTTGCCGCTTAATTTTTTGGCTCTTTTCTGCATGAAGAATGAGTCGCAAGCATTTTCTTTCTCTCAAAAGAATCTGCAGAACAATCGCGAGCATTTTGATCTAACAAATCGCTGGCGAATGTTCTTGAATGTTAAATGTAATTGATTGTTTGAATGTTTAAACTTCTGAGAGAACTGTTGATTTCATCACTGTTAAAGCGAAGTTGACTGGATTCGGGATAGGAATATTTTTAGTGTCGAGAGCGATTTTTTTGATTAAAAGGATGAAGGCAGCATCTTGTTTTCACCATTTTGTTTAGGGCAGCCTTCTTTGCAAGCAATCGATCAGCCTGACGCGGCGCATCAATGTTCAACATGAAGAGCTGCTATTTATCGTGAACATTTGTTCTTTTTTGCAGATAGAATTTACGTGCAAAATACGACGAATTTTCTGTGAAATGATGGAAGAAAATTTAACCTAAATTTAACCTGCACTCGCTATACTCGTTAAGAAGAAAAAATAAGGAGGAATAAAATGGAATCGAAACATGAAAAAGAGATGCAGCAGCAAGTTTTTAAAGAAGAGTCTCAAGGGTCCGATCAAAATGCAGAAATGACACAGACATCGACTGGTTTGGATCAAAACATTGCAGGATTGCTCACTTATTTGGCAGGATTTATTACTGGGATTATTTTTATCATTTTGGAAAAGGAAAATCGCTTTGTGCGTTTTCATGCATTGCAGTCTATTTTTATAAGCGTCGCTCTGTTCGCGCTAAATATTGTACTTTCATTTATTCCCATTCTTGGTTGGATTTTGAGTCTTTTGATAAGTCCGCTTGCAGTTGTTTTGTGGATTGTGCTTATGGTTAAAGCCTATCAAGGGAAATGGTTTAAGCTGCCAGTAATTGGCAATATGGCTGAAAAACAGCTGGATTCAATGAAAACGGAGTAAAGGAGGAGAAATTTTCGGTTTTTTGTTCATGAATTTTTGACAAGCATTGCTTACTATCAATGGAACGGAGTCAAAAATGTCCATTGGCAAAAAATGCTGGAAATCGCGTTTGGCTTGATGATATATGTTTTATGGACAAAAAATTGAATTGATTTCAAGAAGATATTGAATTTGAAGGAATGGCGGCTTCACCGATTGAACGTTTAAAAGGTGAAGCTTTGTTATTAATGAGAGTTTTTTGACAAGGCAGTCTGAAAAAAGTGATTTTTCAACGTTTTGTAAGAGGAATATGCGGGCAAGCATTCCATTTATGAAATTTTTAAATGTCATTGCAGAGCATTTTTCTATATCAGGATTTTTCGAAATTGATGATCAATAGTTCTTCTTTTGATTGGCTTCAACAACCATAGGACACATGAAAAAAACTGTTTTTCTTTGCTGTCATTCTGGATTTTCCTGCAATTGGATTTGTTAAGATAAAAAGGGGCAACTGTTCAAAGCATACAATCCCCTTTGCATATAAAAACAAACAAACTCGCAATTGCAGAAAGATGAGCGGCAATGCACTTGTTTGAAGGTTTTAGTCGTTTTTTATTAGCAAACGTCAATTTGAGATACTTTATTTTTTTAGCATTCAATTTGAAATTGTCGACATAACCTTCGAAAAACACTTCTTTGATGTTGGAAGGATAAAAAAAAGTACATTTTTTGGCCAACTTGTCCGTTTGGGTGCAAGCAAGCCCCATAACCAGAACAGCCGATGGTTCCATTGTTGTTGTAGAGCGGCAATCGGCTTGTGTTCATAAGCTTTTATTCTCCGTTTTCCGGTGAAGCGGCAGTTCTAACGGCAGCCGTTATTGCATTTAGAGCAGCCCCCGTTCGTTCATTTTTATTTCTTTTTTAAATTGGCTATAAATTATTTTTCTTTTTATCGGCCGGACTCCCCACATGAGAATGATTAAAGACGCGCTTAAACCAATGTTTGTAAAGAACAGCAAGCCGTTGTTTGGCATGACATAAAGGAGTGCGATATTGAGCAAAACGAGGATAAACAAGGCTAAAAGCAGCCTGATTGTCGATCTGTACCATTTTTTTCCTTCGCGAAGATAAAGGGCGAGTTCTTCTTTTGACAAGCTAACCACAATTTTATGGTCATTCAATCGATTCTTTAACGAATACATGATTCCACCTATCACTCCAACGGCAATTAAACCGCCAAGAAACAAACTAAATAAGATGATGGAATGAGAATCATCAAACCCGAAATTGAAAATGGAATCTTTAAAAAGACTATAAATGATAACACCGGCTGTCCCTGATAAAACAGGCAGAAGAGGGTGTTGTTTGCCTTTGCTGATTTTAAAAAAGTGGTTCGCGTCATAATCATAATAGACTGTAAAATTCTCTGTTTTATTATGATAAAAAGGAACAAACGTTCTTGACATATCATCATTCTTTTTAATTTCCACAACGCTGCTAATCCGCTAGAGAAACCTGATGCCGTTTTTTCCGCATTTTGCACCTCTTAGCTTATTGCTTCACCAACATTACTTATGTACCAGTGACATTTTTATACCTTCAATTTTATTGCAATTTTTTTCAAATGCTACTGAGCCCACAGCAAAACCAGCGACTGTTCCAACTGCTGCACCTGGAGCTGGTGTGCTGCCAATGGCGGTTCGCATTTCAGCGCCTGCTATTCCACCGGAAATTCCAATTGCAACATGAGACCCCGTTTGCGATTGGTGAATTTTATATTTTGATTGGTGCCAGTGGAGGATTGGATGACATTTTTCATTTTGTTTAGGATTTGCGCGACTTGAGAAGGCTTGCTTTGCATGTTCCATTTTAACAACAAATTGAATTGAGCAACAAGCTGCATTATGCCGTGTTTAAAAATTAGGCAAACCGTACTTTTTGCCTAAAATTATAGAAAAGAAATTGCGATTAAATTTGGAATTGATCCGTTTGTGATAAAAATGGTGATTCCGTACAGCATACTTTAAATTCTCTATTGCAATTAGGAAGACAGGAATGAATAGGAAACGGTGATGATCATTGAATCAATGTTATACCGTGTATAAAAATTCAAGAGAGTCGTTCAGCTTATATAAAGGAAAAAATTCTTTAATCTGGTTTCGCTATATGCTACACTTAACTTTACACAGGGATTTATCGGTCAAAGGAGGATTATATAAGCGTGTATTCAGTCAGATTTCGTCCCGAAACTTTGAACGTGTAATTGAATACGGTTCAAAGGCTCTGCTTGTGCATGCAGAGTAAAGGGAGAAGTCTGTCTATTTTTAAATGAACTTCATTTTCATATTGCTGTTTGAAGAAAGACAGATGATTCTGTCTTTTTTTTGCTTGTTTTGAACTGAGCGTTTGCAATTAAGCAAATGGATTTTTCGAACCCCCTGTGCTGCTGCTTTTTTATGCAGCATGAAACCGCTGCTGATTTGCTTAATAAAATAGAGGCCTTCCTTTTACTCCGTTCACAGGCAGACGCCTGTGATTTTTTTAAAGGAAGGATGGATGCATGAACAAACGATTTCATAAATACAGCAGAAAAAAATTAAGCCGCAGGGAGCCTCCCAATTTTTTGGGGCAGCATTTTATGCACAATCAACAGGCGATTCACGAAATGGTCCGTCGGATCAAACTGGGCAAAGCAAATACGGTATTGGAGTTAGGAGCAGGAAAAGGTGCGCTGACAACGGTATTATGTAAAAGAGCAGGAAAAATTTTGGCGGTTGAATATGATGACAATCTTGTTGCGGCCTTGAAGCAAAGAACCGCCCAATATTCAAATCTCGTGATCATCCACAATGACATTTTGGGTATTCGTTTGCCGAGAGAACCGTTTGTCGTTGTTTCGAACATTCCGTATGCGATTACGACACCGATTATGAAGATGCTTTTGAACAAGCCATCGAACGGATTTCAAAGAGGCATGATTGTGATGGAATATGGAACTGCAAAACGTTTTACATCCAAGTTCATTAAAAATGACTACGTTTTCGTTTGGAAAATGTGGTTTGACATCCGTTATGTCAGAAAAATTTCACGAGACTCTTTTTTCCCGCGTCCAAGGGTGGATTCGGCGATGGTAAAAATTACAAGAAAAAAAGAACCCGTCATCCCGTACAGAGATGGCAAAGCTTTTTATGGACTTGCCCATTTTGCATTAAAAAATCCGCATTTCCCGATTGAAATGGCGTTATCTGGAATTTTTACAAAACCGCAAATAAAAATGCTGAAAAGAAAGCTGCGCATTCGTTCTGAAAAGCCGATTGGCACGTTGAATGAATATGATTGGGGCATTATTTTTCAAACGATGGTTCAGTACGTCCCGCGCGCTCGCTGGCCAAGGACGCCGAAAAAACGATGGTTTGAGGTGCTGTGAATGAAAAGTAAAATAATAAAAAGTGCAGAACGCGTCAGTCAGTTTCAGTCGATTTTGCAATGCCCGATTTGCGGCGGCGCGATGACAGTCGTCGATTTAACCAGTTTACGCTGCAAGCAGAATCATACGTTTGACTTTTCAAAACAAGGGCATGTCAATTTGTTGGCGAAACCTGTGAAACTGAAATATGAAAAACAGCTTTTTCAAGCGCGGCAGAAAATGATTGCGGAACGCGGCATGCATCAGTCTTTGCATCGGGAAATAAACGGTTTGATTGCGAAGCATGCGGACGTTTCTGCGAAACCTTTCATGCTTCTCGATCTTGGCTGCGGCGAAGGGTCTCATCTCCATCGCGTGCTGAGTGAATGCAATTTTGCTGAAACGTTTGGTGTCGGCATTGATATTTCAAAAGATGGAATCATGATGGCAGCGAAGACTTATGAAACAGCGGCTTGGTTCGTCAGCGATTTAGCGGATTTGCCGTTTGCATCTCAGTCATTTCATGTCTGTCTGAACATTTTATCGCCGATTCATTATCACGAATGCAAACGGGTGTTAACGGAAAATGGCATCGTTATCAAAGTCGTTCCCGGCCCCGATTATTTACAAGAACTTCGGGCAGCGCTTTATGCCAATCAAGAAAAACAAGTCTATAAAAACGACAAAACGACAGCACGGTTTAAAGAGCATTTTACGATAGTTGATGAAGTTCACGTTCATGAGCAGAAAAAATGGAGCCGGGAGGAACTCGAAGATATCATCCGTATGACGCCGTTAGCTTGGTCGGCGAAACAAGAAAACATCGCTGCGTTTTTAAAACGAGAGTTAAGAGAAATTACGATTGATTTGCGCATTCTAGTGGGAAGGCAGTAGGCATGTCTGATAACTCCTAAAAACAAAGCGAGCAGCAGGCAATTCGTATGTTTCCCCGCAATAAAAAACATCCAAAAAGTCAAAGCTGACGACTTTTTGGATGCTCTCCATTTTATGGCGATTCTTATTTAGAAGTTACATATAATTCACCTAAAAATTCTTTCATTTCAAATTGGTCTTGAGAAAGTTCGTTTTCGATAAACGTTTTTACATCCGCTTTTCCAATGTCGTACATCTCCTCAATTTCTTTCGAGAAAAGCAATTGTTCTTCTTTTAGCAATTGGCTGAGGGCAGGCGGTTGTTTTGCTTGGAGCTGATCTGTATTTAACACTTTTTTTAACCCATCCACATAATATTCAAATGGACGGCCGCCGACAATTTTTACTCCTTTGTTTTCTTCATTCATCATGATAATCGTTGGAAAGCCGCGGACACCTAAACTGCGGGCAAGCGCAAAGTCTTCCTCTAACAGCTGCTGCCCGGAACGTTTCTCAGCTTCAGCCACAATCGCTTCGCCATCAAGGCAGAGTCTGCCAACGATATCGATTAAAACAGATTCATCCGAAATATTTTTGTTAAAAACGAACAGCGCTTCTCTTGCTCGGCGCAAGTATTCAAAAGCTTTTTCGTCGCCGTGCTGCTTTTGAATCACTTTAAAGACTCGAGATGGCGGATATGACGATTGCACAGGATTATCGACCATTAATGAACCGTCGATCGGCATTCGGGAAAATTTGCCGACTTCCCGCCAGTGCGGTGCAACATCAGCTGGCTTATAAATTCCATTTGCCGGATCGATCGGTCCGTCATGCCATTTTTCAAGCAAACCGCCCATGACTGGATGAAGATGAAAATAGTGTCCATACTGCACAATCAAGCGGCGCAGGACAGGTTCGATCGCCCAGCAGTGGGAGCAAATCGGGTCGGTTGCATAGTATAAGTTGATTGTTTTTTTCGGCTGGTTAAAATCGATCGCTTCCATTTCTTCATTTCCTTCGGAGACTCCGCAAATGCCCGTTTCTAAATCACAGATCAGATTTTGATTATTTTTCATTTTCCATGTCCCTCCGTCCGATTTCATTGCAGAGGAAAAGGCTGAAACACTCTTTCCTCTGCAAACACGATTTTGTATTATTGTCTAATTGTTTTTAACGCCGTAGACCAAGCGATCACTTCATCGAGCACCGATTGCAATGTTTCTTCATGATAAGGAGCAGGGTTGAACTTGCGCATCTCTTGGAAATCAGTGAAAAGACTCATATTCACACTGGACCAACGACGGCTACTTTTGGTACGCTTAAGATTA
>CALKAO010000100.1 GCA_937983115.1 uncultured Caryophanales bacterium
GAACCCCTGTTACCGCCGTGAAAGGGCGGTGTCTTAACCACTTGACCAACGGGCCTTGATCAAGACTGACGATTCTAATTATATAAACAACCTGCCCATTTGTAAAGGGTTCCGCTGTTTTTTTTATTTTCGCAAAGTTTATACGTTGCGAATTCATAAAATCACATTTACACTATACATGTATTTATTAAAATGGGGTGAAACTATGTCTGCATCAAAAAAAGAGATTGAAGAGCGCATTGCCGAACTTAAAATGGAATATGTCCGCGCCCAAAACGATCTCGAAAAGCTTGAATCTGTGGGGCATCGCACAGTGAGCGCTGAAAAACGGCTTGAAGCGATTGAAAAGGAATTAAGCGAATTGCGCAAACAGTTATGAACCATTTGGAGAATAACGGCTTATGGATTAAGCCGTATTTTCATATTGACCCAGTGGACAGGAGTGAGAGGTGTGAAAACGGAGCAATCAATGTCTATTGCAAAAAACACCTCCTATCAATTTTGGCAGGGAGTCAAAGATTGCGTGCCGACATTGCTCGGCTATTTAAGCATTGGATTTGCAGCCGGCGTTGTACAAAAAACTGCAGGCTTGAGCGTGCTCGAAATTTCATTGATGAGCCTGCTGCTTTACGCGGGCTCAGGACAATTCATCGCTGCAGGATTAATCGCCGCGCAGCATCCGATCTCAGCAATTATTTTTACCATTTTTTTTGTAAACTTGCGCCATCTCCTGCTCAGCGCTGCCATTGCGCCGTATTTTCGCCATTTATCTCCCTGGAAAAACATGCTTATCGGCTCGCAGCTGACCGATGAAACGTTCGGAGTCGCCATCAATAAACTGCCGGGCAAGCAGCAAGCGAGCTTTTATTGGATGCTCGGATTAAACATTACCGCTTACTTAAATTGGTTTGCAGCCAATCTTGCAGGAGCTTACTTTGGCCAATGGATTCCCAATCCAGAAGCATATGGACTTGATTTTGCTTTGCCGGCCATGTTTATTGGGCTGCTCGTTTTGCAAATGCTCGGGAGAAAAGAATACGCCACTGATCTTCTCGTTGCATTAAGCGCCGTGTTTATCGTCATCCTTGTTCAAATTTTATTTTCTGGAAGCGCAAGCATTATCATTGCAACCGTTTTAGGCGCTGCGATTGGCATGGTGATTGAAAAATGGAAATAAACCCTTACGTCTTGGCCATCATTCTCGGCTGCGCATTCGTCACATTTCTTCCACGAGTACTGCCGCTCATGCTTTTAAGCCGCATTGAATTGCCGGATTGGGCAATAAACTGGCTAAAACATGTTCCGGTTGCCGTTATGGCCGCCTTGCTTGCTCAAGAACTGCTCATTTCCGGCGATTCCTTTTCGCTCTCTGAAAATAAACTCGAACTGTTCGCATGCATTCCCGCGTTTTTAACGGCTATTTTTACACGAAGCCTGCTCGGAACAGTCGTTGTTGGGCTGCTCGCCATGATGCTGCTGCGGCATTTTTTTTAATGAAAGGCATAACAAAAGGATAAGCAGGCAAAGACTTTTCTTTGCCTGCTTTCCTTTTTAAAATGCGCGGCTTGGCGGCGCTTCGGGATCTTCTGTATTCATCAAACGATTATCCTTTTTAAAGAGATACACGATATACGTCAACACCAACGCTGCAGCCGCAAAAAGTATCAGCATCATCATATGAAAGAAAATCTGTCCTTCATTGCCCAGCATGATTGCAGTTCGGATTCCTGCAATCGAGTAGTGGAATGGCAGAAACACGCTTAAATTCTGCAACTCCTCGCTAAGCATGATGACAGGCAATTCTCCGCCAGTCGTCTTCAACTGCAAAAGGATGAAAGCAATCGCAATAAATCGGCCCACATTTCCGGCAATTGACGCCAAGAATAGCACAATCGCAGAAAACGCGATCGCTGCCACCAGCAGCAAAAGAACAAGCAATCCTGGATTTGTCGCTTGCATGCGGATAAACACCAGTGCATAAACGAGCAGCAAAGCCGCTTGAATCATCGCCAGCAGCGACAATTGAACAAAACGGCTGACAAACCATTTAAACGGCGCCGCATCGGCCGGCCGATGAACATTCATAAAGAGCGACAAAATTAAAATCCCGACAAACAAAGCGAGCGACATGACAAGAGGCGCTATCGTATCCCGATAATATTCCGGGCTTTTGACTCTCTCAAACGCCATCTCAACTGGAGAAGCAAACATTTCAATGTTTTCCTCCTGTTTCATCGGCAGTATATTTTCAACGCCCGCTTTTAATCCTTCAGCTAACTGATGGCTTCCATCATTCAGCTGCTGCGCGCCGTCATTTAACTCAATCGAACCATCCGCCAACTCTTGCCAGCCTTTATACACTTGCGCGTTGCCTTCGGCAATTTGGCCTGCTCCGGCATCCAGTCTTTGAGCGCCTGCAGCCAATTCCAGCCAGCCTTCGTTGACTTGTGCATTGCCAGCGGCAATTTGGGCGGCTCCATCATCGAGCTGCGCTGCACCGCTCGCCAGTTCATCCCAGCCATTTTTTACGCTGGCGTTGCCTTCGGCAATTTGCTTTGCTCCCGCTTCTAATTCGCCTGCTCCCTTCACCACTTCAGCCTGTCCTGCAACTAATTGCGAAAGGCCGCCGTCGAGCGCTTTTAATCCTTGCTCAAATTCACCGCCTACCGCTAAGCCGTCTTTTAACTGAATCGCGCCATTTTTTAAAGCCGCCAATTGCCCTGCTGCTTCATCTGGATCGATGCCAATTAATGGACCCAGCGATACGATTAATGGTTCAATCGTATCGACCAGTTCAACGACGCCATCCGCTAACTGTTCGCTGCCTGGAGCAAGCTGTTCGGCCAATCCCGCGTAAAGCTGTGAACTTCCAGATTTCGCTTCTTTCAATCCGTTTAAAATTTGTCCTGTTCCATCTTTCAAAGCCATTGCGCCTTCGTGCAAATCTTTCGAGCCTTCAGCCAGCCGCTGAATATCCCCTGAATTGCCCTTTAAATTGCTTAATAGCAAACCCGTTCCCTCTTTCAGCTCTTTCGAACCAGCTGCCAAGCGGGAAATATTTCCGGTTTGACTCGTTACAGATTGTTTTAACTCATTCGTTCCATCTTTCAATTCCCTTGAACCGGAAGCCAGGCGTGCAATATCGTCAATATTGCCTGTCACCGATTCTTTTAATTGATCCGTGCCTTCCAATAATTGATCGGCGCCATCTGCCAGCTGTTCCGAACCATCGGCAGCTTCTTCAAGCCCGCCGCCAACCTGATCAACGACCGCCGCAGCAAACTGATGAATAATGGTTTGCTCCAGCTCTTGCTTAATCGTATTCGCGGCAGTATCCGTAATCGTTGCTGCATTAAAACTCAATCCTTCATTCTGAATAAAACGAAGTTGCAATTTTTTTGGATCAGGCTCTGTCAGAGTCGCAACATTTTTTGAAAATTCCTCCGGAATGACAATGACCATATAATAATCATTGTTCTGCAGCCCTTCCATCGCAGTCGCCGCATCAACAAAATCCCAGCCGAGACCATCGCTGTCTTTCAGGTTATCAACGAGCTGGTTGCCAATGTGCAATTGCTCTCCATCAATAACCGCCCCTTCATCATTGTTGACAACAGCAACCGGAAGCTGATCTTTATGATCAAGCGGATGCATTTTCGTCGTCAGCAAAATCGCACCGTATAATACCGGGATGAATAAAGCAAGAATAACGCTGAGTAAAACTTTTTTATTGTTTGATAATTCTGTAAATAAAGAATCTAACACGTGAGGATGCACCTCCAATAACAGAAGTCCGATATGGCCCGTTTGCTCCAGTCAACCTTTTTTTACTTGCCAAATTTGGCGAATGCAATCAACTCCCTCCTGAAAGCGTTTTCTTTGTCTTGTTTATTTGTATTGCTCAACGATCTGATACATGCCTAACAATTGAAATTTTGCACGGAAATGCTAAAATCGCTGCAATGCCTCCACTTCAATTCTGACGATTCGAAAAATTCATATTCCCCTTTTCAGATTCCTCCTTTAAAAAATTTGATTTTTATAAACGCAGCGCATCGCTTTTTTGCTGGCAGTGAAAGTGAATTGCGCCTTTCCATCGATGGATTGGAGGCATGTTACATATTATTCTGTAATATTTTGATAGCCGTGTCAATTTGTTTTTCTGAATTTATTTAATATTTCCATTTTAAACATTCTTTTACACTGCGAATGTTTTTATTTTATAATGTTATTTTTTATTCGATTGATGTCCGCAACGATGCTGCTTTTGTAATATCATTTTATTTCTGTGAACATTGGAAAGGATGAAAGGGAATCGCCAGGCAAAAGCTTTTTAAAATCGGTTTTCGTTGCTGCAATTCGCATTGCGCCTCAGCATTGCCTCATTTTGCTTTGTAAATTCTCTCGTTCCACCCATTTGAAATCCATCATTCCCGGCGCGAAAAATGTTATGAAAATCAAACAGCCTTCTCCTGTCAGCAGCGCAAACGCCAACAAAAAATCATGCGAAAAGATCATTTCTCTTCGCATGATTTTGCCCCACCCTGTTGTTTTAATGTTCTTCGCCAAGCACGCCATCCGCAATATTTACGGCATGATCGCCAATGCGTTCAAGGTTGCTGACAATGTCTACATAAATGATGCCAGCCGTTCCCGTGCATTGGTTTGCATTCAAACGAATAATATGTTTTTTGCGAAGTTCGCGTTCCATTTCATCAATTTGACGTTCTTTTACAATGACCGCTTCCGCTTCAGCAATGCTGTCAGTATCCAATGCTTCAATGGATTGTTTTAACGTTGAAAGCGTCAGATCGAACATTTCATCTAAATCTTTCAATGCTTCATCCGAAAATTTCACTTTGTTGGCGATTTGACTGTCGACAAGTTCCATTATGTTTTCCATATGATCCCCAATGCGCTCAAGATTAATTACCGTGTTCATCAGCACATGATGCGAGCGCAAATCTTCATCAGTCAGCCCATGATAAGAAATTTTCACTAAATACTCGGTAATTTTTTTATCCAAATTGTTGAGCGCTTCTTCAATTTGCGGAAGAATATCGCGATGGCGCTTTTCTTGTGTTTTATAATAGCTGTACACTTCTTCAATGCCAGCCCTCGCTAAATCAGCCATGCGCATGACTTCTTTTTTCGCTTGTCCAAGCGCGACGGAAGGCGATTGGCGAATAAATTGCTCGCCTAAATGGACGGCTTTAGAGTCAATTACGCGATCTTCGCCTGGCACCAGCTTCGTCACAAGCCAAGCGAGCGCTGCAATGAATGGAAATTGAATGATCGTATTCGCGACATTAAATGCACCGTGCGCAAATGCGATCGTCATCCGCGGATTTAAATCTAAACTCGTTTGAAAAAACTCAATTAAATTCAGAAAAGGAACGAATAAAATCAAAGCGATAACGGTACCGATGACATTAAAAAAGACGTGAACCAATGCGGCTCTTTTTGCTGCAACCGACGCGCCAAGCGACGCCAGCACCACAGTAATCGTCGTTCCGATATTATCGCCGAACAAAACCGGCAAAGCCGCCTGCAGGCTGATTGCGCCTTGATCAAAAAGCGTTTGCAGAATTCCAACCGAAGCTGTTGAGCTCTGGATAATCATTGTAATAATCATGCCAATTGCAACGCCTAACAATGGATTGTCCGCCATTGAAAGCGTTAAATCAATAAATATCGGTGCATCGCGAAGCGGCTTTGTCGCATCGCCCATCAATGTCAAACCGAAAAAAAGCGAACCAAATCCGAAAAACACCCGGCCGAAATTGTTCGCTTTATGGTTTTTAAAGAAAAAAATTAAAAAAGCCCCAAGCGCCATAATCGGCAGCGCATAATCGGAAATATTGATTCCGATAATAAATGCTGTCGCTGTCGTTCCGATATTGGCGCCCATAATGACGCCAATCGCTTGGCGAAGCGTCATAAATCCAGCGGTTACAAGCCCAATTGTCAGCACCGTTGTTCCTGAACTCGACTGAATTAAAATCGTAACGACAATGCCTGTGAGAACACCCATCAGCGGTTTGGTTGTAAACCGATCCAGCAGATCCCGCAAACCGTCTCCGGCAGCTTGCTGCAGGCCGTCTCCCATTAATTTTATTCCAAAGAGAAAAATGCCGATTCCGCCTAAAAATGTAAACAGCAAAGCTTGTATATCCATTTTTTCAGCTCACTTCTCATCTTTTCTACATTTTTCGATATTTTTAGCTTATCACTAAACATGCTAAATAAAAAGCAATAAAAAGTAAACATTCATTTGCTGCAATCTGTTTTACTTTTCAAAACATAGACTGCATTTGACAATCGATTCTCGCTGCTTACAAAGTATTCCACACTTTCGGTGATAAGAATCCGACTTTTATAGGGATAAAAAATCTCTTCCGTCTCATTTAAAATAATAAAAACATAAGGAAAGGAGAAAAACAGTGGCAGCTGAGGCAAACCAGCCAAAGGATTTAGTGCTGATAAGCGGATTAATCAATCTTCACAGATGGGGGAAAAATTTTTTGCAAACCCTTGCAAGCATTTGGGGCTCGGAACACGTGTATATCATTTATACTAACGAAGGCACAAAAGTAAAAAAACTTCAATTTCATAATCAGATCATTTACGCCATCGGGCCCAATAATTTCCGTTCCGGTTCTCAATCCATTGAAGCGCAGGCGCTGCAAGTGGAAAAAAAAGTCCGCATTTTACAATCAGAATACGGACTCGGGGAACATTTTCATATCATTGCACACAGCATGGGCGGGCTCGTGTCAAGGCAGTACATTTACAACCATCCCAATACGGTTGCAAATCTTGTCACTTTAGGAACGCCTCACCACGGATCGCCGCTAGCCCGCTTTTACAAATGGCTGAGCTATTTCATCGGAGCAAAAAATGCATTTGCCAATTTAACGCCGGAATGGGTTGGGCGATTCAATGCGCAATATCCAATTGAAAACGCGCCGCTCTGGAACAATGGAAAAATTTACACGGTGCGGGGATACGCTTCTAAACATCCTTTAAAAAATTTTGGCGTAATCGGCGAAGTGCTGTATGCCTGGCTGACATTGCGCTTCGTCTGCAAAACAAACAGCGACGGCCTCGTGCCTGAAGATTCTGCAGTCATTCAAGGCTCCGAACATCTTGCCGATTTCCATGAATGCAGCCATTTCGACTTGGTCCGCCGTCCGTCTGTCGCCAAAAAAGCTTCTGCAGTTCTCATCGGTTCAAAAGCCGACAAACAAGGCATCATCCAAACCATTCAATAAAAGCGGTTTCCGCCAAAACTTTGAAAACAAAAAACGCCCGATAAGCAAAAGCTTGTGCTCGTGCGTCATTCTTTCGTGTTTCACGCAAGTTTTTGTTTTTTAATCAGCGATAAAAAATTCGTTAAAATTCTTGCAGTCAATCCCCAAATGACATACTTCTCGTAAAAATAAAAGTATTCGGGAACCTGGCCGGTCCGCCATTTATAGCGCTTTCCGCGCGGGATTAAATGATAAGGAAACGATTCGCCCGGTTTCACTTGCAAATGAACAGGATGCAGCTTCGGTTTATAGTTTAATAAATAGTCCAGCGGGACGGTAAACACTTCTTCCACTTCAAAATCATCAGGGCGGATCGCTTCAGGTTCCAGAATAATCCCTACATAAGGGTGAATAATCGCATGAAAAGGAGTGACACACAGATCAAGCGGCGCGACTAATTTAATCTGTTCTCTCGCTAACCCCAATTCTTCGCACGTTTCTCGAATCGCCGCTGCCGCTTCATTTTTATCTTCTTTTTCAACGCCGCCGCCCGGGAAACAAATCTCGCCAGGCTGGGAGCGAAGCTGTTTCCCCCGCACTTCAAATAAAACGTGCGTCTGCCCCTCTTTTTCAAGGAGGGGCAGCAGAACCGCAGAAATTCTCATTTGTTCATGCCCTAAAACATTTGCACGGCGATTTTTAAACATGCTTTCAATCGATGCCAAATCAAAACTCAAAGCAGCCGACCCCTTTTCCTATCCATGATCACGATTTAACCGTCCCTCTGCTATTTTTTGTTCCTTGCATTAAATTAAAAGATGAAACAAATCTTTGTCATTGTTGATTTCAATATAGCGAAAACCGTTCGCTTTCAGCCGAGAAATGAGCGGCTCGTAGTCTTCCCGGCACTTCAGCTCAATGCCGACAAGCGCCGGGCCTTCTTCGCGATTATTTTTCTTCGTATATTCAAATCGCGTTATGTCATCATGCGGGCCAAGCACTCCTTCGATAAACTCGCGCAATGCGCCGGCGCGCTGTGGAAAATTAATAATGAAATAATGTTTTAAACCTTCATAAACGAGTGATTTTTCTTTGATTTCTTGCATTCTGCCAATATCGTTATTGCCGCCGCTTAAAATGCAAACCACATTTTTCCCTTTAATTTCATCGGCATAAAAATCCAGCGCCGAAATGGCAAGCGCTCCGGCAGGCTCTGCAACAATTGCATTTTCATTGTATAAATCCAGGATTGTCGTGCAGATTTTGCCTTCGGGGACAACAACAATATCATCGAGCGCTTCTTTGCAAATTTGAAACGTCAGTTCACCGACTTTTTGAACGGCTGCGCCGTCAACAAATTTATCAATCGCGTCCAGCTGCACCACTTTTCCTTTCTGAAACGACTGCTTCATCGCTGGCGCGCCGCTCGGTTCAACGCCGATGATTTTCGTTTCAGGGCTGATGCTTTTAATATAAGTAGCGACACCTGCAGCCAATCCGCCGCCGCCAATGCTTATAAACACATAATCCAGCGGATCTTCGATGTCATTCATCACTTCTACGCCAATCGTTCCTTGGCCGACAATCGTTTTGCAGTCGTCAAACGGGTGAATGAATGTCATATCATGCTCCTTGCAATACTCGACTGCTTTTCGGTAAGAATCATCAAATGTATCGCCAGTTAAAATGACTTCAATGGAGTCCCCGCCAAAACGCTTCACTTGTGTAATTTTTTGGCGCGGCGTCGTTGAAGGCATAAAAATTTTTCCATTAATTTTTAACTCTTTGCATGAATAGGCGACCCCTTGCGCATGATTGCCAGCGCTGGCGCAGACAACGCCTTTTTCCATTTCCGGAGGCGACAAGCTTTGAATGGCATGATACGCGCCCCTCAACTTGAATGAACGCACTTTTTGCAAGTCTTCCCGCTTTAAATAGACGTTGCAAGCATACTTCTCAGACAGAACATCATTGAGTTGAAGTGGTGTTTTCGTCACAACGTCTTTTAGTTTTTGATGGGCAATCATAATCTCTTCGATCGTCACTTTGTGTGCCAATTTGGTCCCTTCTTCTGTCTTCATAACGTGGTCCCTCTCTTATTCACAACAGATTTATCCTCGTATTATCCTATTATCTTATCACAGATCAAGCAGATTTGTACAAAAGAACAACAGGCGACCAAGCCCTTTTTCGCGTGCAATTATCGGATTTCATATAAGTTTGGAACGTTTCCGAAAAAGCCGCTTTAATCCGTCACTTTTAAAATAATTTTGCCGATGTTCGCGTTTGATTCCATATATTCGTGCGCTTTTGAAACGTCGTTCCAATCGTAAACGCTGTCTATAATCGGTTTCAGCCGGCCATCTTTAAAGCGATCGAGAGCAAATTGCGCAAACGACTTCGTCAGCTCGATTTTTTTGCTCGGCGGCTGCGTCCGCAGAGCGGTGCCGATAATTTGCAGACGATTTCTTAAAATAAAGCCCAAGTTGACATTATCGACGTGAATGCCGCCCATTGTTCCGATCACAATCAGCCGGCCGTCCATCGCAAGCGACTGCAAATTATCTTCAAAATAAGGCGCTCCAACGAAGTCAAGAATGATATTGACTCCTTCGCCATTTGTTTTTTCCTTAATCCACGGCAAAAACGAACCTTGCTTATAGTTCCAGCCGTCTTCAGCTCCAAGCTCTTTCGTGAAGGCAACTTTTTTATCTGAACCTGCAGTCGCATAGGCAGTTGCTCCTGCTTCGCGAATCAGCTGGATGGCCGCTGTCCCGACCCCGCTCGCTCCGGCATGGACAAGAACCCGATCCTTTTCCTGCAGGCGCCCAAGCTGAAACAAATTCATATACGCCGTCAAAAAGACTTCCGGTATGCCCGCGGCTTGTTCAAAACTTAGGTTTTCCGGAATTGGAATGAGCATCTCTTCCGGAATGGCAGCATATTGGGCATAGCCGCCGCCTGGCAATAATGCGCAAACGCGGTCGCCTTTTTTTGCTTTTGTAACACGTTCACCGATTTCAATCACTTCACCGGCCACTTCAAGGCCCAAAATGTCCGAAGCTCCTTTCGGGGGCGGATAAAATCCTCTGCGTTGAAGCAAATCAGCCCGGTTCAGCGCCGTCGCTCGGGCGCGGACAAGCACTTCATTTGCGCCAATGCAAGGCGTTTCAACTTCTTCAATCGACAGCACTTCTGGGCCGCCCGGCTCTTTAATGACTACAGCTTTCAAGATTTGCCACTCCTTTTTTCATAAAAGTTTAGACTTATTGCTTAAAATTCCATGTTTTGATTAAGAAGTTCCCCTATACATTCGAAGCGGTTCATCCATATACTAATCGCAAGAACGATAAGCAATTACTAATATGTATAATCGAAAGGAGTTTCAACATGTCTGCAGATCGCTATCATCACCTTTGCAGTAAAAATATTGGGGCGCCAGTTGAAATTAGATGCCACGACGGCTCCGTTCATCGCGGCATCATCGACCGGGTCGATCATGAAAAAGTTTATTTGCGGCCGCTTGACGGCGGCATAGGAGGACCTGGCGTTTTCTTTTGGGGTTTTGGCCTCGGCCTTGCCATCGGCATTCCATTAGGTGCAATCGCTACGCTCGCATTCTTGCCTTGGGGTTGGTGGTAAAATCATAGATTAACGGATGCTGCCTTCATTCATTGAAGGCATTTTCTTTTTTTAAAAAAACCGGCGAAAGCAAAGATTTTCTCAATTTAAATGGCATGCGCCGATTATTCCGATACTGGCTTGAGATCTTCGTTGCCGGTCAAATGGGAAATGAAATCGACGAGCAGCTGAATTTCTTTTTCAATGTCTTGAAGACTCGCCGTTTCAACCGGCGAATGCATATAGCGCAATGGCAAAGAAACTAATGCAACCGGCACGCCTTTTCCAGTAAGCCGGATTTGATCCGCATCTGTGCCGGTTCGCCTCGGAGTCAATTCATATTGAAGCGAAATCTTCAGCCGCTCAGCCGCTTGCTCCAACCATTTATTAATCTTCCAATTAATCGGCGCTCCTTTGGCCAGCACCGGGCCTTTTTCAATGTCCACTTCGCCGTATTGTGCACGGTCCACCCCTGGATAATCCGTTGCAAACGTGACATCAAGCGCGATGGCCATCGACGGTTCAAGATTGGCGCCTGCAAAATAAGCTCCTCCCATATTCGTCTCTTCATTAACGGTGCTTACTCCAAAAACACCGACATTCAGCGGCTGCTTGCTGAGCCGCTTCATCACTTCAGCAACAATAAAGGCGCCTGTTCGATTGTCCAAGCCTCGTCCCGCAATCCGTTCATTAAGAAGCAGCTCTGGATTTCGCTGATAGACTGCAACATCGCCAATCGCCACATATTCCTGTGCTTCTCGTTTGCTTTTGGCCCCAATATCAATAAATAAATCATGGAATTTAAACTCATCTTTCATGCCGCCGTGATGCTCCGCATTCACGCCAATTACGCCTGTAATCGGCTTTTTTCCAAGAAATTGAACTTTCATTCCAATTGCAGGTTTATGGCTGATGCCGCCAAGCTTCTCCACGTAAATAAAGCCGCGATCATCAATGCGCCTGACAAGAAACCCGATTTCATCACAATGTCCTGCCAATAGCACTTTAAAATCGGCATCTTTGTTTAAAGAAGCGATGGCATTGCCGGCAAGGTCTGTCTCAATGGATTCCACATAAGGTTTGACATGCTGAATCCATTTTTTTTGAATCTCCATTTCAAAACCTGATGGCGAAGGGGTATCCAGCAATTCAAGCAAAAACTGTTTTGATTGTTCATCCAATGTGATATCCTCCCAAACGTCCCTTTCCATTTCATAACTAGTATAACAAAAGAATCGCCTGCCTTACATGCGAACGCAACATTTTTTACACGTCTGTTTTTCGTCAATTTCCTCGCTTCCGGCTGGATCAAATGCCATCGTTTCAAGCGCCGCACTCCGATTTTTCTTCATACCGATTCCATTGTTCTGCATGCATGCGTGTCATTTTAGCCATGGAGAACAGCGGCGAGAGCTGACGCTTTTTTTCATTAATGGGCAAACCCGCAAAGTAAAGGGATAGGGCATGTTATTGATTCTTGCATCTCGAATCGAACAAGGCCTTGTATGGACGGTTTCTAAAAATCAAGCGCATTCATCGTGTTTTGCGGAAAAATCTGAAAAAATAAAAGCCTTTTCTGTTTTGGGTAACAGAAAAGGCAGGAACCTTACCGCGACAGCCGAAACTTCGGCAGTGTAATGTCCGGTGTCACAGGATCGAAAACGACTTCAACAGGCAGATCGCATTTCAACTCCGACCGATCGCAATCGACGATTGTGCTCATCATACGGACGCCTTCATCAAGTTCGATTAAAGCAACGACATATGGAACATCCTCTTGGAAGCCGAGCCCGCCTGCCCGATGCGCCACCGTATACGAATAAATCTTTCCTCTGCCGCTGCTTTCAACCCATTCCATGTCATCAGACATGCAATGCGGACAGATGCTGCGAGGATAAAAAATATGCTTTTTGCATTTCATGCATTTTTGAATCACCAATCGCTTTTGTTTGCACTGCTCCCAAAAGTAACGCGTGTCGCTGTCAATGAGCGGCAGCGGTTTTTCATATTGCTGCATGGATTAATCCCTCCCTAAAATGCACGTCGCCGTTGATGAAAGGACGCCGCCTGTTCCATTCACAAGCGCAAGCTTGGCATCCGGAACTTGGCGTTCTCCGCATTCCCCGCGCAATTGCTGGACCGCTTCAATTAATAGAAAAATCCCGTACATGCCGGGATGAGCGTACGACAGCCCGCCCCCATTTGTATTCATTGGAAAATCGCCGCCTGGCGCCGTTCGGCCATTCGCTACAAAATCGCCGCCTTCTCCGGGTTTGCAAAAGCCAAGCGACTCAAGAGTGATCAGCACCGTTATCGTAAACGAATCGTAAATTTGCACAAGATCGATGTCGTCATGAGTGACGCCCGCCATTTCAAACGCGCGCTGGCCAGACTCTTTAGCCGTAGTCACAGTCAAATCTGGCATACTGCTGATCAACGTATGGGTGTGCGCTTCGCCATGGCCTAAAATCCATACCGGTTTTGTCCTGCAATCACGCACCCGCTCTGCGGATGCAATTACAACGGCGCCTGCACCATCTGTCACGAGGCAGCAGTCCAATAAATGAAGCGGTTCGCAAATCCATGGAGATTCCAAGACATCATCAACTGTAATCTCCTCACGATACATCGCTTTCGGATTTAGCTTCGCCCACTTTCTCGTAGAAACTGCGATTTCCGCCAGCTGTCCGCTTGTCGTTCCATATTCATGCATATGCCGTTGAGCCGCCATCGCATAAGCGCCGACAGGAGCGGGCATCCCCCAAATGCTTTCAAATTGCGCGGTATATTCAGATGGCCGGCCTTTGCTTAAATTCCTTGAACGATTTGACCGCTGTGTGCTTCCATACAAAATGAGCGCCACCTCGCAAAATCCCGCTTGAATGGCGGCTGCCGCATGGCCGACATGCGCTTCAAACGACGATCCGCCAATGTTCGTCGAATCCGTATAGCGCGGACGAATCCCTAAATATTCAGCCATCGTCACGCTTGGCATCGATCCAACTCCCGGCAAACCCCAAGATCCTGCAACGAACAGGCCATCTACATCATCTTTCGTCAATCCTGCTTCTTCTAGCGCTCTTTTCGCAACGGTTGCTTGCATTTGCAGCACGGTTTTGCCGCCTGGAACTTTTCCTTTTTCCAATTCATGTTCGGCAACTCCAACAATCGCAGCCGAGCGTTTTATAGACATTTCTCTCTTCCTCCTCTATGTATGCATCGAATGCCAAACTCATCATGCAATCCAAATTGATCTTGAGATCAAACTGCAGCCATTGCAGGCAAAAATGCTCTTAACGATTGGCGAGCGGCTGGCAGCCATATTTTTCAGCATAACACTGCCCGTTTTCCTTGACAGGAATGACGGGCAGTTTATTGAAATGGAATCAGTTCACGCCATCAATGGCAACTTTTGCAATTTTTTCATTATGTTCATATGCATCGCCGAGCAGCGAAGCGCTGCGCGTCGCTCGTTTGAAAAAGAGGTGCATATCGTTTTCCCACGTAAACCCTATGCCGCCTTGCATTTGAATGGCATCAGCGGTAACTTTTTTTGATGCTTTAGAACTGTACGATTTTGCGATCGAAACGGCTAAATCCGCTTCATCCTCACCAGCTTCAAGCGCCCATGCAGCATACTCCACCGCAGATTTGGCGCTTTCTACAAGCAAATACATATCAGCGGCCATATGTTTTAATGCCTGGAAGGTTCCGATAACGACGCCGAATTGCTTCCGTTCTTTCGTATAGGCAACGGTGTCATAAAGCGCGCGTTCGGATGATCCGACCATTTCCGAAGCGAGCAGCAATGCGCCGAGCTGTTTTACTTTCTCCATGAGCTGATGTCCAATGCCCATGCCGATTCCTTGCACAACATCGCTTTTTTGCAGCGGGTAATTGTTCAATGCCACATCGTAAATCGGATACGTTTCATCAAAGCCGTCCCGTTTATGCATCGTGAGGGCATCGCTGCTGCGATTAAGAACAACAACCGTTTCCTCTTCTTGCGGCGTATTCCCTGCACCCGCAATCCGCACTGAAGCGAGTATTTTGTCCGCATCTGCCGCAAATGGGACTTCGTAAAGCATGCCAGAAAGGGAATAGCCGCCGCCTTCTTTTCGAGCGAGCGCATTTTCCGGCCGCCACGCAACTGTCAGCATCGACTTTCCAGCTTCCACATCCTCAATTAAGCGATTGTGCTGCTTGCATGTTTTTAACGCATAAAGCCCTGTCATATTTTCAAGCAGCGGATAAGGAAGCAGCGCCCTTCCGGCTTCTTGTGCGATTAAAATGGCATACGTTACACCGGCCATTCCTTCGCCGTCCTGTTCCAAGATGCCGAGCAGACCCTGCTGCGCAAACAGTTCTTTCATTTTATCCGAAACGACGGGATTTTCCATAAATTGACGAACATGCTCCGTCGTACAATGCTTCTCAAGCATATCCTTCACGCTTTTTTGAACCATCTTTTCTTCTTCGTTAAAACCAAAAAACATGTCCCGTCACTCCTTACCTAGGCATTCCGAGAATTCTCTCAGAAATAATGTTTTTTTGGATTTGTGTAGAGCCTGCATAAATCGTTGCTCCCCGCGATGTAAAGTACACATCCTGCATCTTTCCGCGGCTGACGCTGTCCGTGCCCCAGTAAGGCGCTTCCGCTCCTAACACTTCCATTGCCGCTTCGCCCAAGTTGACGTGCATTGTCGTCCAAAAAAGCTTTTGAAGCGATGCTTCTGGGCCTAATCTGCCTTCATTGAGCAATTGGCTAATCGTTTTTAGACCGTGATAGCGCATGATGCGAATATCGTTAAAAATTTCAACGAGACGCTGGCGAAAATATGGATTGTCTTTCACAAGCGTGCCATCAGCCGCCCGCATTTCACCAGCCAGCTTCGCCAGTTCATTAAATTCGTTTTGAAAACGGACCTGCCGGCCCAGTGCAAGCGTGCCCCGTTCAAATCCAAGCGTTCCCATCGCAACTTTCCAGCCATTGTTCACGCCGCCAACA
Organism: uncultured Caryophanales bacterium; assembly: GCA_937983115.1. Taxonomy (GTDB): domain Bacteria; phylum Bacillota; class Bacilli; order Bacillales; family UBA6769; genus Pueribacillus. The sequence continues at coordinate 15,883 of CALKAO010000100.1, forward strand.
ACATTGTCTTTTGGAATTCTCACATTATCAAAAAATACTTCATTGAAATCCCGATTCTTATTTAATTGCACGAGCGGGCGCACGGTTACGCCTTCACTGTCCATAGGCACGAGAAAAAACGAAATGCCTTTATGTTTTGGAGCATCGGGATCGGTTCTTGCAAGAACAAAACACCAGTCGGCATGATGGGCGTAACTCGTCCATACTTTTTGCCCGTTGATCACCCATTCATCACCGTTTAATTCCGCTCTCGTCTGAAGCGCAGCAAGGTCAGAACCGGCATTCGGCTCTGAAAAGCCTTGGCACCATACTTCTTCGCCGCGCAGCAACGGAGGAAGAAAACGCTTTTTCTGTTCTTCCGTGCCGTAAAGCAGCAGCGTCGGACCGAGCAGCAATTTTCCAAGCACATTAATGCCGCTTGGCGCATTCAGCTTTCCCGCTTCTTCATCATAAATAATTTCTTCAACATGCGTTAAGCCTTGGCCGCCATATTCTTTCGGCCAAGAAATGCCTGCAAAACCGCCTTCATAAAGCTTGCGGTCCCATTCCCGCAAAAACGCCCCCCGCTCCTGTTCATCTTCAGGCCATTCAAACTGCGGGGTTCCCCAGCCTTCAGGTATATTTTCCAACAGCCATTCACGCACGCGTTTTCGATATTGCTCTTGTTCTGGAGTAAATGATAAATCCATAATTTTCCACCTCAATCTCTTTTTATCCATACTCGAAATGTTCCCGTTGCTTTTGCAACCGGTTCATTCTCTTCATCTTTAACCATGCAATCCAGCACAGCGATGCTTTTGCCTGCCTGGACGAGTACGGTCTCGGCAATCAATTGTTTTCCTTGGGCGCCTTTTAAGTAATGGATGTTCAAATCAATGGTCACTTGCCGTATGATTTCATGAGGATGGCACATAAACAGCGTTGTCCCCATGGCGTTGTCAATAAACGTTGCTGTTACCCCTCCGTGAATAATGCCCAACCCGTTATACATTTCCCAGCGGACAGGCAGCGCTGCTGATGTTGTCCGCTCCCCTGTCTGCTCAATCGTTAAATCAATAAATCCTCGAATGACTTTTCCTTCCGGGCCTCTCCTGCCAGAAAAGCCTTTTTTTAAAATGTTCATGTAAAAATGAAGGCTCTCCAACTGTTCCGGCGAAAATGAATCAATCATTTTTTTGAGGTGCTCCCGATCATGGTATTCTCCCAACTCTACTCCCATTTTCTCTCTCTTCCTTTCTATCTGTTAGATGTATAATTCTACGTCTTGCGACTGCTGTTTCAACTGCTGCTTCAACACTTTTCCAACCGCATTTTTAGGCAGCGTTTTAACAAACAGAACACGGCGCGGCGTTTTATATTTTGCCAGTTTCGATTGACAGTACGCAATCAGTTCTTCTTCCGTAACTTTAGATTTCGGCTTTTTCACAACAAACGCTACAACTTCTTCTCCCATGCGTTCTGAAGGCACGCCAATGACAGCGACTTCCGATACAGCTTCATGACGGGCGATCAGCTCTTCCAGTTCACGCGGATAAATGTTAAATCCTCCGCGAATGATTAAATCTTTTTTCCGATCGACAATGTACAAATATCCGTCTTCATCAACTCTTGCCATATCACCTGTATGCAGCCATCCATCAACAATCGTCTTTTTCGTTGCTTCTTCATTTCGGAAATAGCCGGGCGTAATGTTGTCCCCGCGCACTATCAGCTCCCCCACTTCTCCAGTCGGGAGTTCATTGCCTTGATCATCAACGATTTTAATTTCAACTCCCGGAAGCGGAACCCCAACTGAACCGGGTTTAATCGGCATTGATTTGCGGTGAGTCGCAACGACAGGCGCTGCTTCTGACAAACCATATCCTTCAAGAACATCGGCATTGAATTTCTTTTTAAACCCTTCAATCAGAGCAACGGGAATCGGCGCTGATCCTGAGCCGATGCTCTCAAGGCTGGATAAATCATACTTTTCTGTAACCGGGCTCGTCAACATCGCATGAATCATGGCAGGGACCGCGCTAAAGCCTTTAACCCGATGTTTTTCAATGGCTTTGCACACTTCTTCGACATTGAACATAGAAAAAATAACAATGGAAGCTCCAAGCAAAAAGCAAGCATTTGACACAGTGAATCCGTAAACGTGAGCAAGCGGGAGCACGCCAAGCGTCGTTCCGCGTTCCTCATCCGTCTGCAATGAAGCGGAAGTCTCTGCATTCGAGTACAGATTTTTATGCGTGAGCATCACTCCTTTTGGCTTTCCAGTCGTACCCGACGTATATAAAATGACGGCTACATCGTTTTCTGCTGCCGGCTCGCCCGCTTCAACCGGTTCAAGGCTTTCCGCTTCAGCATAGACGTTAATCGCTTCATCATCATCCACTTCATCCACAACAAAAATTTTGGGGCGCGCCGCCAAGCCTTCGCATGCTTTTTTCACCTTTGAATAAAGCATGTTTGATGTGATGACTGCTTTTGCCTCAGAATCTTTTAAAATATAATGAATTTCTTGTTGATGAAGCAAAAACATGACAGGAATGACAATCGCGCCTATGCGCATAATTCCTTGATACGCAAAAATGACGTCTGGACAGTTCGGCATGCAAACAAGAATGCGATCCCCTTTTTCAATGCGATACTTTTTTAGCACCGCTGCAAATTTGCCTGCATACTCGGCGGTTTCTACGTTGGTAATCGCTTTATCCCCAAAATACAAAAAAGGGTATTCGCCGTATTTTTCAATGTTTTGCTGCATCAAGTCTGTCAATAGCATCGCTGGCATACCTCCTTTTCATCTATTTTAACTCTATTTGTATTATATTAAATTTTTTAACAATTTTCAAAATAGAATAATCAATAA
>CALKAO010000101.1 GCA_937983115.1 uncultured Caryophanales bacterium
CATATTCGACAACAATTTTATTGGAAGGAACGAAAGGGCAATTAGACGGTTCAGTTGAACCCGGCGGCAGTTTGCGCGGTGATATTCCTTTTGATGTTCCGCAATCCGAAGAATATCAATTGCATTTCAGTGATCCGTTTAAATCAGGAAAAGCGATTTGGATTATTCCATCCAGTGAACTGCAATAATATCGCAAAAATTGATTCTTCATTTACTCAGATGCGCTGCTTTGAGGGCAGCGCCAAGCCGCTCTTTCCAGGAGCTTCGCTGCCTTTGGAAAGAGCGGCTTTTTCTAAGGCATTCCCCTGAATTCCCGGCACTTTTGAATCATTTGGTTCCCGTCGTCTCGTCTTCATGCACTCAATCGGCGCACCATTTCAATCGTAAGTTGATATCCCCGCATCCTGAGCCTGACATGTTCTCCTCAAAGCCTAGCCGCCAACATGGCTTTCCTTTTTCTGTTAAACCAGCTTTACGATAAAGCCGTTCCAGCCTGGCTTTTGCCAAAATGGGTCAGCATGCCAATGGCCGGCATTCGCTCATACTGAAAATTTCTAGTAAAAAAAGCTTTAAAAAAGAAGCGCCTTCCCATAAGATAAATGAAAAGAATTAAAAAGGGGGGAGTGTTTCATGGGTCTGATTGACGGATTGTTAGGAAACGCATCGACAGTGGATATTCAAGAAGTAAAATCAGAGCTAAAGCCGATTTTAATCGAAAAAGAAAAAGTGGAAGCCGCTTTCAAACTGATTCGCGATCTCATTGTTTTTACCGACAAACGCTTAATTCTCGTTGACAAACAGGGACTCACTGGAAAAAAGATCGAATACCATTCGTATCCGTATAAAAGCATTTCGCACTTCAGCATTGAAACGGCTGGTCGATTTGATTTGGATGCTGAATTAAAAATTTGGATTTCCGGTTCCGAAAATCCCGCCATCGACAAACAGTTTCGAAAAGACGACAGCATTTTCGCCATCCAAAAAATATTAGCCGCCATCTGTTCGTAAAAAATTTGGCGGCCGCTTCAGCCAATAAAAACCCATCAAGAATTTTTCTGTATGGATCAACCCTTTCCCGAAACGAACCCGGCTCGCCCATCCGCACCGATGTTCTCTTCAGTTTTCACCGGCAGCCTCATGATTTGCATATGGACTGCAAATGAAACTGCAGCGCGTTCATCATTTTCTCATGCGTCATCTTTTCTGGATACAATAAATAATGGATGCCGAGGCCATCAATGAGCGTATGAAGCCGGGTCGCTTCGATTTCCAAATCGAAATTTTCTTTCAGGCAGCCCGCTGACTTCAACTTGAGCAGCACCTCTCGAAACAGTCCATGCATATCGTGGTACACTTTTTTAAACAGCGTTTTTAACTTCGGATCGGTCAGCGTCTTGGCTGAAAAAACAAACCAAACCTCCATTTCGATTTTTCTTTCATCATCGGCTGGCAAAAACTCTGAAAACAACGCCAAGACCGCGTCCAGAGGAGCGCCATCATAGCGTTTCGATTCAATGCGTTTGCGCACGCGCTCAGAGACAAGCTGCATCGAATATTGCAATAAATCAGATTGAGTTGGAAACGTGTTGCGCAAGGAACCAACAGACAGCCTTGCCTTTTTAGCGATTTTCCTCACCGTTGCATGCTCCAGCCCATCTTCAACAATAACTTCCCACGTCGCTTCAGCAATGCGGATTTTACGCGATTCATGATCAACGATTTTTGGCATATTTTTATTTTAACACACTTGTATTAAATAAAAAAATCGGCTATTATTTTTTTAGCACAACTGTATTAAAAAAAGAAAAAGGGAAGTGGTTGCCATCGTCGGTTTCATGATCCTTGCATGCGAAATTGCTTTCTGGATTTTTGTTTTAAGCGGACTTTCAGCGAGATACCTTTTGCAAAAAAAGAAACTGGGGAGCGTTTTGCTTTACTGCACGCCGTTCGTCGACTTGGCGCTTTTGATTTTCGTTGTTTTTGATTTAAAAAACGGCGCATCGGCAAATACTTTTCATGGTTTGGCTGCCGTTTATCTGGGAGTGAGCATCGCCTTTGGAAAAAAGATGATTCATTGGGCCGACCAGCATTTTGCCTACCGGTTTGCGAACGGGGAAAAGCCTCAAAAAAAGAAAGTATACGGCAAGGAATATGCCAAGCTGGAGCGCCAGGGCTGGTACCGCCATTTCCTGGCCTGGCTGATCGGAGCCTGTTTTCTTTTGTTGATCGTTTTATACATTCAGAATCTGGAGCAGACGTTTGAATTGATTCGCATTTTATTCATCTGGTCCATCGTTTTAATCATTGATTTTTTCATCAGCTTCAGCTATAAGATTTTTCCAAAAAAGGAAGCCTAGCAAAAAAGCTACAATGACGCAACATGTCACTGTAGCTTTTTTCTATTTGTTTCGAATCAAATGGTCGAATGCTCCCAAAGCAGCCGTTGCACCGGAGCCCATTGAAATGATAATTTGTTTGTAGGCGCTATCCGTACAGTCTCCTGCTGCAAAGACGCCCGGAATATTGGTTGCGCCGCGTTCGTCAACGATGATTTCGCCGAAGCGATTGCGCTCGACTGTCCCGTCCAGCCATTCCGTATTTGGAACGAGGCCGATTTGGACAAAAACGCCGTCGAGTTCGATATGGTGTTCTTCTTCGGTGGCCCGATCGATGTACGTAAGGCCATTCACCTTATCGGTTCCGGTAATTTCTTTCGTCTGCGCATTTTTGATGACGGTGACATTCGGAAGTTTATGGAGATTTTCCTGCAATACTTGGTCCGCTTTTAACTCAGGCATGAATTCAATAACCGTCACGTGCTTGACAATTCCAGCCAAGTCAATCGCCGCTTCAATTCCTGAGTTTCCACCACCGATGACGGCAACATGCTTCCCTTCGAACATCGGTCCGTCACAATGCGGACAATATGCCACTCCTTTGTTTTTGAACTCTTTCTCACCCGGCACCCCGATATTCCGCCAGCGAGCGCCAGTGGAAATGACGACGGTTTTGCTTTTCAGCACAGCGCCGTTTTCAAGCTCTACTTCAATCAGATCCTTTTTCTGCAGCCGTTTGGCGCGCTGCAAATTCATAATGTCCACATCGTAATCTTTGACGTGCTCTTCAAGACTGGCGGCAAGTTTCGGCCCTTCGGTGCGCTTCACACTAATGAAGTTTTCAATGCCCAGCGTATCCAGCACTTGGCCGCCGAAACGCTCGGCTACAATGCCGGTTCGCACGCCTTTGCGGGCTGCATAAACCGCTGCACTTGCGCCAGCCGGCCCTCCGCCGATAACGAGGACATCAAACGGATCTTTATTTTCAAATTGAGACGGATCAGGCTCGCTTCCAAGCTTAGCCAAAATTTCTTCAATCGTCATGCGGCCATTTCCGAACAATTCGCCATTGAGATAAATTGTCGGTACGCCCATGACATCTTTGCTTTCAGCTTCTTCTTTATACACTGCCCCATCAATCATCGTGTGCGTAATGTTCGGATTCAATACACTCATGACATTCAAGGCTTGCACGACGACTGGACAGTTATGGCAAGAAAGGCTTACATATGTCTCAAAATGATGCTCGCCTTCGATCTGTTTAATCTGCTCAATAACTTCTTCATCAACTTTAGGCGGTCTGCCGCTCACCTGAAGCAAGGCCAAGACTAGAGACGTAAATTCTTCACCAAGCGGGACACCGGCAAATACGATGCCGGTGTCCTCATCCATGCGGTTGACGCTAAAGCTTGGCGTTCTTTCAAGCTTCGCATGTTCCACTTTAATTTTTGAAGACAACGTTGCGAGCTCATCAACAAGAGATAGCATATCTTTTGACGTTTTGTCATCGCCGGCGCTCACTTTAAGGAGCACCTCTCCCTCCATCATGTCGAGATATTGGGAGAGCTGCGCTTTCAATTCTTCATCTAAAATCATCCGTTATCTACTCCTTAAGTTATACTATCTCTTAAATTTTGCCGACAAGATCCAAGCTTGGCTTAAGCGTTTCTCCGCCTTCCTCCCATTTTGCAGGGCAAACTTCGCCAGGGTTGTTGCGCACATATTGCGCCGCTTTAATTTTGTTAATCAGCGTGCTTGCATCGCGGCCAATGCCGTCTGCGTTGATTTCAGCAGCTTGAATCACGCCGTCTGGATCAATGATAAACGTTCCGCGTTGGGCAAGGCCTGCCTCTTCATCAAGAACATCGAACATGTTGATCAATTTATGTGATGGATCGCCAATCATAATGTACTCGATTTTGCTGATGGCTTTTGAATGATCATGCCATGCTTTATGTGTGAAATGTGTGTCGGCTGAACAAGAATAAACTTCAACTCCGAGCTCTTTAAACGTTTCGTAATGATCTTGAAGATCTTCCAGCTCCGTTGGGCAAACGAAAGTAAAGTCTGCCGGATAGAAGCAAAGGATGCTCCACTTGCCTTTAAAATCCTCTTCCGTTACTTCGAGAAACTCTCCTTTTTGAAATGCATGAAGCTTAAATGGTTCAACTTGTTTTCCAATTAGCGACATTTCTCTTCCTCCTATATTGATAATATATTTTTTTTATATCAACATTATAATAAAGTTATTACAATGTTGTAATTATTATTATATAGACATTTTTATTTTTTTCAAGTCTTTTGGCTTTAATCCAAGTCTCAATTTGTGAACATTGTATGAATCCTGCGAGCTATTAATATTTCAAAATAAATTAGCACAACATTAGAATGCCCTTTTATTTACCGTAATATAATATTTATCATGATTTCAAAAAATATGTTTATTTATGTTTTTTCCTTAATCCATCAATTTAAACCTTATTTTGCATGTTTTTCACAAATCCATGCCAGTAAAAATTTTCGTTTTTTCATTTGCACGAATGGTAATTGAGAATGGAATGGATCTTTTCGAGGGGGCGTAAAAATGGCTATCATTACCATTTCATTTAAATCAAGCGGAAGAGGAATAAAATTGGAAAAATTGCAGATAAAGAGTTTAAAAACGCGACGCGAGGAAATTTTTTGGCATGTGAACAGCGGGATAAATAAATGTTTCAAGAACTGACTGTGAAAATGCGTTTCAATGCACATCTTTATTTTCTGTAAATGATAATGGGAAACCTCTTGTTCTCACCTAACAAAGCAAGCAGCTATCAGCGGCTTGAGCAACTCAAATCAAGACACGCGCTGCCCATGAAATGAGTGAATGATCGCATTATATTGTTCCTCCGCGTCATTTTTCAGATAAAATTTTTCTCTTTCAAAAAAAAAGGCTGTCACAGAAAATCGCATCGCCGCGGCTTTCTGAACAGCCCCTGTTTTTTATGCTCTTTTTTAGTAATTTCCAGTCTGGATCGATGAAGTTTGATCATTCCATGTTTGGCCGTTAGGCATTCTCCAGGAAGTTAAGTTGGTAAAATATTGACGCACGCCCGTATTTCTAATTGTAACGGAATAGCCGCGATAATTCGCATGCTGATAAAGCCGAACCCAGGCATTAGCAGCAACGCCAACGGCAGAGATGCGATCGTTCCAATAGCTCCCATATGGATAGCCTACATACGGCAAGCTTTTGCCAGAATCCAATGCAATAGAATTGCCGTAATTATGATTGGATGTATGTTCATAAAAATAATGTCTTTTTGTTGCCATGAGCTCGATCGTTTCATTCGCTGAACGTTCGATCACTTGCTGGTGATAAGCTTCTAGTTTTTGCGGTGTTGAAAAACCGAGCACCCTTTCGCCCTGATCATGAACTTCCACGACGATTCCAGCAAGGTTTTTATGTTTGTCTGGTGAATATTTTTGCCCGTCCACTGTGTCAATTTCTTGCAGAACGTCAGCGGCCGAATGGGCTGCGTTTGCGCCTTCAAAACTTAGAACGAATGTGCACACCAACACTAATACAAAGAAACACACATTGCGCAGCGATTTTTTTATCATTCAAGCTCCTCCTAAAAAAATGGATATTGATTGTCAGCATTTCTGAGACATGCTGCTCTTCCTTTGCCAGCCAAACAAAAGTTCAGAGATTGCGGATGCCATGTACAAACAAATGGATCGTTTTTCAAAAATCTTATGGACTGATTTACGCGAAACCAAACATTTTTTGCAGTCAGCATAAATGCTTTCAACGAATCGCCGGCGCTCTCTTTTTCATTGAACACCTCCTTTTTAAATAAAGCGCTTTGTCATTTCAAATGTAAAAAAAAAGAAACAGTGCATCCACTGTCTCCAGTCACTGCCAACGATAAAAACCATTACTTTCATCATTTATTTTGGTACCGCATTCGTTTTGGATACTGACATCGAATCAGCCGCCGAAACGCCTTCAAACCAATTGATGCCGAATCGCATAAATCGCCAGCTGCGTTCGATCCCGCAAATCCAATTTGCTTAAAATTTGGCTTGTGTTGTTCTTCACCGTTCCCACAGAAATCGCAAGCCTCTCAGCAATTTCTCGATTGCTCAAACCTTCCCCAATGCATTTCAAAATATCCCGTTCTCTTGGAGTTAACGAGGGATCGGCTTCAAGAAGTTCTTGTTTCTTCATTAATACAGGCAAGACTTTAGCCGCTACGTGCTCTTCAATTAACAGCCCGCCTGACAATGCACTGCGAATTGAACGAAGAAGAAAAAACTTATCGCATGTTTTTAAAATGTAGCCGCTCACTCCTATCTTTAAAGATTCCAAAACATAGTGACAATCATCAACCGTTGTTAAAATCAATATTTTTGTATCCGGCCACCGCAAATGAATCGTTTTCGCCGCTTCAATGCCATCCATCACCGGCATATGGATATCAAGAATGACAATGTCAAATGTTTGTTTTTCGCAAAGAAGGACGGCTTCTTTTCCATTGCCCGCTTCCCCAGTAACCTTCATTTCTTCATCCGATTCGATCATCATTTTCAATCCTTGCCTGACCATCACTTGATCTTCTGCCAATAAAATCCGAATCATTCGTCTCCTCCACATCAAATGCTTAAGAATGCCATACAAGCAGCCGTTTTTTCGTTTGCTGACGCTGCAAAACACGCTCTCATCATTTGCTGCAATTGGAATCACCGCCAAAAACGCTCATTTAGCTGCCAACAAAGTGAAACGGATGACGCCAACGCTTCTTTTACAAAATGCAAGACAGCAGGCAGAACAATTATGAGAAGCTGCATCATGCTAAAGTTGCACCACCCTTTCTTTCCTGTTCAATCAACAACGATTCATTCGTGTTAAAATATAATTTTTATTGCTGCCGTCCAATCCCAAGCCACACTGAACTTTTCTTGTCTTCATTTTATAGGAAGTCTCCAATGAAAAGAAACAGGCAAAAAGCCGCAAGCCAAAGCTTAAAGTTTTATTTGAATAATATTTGATTCCGACCAAGGAGTCATTTCATTCGGTTTTCCTTATGAAAATTTTCCTTCCTTCGTTTCAAAATACAACTGAAACACTTTTTCTTTAAACCCGCTTTTTTGTTGTTCAAGCTCTTTTATACGAAAATAACTTTTTCCGTGGAATTCAAAATTTTGCGACGAAGATCGTGTCCATTGTCCAATGCACCCGTACCAAAGCAGGCAAGCGGTGATTTGGAAAACAGCACTTTTAAAAAGCCGTCCCCATCATTCAAAAAATAATATCGTGAAAAGATGAATCCGTTTTTTTGCCTACTCATCAAACGGCACGCTTTCCACACATCGGTGCAATTTTTCGATGATTCATTGCGTTAATAAAAAATCGCTTAATTCCATACAAGTGTAACAACCCTTTCGTAATTTTTCAGCGAAATAAAGCCGATCATATCATCCTGCTAAACGATGAAAGACACATCCCCTCAAAATTTGTGCTCGTAAAAGTATGCGCTTTGACTTGTATTACAAGTATGCGTAATGATTTTCAAGATAAACTTAAAATTACTTTCTTCGCTAATAACACAACACTTGAGTAATTAAGATTTTCAACCCTATTCCATATTTTTGAAATTATTTCGTTGACTTGCCATACGAACAATCATAAAATTTGTATTACAAGCTACTATTTCAGAGGTGAGATGGCGTGAGGAATAAAACTACTGTATCGCAAGCGATTTCTCGTGAATTGTTAAAAATGATCGAACATGGGAAATTTCCTCCAGGTTCTAAATTGCCGTCAGAAATGGAATTGGCAGCACATTTTGGTGTCAGTAGAATCCCAATCAGAGAGGCGCTTAGCGTTTTGAGAGCCGCAGGAGTTATCACCTCACGTCAAGGAGGAGGCAGCTACGTTGAGGAAAACGCTGCCACTTCTTTGCTGCATCATATCCGAATTGAACAAGATGATGCCGATATCATCAAACATTTATTTGAAATGAGAAAAATTTTAGAGCCTGAAGCAGCTTATTTAGCAGCGCTCAGAAGAACACCGGAACAATTACAACAGATGCGGAACGCCTTAAAACGGCTTGAAATTGAATGCAATGATGAAGAAAAAACCGGCCAGAAAGCCGATATCGAATTCCATTCTTCCATCATTCAAGCGACACAAAACCCAATTATGATTCAAATGATGGAGAATTTATCCGCTCTATATGAAAGAGCGCTAAAAATCACGCTAAAACCAAATTTGAAATTAAAACAAAGACGAAAAGCAGCGCTAAAGGAACATCGGAACATTCTTTCAGCCATTGAAATGGAAGAACCTGAATTGGCAAGAATTCAATCAGCCATCCATCTAAAAAATGCAGAAAAAAAATTAAGCTTGCTTCTTTAACTTTATGAAAGAAGAAAGAAGATCAAAGAAAGGGAAACTCAGCCGATGAAAACGATATCATCTGCACAACTGAGAGAAATTGAATCAATTGTAAAAACTGGCAGAGTCTTGGCAAATGAATCCGATCGCTACAGCTATTCATTTGATGGCTCGTTTGGCACCTATTTGCCGGATGTGGTCATTCAAACGAAAAGCGTGAAAGAACTGGCTGATTTGGTAAAATTAGCAAACCGGGAGAAAATTCCAGTCTATCCACGGGGACATGCTACTTCTTTAAGCGGAGGGCCCCTCCCGATCAAAGGAGGAATGGTTTTCGATTTGTCGGTTATGGATGATTTGCTCGAAATTCATGAAGAAGATTTGATTGCTGTTGTCTCGCCTGGAGTGCTGACATCGAGCATTCACGAGGCAGCTGAAAAGAAAGGATTGATGTATCCTCCAGATCCAAGCAGTTCTCATATCTCCACTATAGGAGGAAATTTGGCAGAAAACTCAGGCGGTCCACGGGGATTGAAGTATGGAGTAACCAAGGACTATGTCATTGGGTTGGAAGTGATCACGCCGCAGGGAGAAATTATCCAGACAGGCGGTCGAACAATGAAAAACGTAACGGGATATGATTTAACCAAATTGATTGTCGGTTCCGAAGGCACTCTGGGAATCATCACAAAAGCCATCTTGCGCCTGATTCCAAAACCACCCGCATCAGAAACTGTAATGGCTATTTTTGATAGCCTTGCAGATGCTGGAAAAGCAATTTCAAAAATTCTTACTTCTGGAATTCTGCCGTCGAAAATGGAACTGATGGATAATGCTTCAATTGCCGCCGTAGAAAATTATCAGCCGATTGGCCTTCCAAAAAACGCCGAAGCACTCGTTCTTATTGAACTTGATGGACATCCCGCTGCCGTTGCCGATGAAGCGGCCAAAGCAGCAAAAGTCTGCAGAGAAATCGGGGCAAAAAACGTTCGCATTCCCGAATCTAAATCGGAAGCGGAAGAATTATGGAAAGCGCGGAAACTCGTGTCTCCAGCAATTGTTCAAATGAAACCAACAAAAATTTCAGAAGATGCAACTGTTCCTCTAAGTAAAATACCTGAAATGTGTTATCGGCTTCAGGAAATTAAAAAGAAGTATAATTTACACCTTGTCGTTTTTGGTCATGCTGGGGATGGAAACCTGCATCCAAATATTATTGCTGACAAATCCGATAAAGAAGAAATGCTGCGTGTCGAACAGGCGATCGCGGAAATTTTTAAAACAACGGTGGAATTGGGAGGCACTTTGTCAGGAGAACATGGCATCGGAACAATGAAAGCTCCATTTATGGAAATGGAATTGGGTACCGCAGGCTTGGAAATGATGAAAAGAATGAAACGAGCCTGGGATAAAAATAACATTATGAACCCAGGAAAGATTTTTCCCGAACCCGGTCAAAAGTTGGTGTTAAGAGAATGAATAAAGACCTTGAGCCATTGAAAAAAGAACTGAACTATGAAAAAACAAACCGCTGCATTCAATGCGGCTACTGTTTGCCAGTATGTCCAACATACGCCACAATGGGCAAAGAAACCCATTCCCCGAGAGGACGAATTCATTTGATCAAAATGGTTGGCGAAGGAAGAATTGCAGATTTATCCGCTCTTGAAGAACCGATCGATTTGTGCCTCGGCTGCCGCGCATGTGAAACCGCTTGCCCTACAGGGGTTGAATACGGAATTCTTTTTGAAGCTGCAAAAGCAGCAATCACACGGCGCAAAAAGTTTTCCTTTCCGATTCGAGCCGTTCGCAATACTTTATTCAAAAAAGTGTTTCCTAGCCGCAAAGCGATGAATTTTCTTGGCAATTCCTTGTGGCTTTATGAAAAAAGCGGCATTCAAAAATTGGCAAGAACCAGCAGGCTAATGAACATATTGCCTTCCCGTTTGCGTGAGCTCGAAGCGATAGCTCCAGCTGCGGCATCCCCGCGGGGACGTTCAAATCTCCCTCGGATGACTCCTGCTAAAGGAAAGAAAAAATATACGGTTGCCTTCTTTTTAGGTTGTGTGATGGATGCGATGTTTCGAAAAATTAACGAGCTTTCCATCAAGCTACTTTCAGAGGCAGGTTGTGACGTCATTGTCATAGAGAATCAAACCTGTTGTGGAGCATTGCATTTACATGCTGGAGAAGAAGAACAAAGCAAAAATTTGGCCAAAAAGAATATTGCTGCTTTCGAAATGGAAGAAGTAGACTTTATTGTCAATAATGCAGGCGGATGCGGAGCCATGCTTTTCGAATATGATCGATTGCTGGCGGATGATGCATTATGGGCTGAACGTGCAAAACATTTTTCGGAAAAAATAAAAGATATCTCTCAAATCCTTGTTTTAGGCGGAGGCGTTCAAACGAAAAAGCGCATGCCCGAAAGGGTGACCTATCAACGTTCCTGCCATATGACCAATGTTACAAAAGTAACAAAAGAGCCTCTTCAGTTAATTCAAAGCATTCCGAATGTAGAATTGATCGAAATGAACGATAGGGATATGTGCTGTGGTTCAGCAGGAATTTACAACATCGTAAATTATGATGAATCGATGAAGATATTGAATAAAAAAATGAAAGATGTAAAAGACACTGAAGCTGCAACTGTCATTACGACCAATCCTGGATGTTTAATTCAATTGAAATTAGGCATCGAACGCGAAAAACTGCAAGGGAAATTGCGTGCTGTTCACTTAGTCGAATATCTGGCAGAAGCAAGCGGAATCTTCGAATCCTAAAAATTGTTGATTGCCGATGGAAGCTGCTGATTTTATCAAGATCTATGCGCTAAACAATAGGTTTTTTACATTCAAACTATTTAAACGGGTGGGCAATTCAAAAACTCAAATTAGAAACAACGAGAGGGCTGTAAAAACAGCCCTCAATCCTTTATATTTTCGGTCGGAATATTACATCATGCCGCCCATGTCCGGCATTCCGCCGCCTGGCATTCCGCCGCCAGCGTTTTCTTCTGGCTTGTCAGCAACCACTGCTTCTGTTGTGAGGAACATTGCAGATACAGAGGCTGCATTTTGCAGTGCAGAACGCGTCACTTTTGTTGGGTCAACAATTCCAGCTTCAATCATGTTTACCCATTCGCCTGTAGCCGCGTTGTAGCCGACTCCTGGTTCTTCGCTTTTTAAGCGCTCAACAATAACGGAGCCTTCGACGCCAGCGTTGTCCGCAATTTGGCGAACCGGCTCTTCAAGCGCGCGAAGTACAATGTTAACGCCTGTTAATTCATCGCCTTCCGCTTCAACCTTAAGTGATTTGAGCACATCAACAAGCGCTGTGCCTCCTCCGGAAACAATGCCTTCCTCAACTGCAGCGCGAGTCGAGCTAAGCGCGTCTTCAATGCGGAGCTTGCGTTCTTTTAATTCAGTTTCAGTCGCAGCGCCCACTTTGATCACCGCTACGCCGCCAGCAAGTTTTGCAAGACGCTCTTGCAGCTTTTCTTTATCGAATTCAGAAGTTGTTTCTTCAAGCTGAGCTTTGATTTGGTTGACACGGCTTGCAATCTGCTCGGAGTCGCCTGCACCTTCAACAATCGTTGTATCGTCTTTTGTAACAACGACTTTAGATGCACGGCCAAGCTGTGAAATTTGTGCATTTTTCAAGTCAAGTCCAAGATCTTCAGAAATGACTTCGCCGCCTGTTAAGATTGCGATATCTTCAAGCATCGCTTTGCGACGATCGCCAAATCCAGGCGCTTTCACCGCTACTGCGTTGAATGTGCCGCGAAGTTTGTTAACCACAAGCGTTGCAAGTGCTTCGCCTTCTACATCTTCAGCAATGATTAAAATTGGCTTGCTTTGCTGGACGACTTGTTCGAGGATCGGCAATACTTCCTGAATGTTAGAAATCTTTTTATCCGTAATTAAAATGTATGGATCTTCGAGGACCGCTTCCATTTTATCAGAATCTGTCACCATGTATGGCGATGCATAGCCGCGGTCAAATTGCATTCCTTCTACAACTTCAAGCTCTGTTTCAAAACCTTTAGATTCTTCGATAGTAATGACGCCGTCATTTCCAACGCGCTCCATTGCCTCAGCAATGAGTTTGCCGACTTCTTCATCAGAAGAAGAGATCGCAGCAACTTGTGCAATGGATTCTTTTCCTTCAATTGGCTGAGAAATCTTTTTCAATTCTTCAACCGCTGCTTTCGTTGCTTTTTCAATTCCTTTGCGGATGACCATGGGGTTGGCGCCAGATGTAACGTTTTTCAATCCTTCGCGAATCATTGCTTGTGCGAGAACAGTTGCTGTCGTAGTACCATCGCCAGCTACATCATTCGTTTTGCTTGCCACTTCAGCAACAAGCTTCGCACCCATATTTTCAAATTTATCTTCAAGCTCAATCTCTTTTGCAATCGTTACACCGTCGTTTGTAATGAGCGGAGATCCAAATGATTTTTCTAAAACAACATTACGGCCTTTTGGCCCCAATGTAACTTTTACTGCATTCGCCAGCGCATTCACACCATCAAGCATGCTGCGGCGCGCGTCTTCACTGAATTTGATTTCTTTAGCCATCTAAAAAACACCCTCCTCAAAAATATGTAGTTTCAGTTTGTAAAAAACACAAAAGCTAGGACGCAGCTAGCAATCGCTTCGTCTCAGCATGCGAATTGCATATTTTCATTCGAAAACTCGAATCTGCTATAGACGCAGCTGCAAAACTACGCCATCTTCCCCAATTTTAATTCAATACAGCAAGCACATCGCTTTCACGCAAAATCAAATACTCTTTCCCATCATATTTTACTTCTGTACCCGAATATTTTGAGAAAATCACATTGTCGCCTTCTTTCACTTCAAGTGGAATGCGTTCACCTTTGTCTGTTACGCGTCCTGGTCCGACAGCGACAACACGACCTTCCTGAGGCTTTTCTTTTGCGGAATCAGGCAATACGATACCGCTTGCCGTTTTTTCTTCAGATTCAACCGTTTCGATCAAAATGCGATCTGCTAAAGGCTTCAACACTTGAAACACCCTCCTTAATTTTTGTTCATCAACCAAATTGTTAGCACTCGTGCATGTTGAGTGCTAAATCCACCTACTATATTAAAAGATAAATTTTTTTTTTGCAAGCATTCTTATCAATTTTTTTCATTGCAGGTTATAAACCCTTTGCTGGCGCATATTAGGCATTTCATATGCACATGTGTTACAATGGCATCGTCAATTGTTAAAAGCAATGGGTTCGAATGAGACCCGCAGTCAAAAGGAGAGAGCCTGCTTTCATGCATAAACAGTATTGGTGGATTCTTGTCATTTATATCCTCATGCAGCTTTCCGGTATCATCGGCCTGCCGCTCTTATATGCACTTCGTTTGACGGATGAAATCGCATCAATTCAAGCCATTGCATTATGGAGTTTAATCAGCTTCGCTGCGGCGTTGATTCCTATACTCATTTTAACCAATAAAACGAAAGAATATCCTTTTCAATCGAGAGATCGCATGCCATTGGGGATGTCAATTGCCTGGGTGGTTTTCGGCGTGTTTTTGGCATTTTTTGTGCAAGGAATTGCCGGCCTCATTGAAATGGCATTGTTTGATATAGAAACAGGGTCAGAAAATACGAAGCAGCTGGTTGAAATTGCAAAATCCTTTCCCGCATTTTTTGCCGTTTTTATCATTATTGGACCCATTTTAGAAGAAATCGTCTTTCGCAAAGTCATTTTTGGCGCGTTGTATAAGCGGTTTAACTTTTGGATTTCAGTCCTCATCAGCTCGTTTATTTTTGGAATCGTTCACGGCGAGCTTGAGCATTTGCTTATATATACATCCATGGGGGCGACATTTGCTTTTCTATACATTAAAACGAAGCGGCTGCTCGTCCCGATCATCACACATATCGTGATGAATGCTTTTGCTACTCTTGTCACGCTGAACTATGACAAGATCATTGATTTGGAAAAAGAAATTCGAGAGCTTGAACAGCACATGCAAATCATCATGGGCGGATTGTAATCGCATCATGTTTGGCAGATTCGCTGCCTTTTTAGTTATTAACAGAAAACCGCATAAAAAAGCAGGAATCTCTTGGTTTGAGGAATTTTACACCTTCCACATTCCTCCTTGCAGGCTCGCACAAAAAATAAGCCCCTTGTCAGAGCTTTTTTCATTTTTCCGTCAGCTTCTGACGCGAACTTCTCTCGGCTTTTGCATTTTTAATCCCGCAGGGATCATCAACAATACAAGAATGCCAATCATTAAAAAGCCTTCATTTAACGCTTGCAAACTGCTCAGTTCCGTTGACATTCCCGCGGCAAACAAGTGCGCCCTCCGAACTTCAAAGTAAATGGAAGCAATCACTATAGCAAGTGAAGAGCTCACTCTCCTCATCACGTTGTTCATTGCTGAGCCTTGTGAAACAAGATGATCCGGAATTGCATTTAAACCTGCCGTCGTTGCAGGCATATTGGACAAACCAAGCCCCATTCCCCGCAGCATCATTAAAATAAAAATCACCCAAAGCGGCGAATCCAACGAAAGCATGCCGAGCATTAATGTGCTGATTCCCGTAATGATTAGACCCGCTGTAATTACACCTTTCGGCCCTTTGCGGTCGAGAATCCGGCCTGCAACCGTCATAAAAATTCCAGTGAATAAAGCGGACGGCAAAAAAACGAGGCCAGTCGTTATTGGACCATATCCGTAAACCATTTGAACGAGCAATGGAATAAGCAGGATCCCTGAAAACAGTCCGATCGATTGCACGCTGGCAATCGCAATGCTGTATCGATAAGTCGGCGCTTTAAAAATCGTTAATTGAAGCAGCGGCTCAGGCTGCCTCAACTCATAAAAGACAAATGCAACAAGCAAAACAGCACCAGCGGCCAAAAGCGAAAGATTAACCGTTGAAGCCAAATCAGCCAATGTTGAAATTCTCCCAAGCGCATACAAAAGGCTTCCAAGCCCTGCCGTGACGGTAATAAAGCCAACCGCATCAAAACGCAAGGACGCATTGCTTTTCGTTGAAGATAAAAATCTCAGCCCCAATAAAAAGCCGAGCAAACCTGTCGGAATATTCATTAAAAAAAGCCAATGCCAGCTTCCAAACTCAATGACCAATCCGCCAATTGTCGGCCCGATGGTTGGAGCCATCATTGCCGCAATTCCCCAAATTCCGGTCGCCAGCCCGCGTTCATTTTTCGGAAACTCATCGAAAATCAGCGCCATCGAAAGCGGCATCATCAGTCCGCCAGCGATTCCCTGCAGACTGCGAAAAAAAATAATCGAACTTAAACTCCATGCAAAAGAACCCATTAACGACGCAATGATAAACATGCCCAGCCCGGTTAAATACACTTGTTTTTTCCCAAAGCGTTCTCCGAGATAGCCGGTCAAAGGCAGAGTCATTCCAGTCGTCAGCATAAAAATGGTGATAATCCAGCTCGCAGCGACGGCATCCGCTTGAAAAATTTCCATAAATCTCGGAATGGCTGGATTGAGTGAACTATTGTTTAAAATGACAGTGAACGTACCGAGCAGAACCGTAACAACAACCATCCATTTTTGCGAAGGTGCCTTCATGATTCACTCTCCCAAAGTGCCTGCTCTTTTCACTATAACACGGAAACAGCAAGACCACCATAAGAAAAACGGAGGCCCATCCTCCGTTCAAGTCTCTTTGCTGCACGGTTCAAAGCTGTCTTGCTCTAGTTTGTTAAAATATTTTACAGCAGCGGTTTGCGCACCTTTGCCAATTATTTTATTTCTTTGCTCATACAGCAGCTGCGCTGCCTCCGTCATCCAGCGTTTGGGCATCATCTTCTTTGGACCTTTAAACTGCACACATGTAGAAGCGGATGCAATGCAGCGGCACTTCCAATCAACCCTCCGGCTTTGATCCGTGTTTATAAACAATCAAACATCTCCGTTTGGAGATGTTTACCCGTAAAACTATTCTTGCATCAGCTCTTCATTTTCTTGCTTAAGCTGCGCTTTTAACACCTTTTTGTAGCTGAATCGTGAAATGAGAATGCTGATTTCATATAAAAGAAACAGCGGCGCCGTCACCATAAGGTGTGAAATCAGTTCGGGAGGCGTAATGAGGCCGGCAATGACAAGCAGCACAAAATATGCGTATTTGCGAATTTTCACTAAAAACATCGGCGTTAAAATGCCCAACCGTGTCAGAAACATAATAATGACGGGAAACTGAAACAAAAACCCAAACGGAATGGTCATACGAAATAAAAAAGAAAAATATTCATTTATTCCGTACATTTCCGTTATGTTCATCAGATCCGATAATCGGCCAATAAAATGAATGACGAGCGGGAACAGCAAAAAGTAAGAAAAAGCCAAACCGCCTAAAAACAGCAGCACACTGATCGGAATATATGCAAGCGTCACTTTTCGTTCATGTGGATACAATCCAGGGCTGATAAATGCCCATATTTGGTAAAGTGCGAGCGGCGAAGTTAAAATCATTGCCGCGAGAAATGCAAATTTAAAATAAACAGACAATGGATCGGTCAGCTTAAACGCATTCATTGGAATATGTGCAGCTTCAGGCGCGGCTTGCAAAAATAAAACGAGCGGCCGTGCTAAAAAAAGGCCTGCAATTAAAGCAAAAAGAAAGAAAATCAAAACGATGATGATTCGTTTTCTAAGTTCTTCAATATGGCCGATAACCGTTAACTCTTTTTCTTTCATAGATTCATCCTACTTTCAGCAAAGCACGAAACAAGCACTGATTTGGATGCAACCGCACATTTCAAGGCCATATGGCCGCATATGGATGCATTTTTAAATAGAGAACATGCATTTAAAAAGCAATAAGCTACGATTCGTATGCATGCGCTCGTAGCTATCTATCATTCATCATTATTCCTTGTCTTTGCTTTTTTTCGGCGTTTCATCTTCATCGATGATCCCTTTTGTTGCATTTTTAAACTCACGCAAGGTGCTGCCTGCAGCTTTTCCAAATTCAGGCAATTTTTTCGGTCCAAAAATGATTAATGCAACAATGGCAATGAGAGCAATGCTTCCCGCACTAAGTCCCATAAGTTGGGCACCTCCTAAAATAGTTCGCTATCCTTATGTTATCAGAATAACAGAAACTCATTCAAATCGCCAGCTTGGAATGTGCCAAATTTTCGAACAAGCCCGCCTTCGAATAGCGCTCTCATCATAAATCCGCTACACTAAATGAGAACACAAACCAAAGAGGTGCAGCAATGATTATTTTGCAAGCAAACCATGTGTCAAAATCATTTGGTGCTGAACCGATTCTGACCGATATTAAATTGCAAGTAAAGGCGAATGAAAAAGTCGCCATCGTAGGCAAAAATGGCGTCGGAAAATCAACTTTGCTAAAAATCATTGCCGGAGAATTAACGGCTGATTCTGGCGAGATCATCATTCCAAAAGATGCATCCATCGGCTATTTACCCCAGCATGCCGGACTGGAATCAGAAAAATCGATCTGGCAGGAAATGATTGGCGTCTTTCGGTCGCTGCGGCAAATGGAAAAAAGACTGCGCACATTGGAAGCGAACATGGCTGATCCAGATTTGACAGCCAACGAATCGGAATATAAAAAACTGTTGAATGAATACGACAAACTGCAAGTTGAATTTGAGCAGCGAGGCGGCTACCGCTATGAAGCGGACATCCGTTCAGTTTTGCACGGTTTGCAATTCAGCCGCTATGATTATGAAAAAACCCCTATATCAGCGTTAAGCGGAGGCCAAAAAACCCGATTGGCCCTTGCCAGGCTGCTGTTAACGAAGCCTGATTTGCTCTTACTTGACGAACCGACCAACCATTTGGACATCGAGACGATGACATGGCTGGAACAATACTTATCGGCCTATCAAGGTGCAATGATAATCGTTTCCCACGATCGGTATTTTTTAGATAAAATTGTTTCAGCTGTGTACGAAATTTCGCAAAATCAAGCAACGAGATATGCCGGCAACTACAGCCAATACTTGGTTGAAAAAGCAAAACGGCTTGAAAAAGAACTCAAAGCTTACGAAAAACAACAGGAATTCATTGCAAAAACAGAAGCGTTTATTCAAAAAAACATTGCGCGCGCATCAACCTCAAAAAGAGCGCAAAGCCGGCGAAAGCAGCTGGAAAAAATCGTCCGGCTCGAAAAGCCTGCCATCTCCGAAAAAGCAGCAACGTTTTCATTCCATCAACTAAAAGAGAGCGGAAACATCGTTATGAGGATGAACAACGTATCCGTTGCGTACGATGAAAAACCGATTTTTCAACACGTCAGCCTGCAAGTGACAAAAGGCGAAAACATTGCCATTGTCGGACCAAATGGCGTCGGAAAATCAACACTTTTAAAAGCGATCACGAATCAAGTCCACTATGAAGGAGTCATTGAACTCGGCGCGAACGTTTCAATTGGATACTACGATCAGGAACAGGCAAACATCGCCTCGACGAAAAACGTGCTTCATGAGCTATGGGATGATTATCCCGACATGCTCGAAAAAGAAGTGCGGTCGATTCTCGGACAATTTTTGTTTCGCGGCGATGATGTTTTCAAAAGCGTGTCTTCCTTAAGCGGCGGCGAAAAAGCGCGGCTTGTTCTAGCAAAACTAATGCTGCAGCAAGCCAACTTTCTTATTTTGGACGAACCGACCAATCATCTTGATTTAGACAGCAAAGAAATGCTTGAATCCGCGCTGCTCGACTATGAAGGCACGATTTTGTTTGTTTCGCACGATCGTTACTTTATTAATCGACTCGCGACAAAAGTTGTGGAACTTTCTTCAACGGGAGCTGCTGAATACATGGGCGACTACGATTATTATGTTGAAAAAAAATCAGAACAAGCGGAAATTGCCCAGCGCGCTCAGCAAAAACATACAGAAAGCGACAACAAAACAGCGCATAAACGAAAACATGAGGAAGAAAAACAACGGCTGCGACAAAAAAGAAAACGGCTCCGCCAAATCAAAGAAATCGAAGAAAAAATCGAAACCATCGAGCAAGAAATTAAACAATGCGAAACAAAACTGGCGCAGCCAGAAATCTATGAAAACTACGAAAAAGCGACTGAACTGAACGAATTAATCATGAAGAAACAAACGCAGCTCGATGCGTTAATCACGGAATGGGAAAATCTGCACGAATAGTCTGGCTTATTCACAATATCCACAAAATTTTCCACAGTTTAGCCTTGATTTTATAAACTTTTCGCTGAGTTATCCAGATTATCCACAGACATCGGATAAGTTATGCACAAAAAAACTGTGGGCGACCCAACCTTATCCCGTAAGGTTTTTCAGAGTTGTCCACAGCATTCACATGAGCATAAGTCCTGGAGTTCCATTGAGCGCCAAATCCGCTCTGCGTCCTTGTTGAAATGCGATGCTGCCAGCAGCAGCAATCATCGCCGCATTGTCTGTGCAAAGCGAAAGCGGGGGAATAACCAGCTCAATCTGCAATTCAGCCATTCGCTGTTCAAAAGCTTTTCGCAGTCCTTTATTCGCAGCCACACCGCCGGCGACAAGCACCTGCTTGGCGTGATATTGCATGGCAGCGCGCGCCGTTTTCTCAACAAGCACTTCGATGACGCTCGCTTGAAAACTCGCGGCAAGGTCCTCGCGCACAATTTGCTCACCGCGTTGTTTTGCATGATGAATCACATTCATCACTGCTGATTTCAATCCGCTAAAACTAAAATCAAAACTGTCTGCTTCAAGCCATGCCCGAGGCAATTCAATCGAAGGTTCGCCTTCATGCGCCAATCGATCAATATGCGGCCCGCCTGGATACGGCAATCCAAGGGTGCGTGCGACTTTATCGTACGCTTCGCCTGCAGCATCATCTCTCGTCTCGCCAATCACTTCGAATGAACCGTGTTCTTTCATATAGACCAGCTCGGTATGGCCGCCAGAAACAACAAGTGCAATTAACGGAAATCTCATTTCCTTGACGAAGCGGTTCGCGTAAATATGGCCCGCGATATGATGGACATTGACCAGTGGAATATTGTGAGCAAAAGCAAGAGCTTTGGCTGTATTTACACCGATAAGCAATGCGCCGACAAGCCCTGGCCCTTCCGTCACAGCAATGGCATCAAGATCTTCCCAGGCAGTTTTTGCTTCTTTCATCGCTTCTTCTAGCACCATCGTCATTTGTTCGACATGATGGCGCGAAGCAATTTCCGGAACAACCCCGCCAAAGCGCTGATGGCTGTCGATTTGTGAAGCGACAACATTGGCGGCAATTTCACGGCCGTTTTTTACAATCGCAGCCGCTGTTTCATCACAGCTCGTTTCAATCGCTAAAATCAGTTCATCTTTCTTCGTTTTCATCAAATCTCACCCACATGACGTATGCATCTTCATTATTGTCCGTATAATAGCGTTTTCGCAGCCCGCCGATTTGAAAGCCAAATTTTTCATATAAATTTTGAGCAATTTCATTCGACACGCGCACTTCAAGCGTCATCACGGCCGCTTCATAGCTTTTCGCCACTTCAATCGTCTTTTTTAGCAAAGCTTCGCCCAACTTTTGGCCGCGATAAGCCGGCAAGACAGCGATGTTCGTAATATGCGCTTCATCGGCGATGATCCACATCCCGGAATAGCCAATGATTTTATCGTTGCAAATCATTAAAAGATAAAGCGCATGATCATTAAACATGATCTCTTGGTAAAACGTCTCTCTGCTCCAGGGATTCGGAAATGACTGCTGATCAATCATGAGGACATCATCAATATCCTCAACTTCCATAAACCGAAACTTAATCTCGTCTGCCATGTTTATTCCCCATTTTTCCGAGATTGCAGCCATTTTTTTTCTGCTTCAGCCAGCTGAACGTAATTGGGCGCAAAATGATGAACCGAAGCGACTGGCTCTCGCTGCATGCCCAATGCAGCAAGTTCGCCGGGTCTCGGATAATGTTCCGCAATCAAACCAAAATGCGCCTGGTTTTCGAGAATTTTTTCAAACGCTTCCCGATGCTTCGCCAGGTCATAGCCGAGAAACAAAACAGGGCCATCCAATGTTTTCAACTCATTCGCCCATTCTTTCGCAAGAATGATTTGGTCCTGTTCGACCGGTTGAATTTGTCCGTTTTCGAACCGGTATAATCCGGTATAGACTTGTCCTCTGCGCGCATCAAAAATGGGGGAGATAAATCCTTGAAAGTAACGCCCATTCAGTGCAAGCAATTCAAGGCTTGATATGCCGACAAGCGGAATGTCCAGCGACCACGCTAACGTTTTCGCAACAGAAACGCCAATCCTAACGCCCGTATAAGAGCCTGGCCCTTGTGCAACGATCACTCGTTCAAGCTGCTTCGGCGTTATCCCCACTTCTTTCATCACGCGTTCAATTGCCGGCATCAATCGGATCGAATGATTTTTCTTCTCATTTGTCATCCATTCCGCGATGACGGCTTCTTCATTTGCAATGGCCACACCCATCACATGCGTCGATGTATCGATTGCCAATCCTAACATCCGTTAATAAGCTCCTCACATATCTGAATAAATCGTTCTCCGTTTGGAATGAAGCGAAATTCGCGCTCATCGCCTTTCACATGTTTAATCGTAATCTTTAAATGCTCTTCTGGCAATAAATCCTGAATAAATTGCGCCCACTCAACGACTGTAACCCCATCGCCAAAAAAATATTCATCAAAGCCCAAGTCTTCATCCTGGCCTTCCAAGCGGTACACATCCATATGGTAAAGCGGCAAATCGCCTTCATATTCTTTGATGATTGTAAACGTCGGGCTATTCACAACACGTTGGATCCCCAGCCCTTTTGCCAGTCCTTTCGCGAACGTTGTCTTTCCCGCTCCCAAATCGCCTTCAAGCGCAATAACGTCGCTCGGTTTCAGCAGCTTGGCAAGCCGGCATCCGAGCTTTTCCGTTTCTTCACGGCTGTAAGTTTGAAATGTGCATACGTTCATTCGGCAACACCTGATTCGTTTGGTTTAAAATGATTGTAGCCTCGTTTTTGCAGTTTCTCCATCACACCATTTTTTAAAAGATAGACGCCAGCTTTGCCATCTTCCACATAACCTATTTCTGCAAGCGGAATCCCCGCTGCTTTAAAACGCGACTGAACATCACGCCAGTTTTGCTCAGGCACGCAGCCCAGCAATTGAAAGTCCTCGCCTCCGTATAAGACAAACTGCTCTGCCTTGGCTTTCGAAAACAAGCGCAAAGCAGGGTGCTTCGGAATTTTTTCAAAATCGATGATCAGCTTTTTCCCGCTCGCTTCCGCAATTTCATAAGCTTCGCTTGCAATTCCGTCGCTAATATCATTTAAGGCGACGCGGCAATTCAATTTCGCAAAAATGCGCCCTGCATGGATTTGCGGTTTTGGCATGATATGCTGTTCGATCAATCGCATCTCTTGTTCACCATACGTGGAATTTTTTCCTTTTTCAAGCAAAAGCGACAATCCGGCGGCAGAACCGCCGAGTGAACCTGTAACAAAAATCACATCGCCCTTTTGGGCATTGCTTCTTAATAAACGGCGCGTTTTTTCAACTTTTCCAATCGCAGTGACCGAAATGGCAAGCGCATCCAAGGTTGCAACCGTGTCGCCGCCGATAAGATCAACCTGAAATTCACTTGCGAGATCGCCCATCCCTTGATACAGGTCCTGCAATTCGATTTTGTTGAAACCCGTTTTTGGAATCGCAATCGAAACGAGATAAAACATCGGAATCGCACCCATTGCAGCCAAATCGCTTAAATTGGCGGCAAGCGCTTTAAATCCAACGTGATAAACATTCATCGTCTCCCGTTTAAAATGAATGCCTTCAACAAACATATCGGCTGCAGCAACCGAAGCAAACGCATCTTCCATTTGAAACAGCGCTGCATCATCGCCAATGCCTTGAATCAACTCTTCGCGAAAATGGGATTTAGGCGCTATCAGGCGAATCAGAGCAAATTCATCGTTCATAAGCATAAATCCCTTCATAAATATTAAAAAAACCTTAGGATGAGATCCTAAGGATTGAAAATGCCATTATTCCTTTTTATTTTACAATGAAAGCAAAGAATTGTTCAATCAATAGCAAAAGAAGAAAAAATTGGTTGCGGGGGAAGGATTTGAACCTCCGACCTTCGGGTTATGAGCCCGACGAGCTACCAGACTGCTCCACCCCGCGATGATAATAAGAAATTCTTTGAGTTCGCTCGCAAATTGTGAAGTCCCTTCCTTTACCAGCAAACTCAAATGCTGGCTATCTGTCGGGACAACTCGCAGCTTATCCGGTGAATGTAATGATCCACCGAGCGGCGATGACATTCACTTCACTCTTTCAGTGTATCTGATTGAAGACCATCTGACAATTAAAATGCATCTTGCTGCTATAAATAAAATGAAACTAGATGCGACATCCAGAACCCTCTGGTTAAGCCTTCGACCGATTAGTATCT
>CALKAO010000102.1 GCA_937983115.1 uncultured Caryophanales bacterium
GACCACCGAGATCTACACTCTTTCCCTACACGACGCTCTTCCGATCTGGCGGGGTTGGCTTTAATGTTATCCAAGGCGCAAAACTAGCCGGAGCAAAACAAATCATTGCCATTGACATTTTGGATGACAAGTTGGAAAAGACTAAGACGTTTGGCGCGACCCATACCGTGAATGCCAAAGAAACGGATCCGGTTCGCGAAGTGCAAAAACTGACCGGCGGGCTTGGCGTCGATTATGCATTTGAAGTAATCGGCCGTCCGGAAACGATGGAACAAGCGTACATGATGACAAGAAAAACGGGCAAAACCATTGTCGTCGGCGTTTCGGCGCCAAATGCAAAACTGTCCGTCAATGCATTTTCATTGCCGTATCAATCTAAAATCATTACAGGTTCCTGGCTTGGCCAAGGAAACCCCCCGGTTGACTATCCGAAACTGCTTGACCTAAACGATGCCGGAAAATTGAAAATTAAACCGCTGATTTCAAAAATATATTCGCTTGAGCAAATTAATGAAGCGTTTGAAGATTTGCGTTCCGGCAAAAACATTCGCGGCGTCATTCGCTTCGATGAATGAGTTGATTGAAAGGTTGGGGTTAAAATGAGCATTACAGCAAATACGACAGAAGCCAAACTGTTTATCGGCGGAAAATGGCAGGATGCTTCTTCAGGCGAGACGTTTGAAGTCGTTAACCCGGCAACAGGAAAAGCATTTGCCAGCGTCGCTTTAGCAGGTGAAAAAGATGTTCAGCTTGCAGTCGAATCCGCACAAAAAGCGTTTCAGTCAAGACGATGGCATTCTCTGCCTCCGCTTGAAAGAGGAAGAGTGCTGCGAAAAGCCGCCGACCTCATCCGCAAGAACCAGCAAGAGCTGGCTCAAATCATGAACCGGGAAAATGGCATGCCGATCAATATGGCAATGTTTGTTGAAATTCCCATGGCGGCTGATTGTTTTGACTTTTTTGCTTCGCTCGTGGTGCAGCCGATCGGAGATGTCGTGCCTTTTTCACTCAGTGCGCCTTCCGAGCATTTTTCTTGGACGATGAAAGAACCGATCGGAATTGCCGGTTTAATTACACCTTGGAATTTCCCATTGCTGATGCCGGTTTGGAAAATTGCTCCAGCATTGGCTGCGGGATGTCCAGGCATTTTAAAGCCGGCTCCGGAAACGCCGTTAACCGCATTAAAATTAGCGGAATTGTGCAAAGAAGCGGGAATTCCAGATGGAATGCTGCATGTGCTGCCGGGCACGGATGAAGCCGGAAAAGCGATTGTCAGCCATCCTGATATTCCAAAAATTGCATTTACAGGCGAAACAACAACTGGCAAGCATATCCTGCAGTCCGCTGCCCAGCACATTAAAAGGGTTACATTGGAACTCGGAGGCAAATCGCCAAATATCATATTTGAAGATGCTGATTTGGATGAAGCGGCGCGAAGCGCGCTGTTTGGCATCTTTTACAACTCAGGCCAAGTGTGCCAAGCGGGAAGCCGCATTTTAGTCCATGCGTCCATTTATGATGAATTTGTTGAAAAACTGGTCGAACGGGCGAAGAAATTAAAAGTCGGGCCAGGGACAGATGTGAAAAATAACCTGGGGCCTGTCATCAGCCAGCAGCAGCATGAAAAAATTTTAAACTACATTGAAGTCGGAAAAAGCGAAGGCGCTGAGCTGCTTTGCGGCGGCTCTGTTCCAGACGGGCAACAAGAAGGCTATTTTATTCAGCCAACGGTATTTGCTAATGTTTCATCTTCCATGCGAATTGCTCAAGAAGAAATTTTTGGGCCTGTCGTCGGCGTCATTCCGTTTAAAGATGATGATGAAGCGGTGCAAATTGCAAACGATACGATCTATGGGTTAGCGGCTGCTGTCTGGACGCGCGACATCAAGCGCGGCCTGCGGATGGCGCAGCGGGTGAAAAGCGGGACGCTTTGGATCAACACGTATCAAGTTCTTTCGCCGACAATGCCGTTTGGCGGCTATAAGCAAAGCGGGATTGGAAGAGAATCTGGCATTCAAGCGCTTGAAAACTTTTTGGAAACAAAATCTGTAATTGCTGATTTGAATGATCGAACGATTACATTGTTTTAGACAGATTCTTCAATTCATGTTGCCTCTTGATTTTCATGGTTTCGCAGTTTTGCTCAACTGATTATGATGCGGCTGCTTTGCGGCATTTCGCCATTTTTTTGCGAAGAGCGGAACGGATTGTTATTAAATTTTTATCCATTTAAGATGCTTAGGAATGGGAGGTTTCGGCGGTATTTGCAGAAATCACCCATTCCGCCAGCGAATGGAGTTGGTTTGCGATTGTTTTGAAATTGGCGCACCGTTTTAATCATCCATACAAATGTAGGTAAGCGTTTCCAATATCAGTTAAAAACCTATAAATATAGGGATATGCTTCTTTTCATCAATAATTTACAATTTGATGTAATCATTCCCCAGAATCAACAAGGCTGTTCGGCTGGTGAGCTTGTGTGAAAAGCTTCTCTCACTAAAGCAGGGGAGGTGTGATTGTGGGTGAAGGGGTGCAGATAGGCGCAATCGTGAAATGGAAGCTTTTCACAGCTGTTATGTTCGGTTTTCTGTTATTAGCTTTGTTAGCCGGCGCTTTTCGGTTTACCGGCGCAGCCTATGGATTGCCGATTGGCGGAATGGGAGAATTTTATGTAGCTTTTGACCGGCTTGAAGGAACTGGCTTTATATTAGATTCTAGCTTGGATGACAGAAAAGCGTTGGAACAATTGCCGCTCGTTCGCAATGAAATTGAAGGGGCAACCGTGTATGGATTACATATTTACAAAGATTTGCATGTGCCATTGATTGGCAATGTTCGCTTAAATGTTAAATTTTCTGAACCTATAACGATCCATGGGTTGGTCCAAGAAACACAATTAATTGAAGCGAATGTGGATTTTGTAAACTTAGGCATAACGGATTATGACATGACGCAATGGATTGCAGAAGGATTGATATGGTCGCAGAACGCTGAAAAAATCACAATTACCGATGCGAAGATGAAAACGAATTATTTATTTCAAGATCTCGTTTCATTAAATGGAATGGCTGTAACGATTGAAATCATCGATAAATAAGTTGAATATGCTGCTTGAAACGAATTTCTGCAATTGTTGCACATCAATTCGAGATTATCGATTATTAGGAGGGATTGTAGATGGGAGAAAATGCATTGACTGTTGGCCAAGTAGCCAAAAAGAAATTTTTAATAGCACTTCTGGCAGGCTTTTTAGCTTTTGGTGGAATTGCCGCTTTCTTTGGTTTGACGACAACTGCTTTCGCGCTGCCTTTAGGCGGAATGGGGGATTTCTACGTAGAACTTGAAGAATTAAAAGGGGAAGGATTTCGTCTTCAACCGCAAGTTGCAGAAACAGGCAGCACTGATGCAGCGCCAATGGTTCGAAATATGATTGATAAAGTGGAAATTAAAGGGTTAACCATTTATAAAGATTTGAAGCTGCCGACAGGCAATTGGATTCGCGTGAATATTAAGGCGCCAAGTGCATCGATCCAAGGTTTGACGCAAGATGCCCAATTCATAGATGCAAACCTATCATTGACGGACATGAGCATCGAGGAAAAGAATACCGATGATTTTACACAAAATTGGACGCAAAATGCTGGTACGATTACGATTACTGATGCTAAGATTGTTACCGATTATTTATTCCAGAATTTCGTATCGCTTAATGGTGCAAAGATTTCCATTGAAAGCATTGATGGTCCTGAAGTGATTGAATAATGGAAACAAGGATGCCCATGCATTTTAACCCTTTGAAGAGGGGGCGGTTGAAATGAGCAGAAAAGAAAAGAGAATGATAAAAAGACAGCAAAAACTGCAAAAAAGACATGAAAAATTAGCAAACGCCAGCCGATTCACGCTTTGGCGCAACAGCCGGCCATTTTGGGGGGCTACGCTGACGCTGCTGGCCGGCCTGATGATCTTATATATTCCGATTCATTTGTTTGCTCTTGCATTTACACCAGGCAGCTATGCTATTTTAGGCATTTTATTCGGTGGATTGATTCTTTTAATCGGCATTTTGGCTTATTTTTACCCACAGCTATCCACTCTGTTTGGAGTTGTTACAATCTTTTTGTCCGTGCTTTCGATTATGGGAGCGCTTGGGGGCTTTCTAATCGGCACGATTGTCGGCATTGTTGGCGGTTCCATGCTCGTGGGCTGGAGCGCTGAAACGGTGACCATTTCAACAGATGACATCGATCAAAAGAAAAAGAAAAAAGTCGAGGGGGATCAATCGTCTACACCAGCATCCGTATAACATAAAAAGAGGGGGCAATGAAGCAGAACGATAAGATAATTAGGGGAAGATTGTCATGAATGAAGCATTTGCTTCAAAAAGCAAAACATTTTACAAGGATTGCTTTTACGCTATTACTTGGGTCTTGTTATGGCTCCTCGCAGACTAAAACCGCTATGGCTAATCAATAACCATAGCGGTGGTTTTGTTGTACATACTGAACAAGTCGACGGAAACATGAACATTTTAGCCATGCTGTTTGGAAAAGTTAAATAAGCGAAGGGAAGATTTATGGGTTAACGATTACAAAGACATTGCCAATCCAACAAGGAAATTGAATTATAACAATTCAACCATCCGTTGCTATGCCCATCTCGAATTTGCGGGGAAAAGACAATGGACGGCCTCAGTTTGCCCAAAGGGATAATTGAATCGGCTCCGTTTGGCAATGTTTGTTTTGAAGATGCCGCGATGTGTTAAGCGAGCAGCAAGTTGACTCCATTTCTATTCCCGGTGCACAAATAAAAACATGTTTTGAACGCGAATGCCCAGAAAACCAGCCAACAGAAATTCAAACGCTGAAGCGCTGCCAGCGAAAAAGAAAAGCTTCGATGAGATTTGAGTGAAATTGAAGGATTGGATTTCATGAACAATTGCTCGCATTTGATGAACTGCTGGAAAAAGCAGCGCGCATCAAAATAGCTATTGTTAGTGAGCGCCAATCTGAACCAGCTCAAAAATTGCTTGAAAAGTCAGGAAAAGAATTTAAAGATTCAGAAAAACTTTTAAAAACGTCAATAGAAATTCGTGAGAATCACCGCATTTTTAATGAAAGGGCAACTTTATATTATTTGTTATCTGCTGCTGCTTAAGATCTTATAAAGCAAGCTGCTTTTGCTTCCAAGAACATGAAACATTTGTTTACAGTTACATAGTTGGAAGATGCCCTTCAAGCAATTGCGCCATTCGATTGAACATGCAAGCAAGCTGTTAGACAAGCAAGCCAGTTCAAACCGTCAGCTAAGTGAACGAAAAGCTGCTTTGCAGTGTTTTGATGAAATTTGATAGCTTTATATTTTTTTGCATCCAAAGCAGTTATATTTCTATCATAGTCGCAGTGCTGCCAGAGGCTAAAAGCAGTATAGTGTTAATAAAAGTCGGAATATTTATAAAATAAAAACAGAGAGAAAGGAAGTTTTTGATGAAACAAATCATTCGTTCCATTGCTTTATTTTTTTTAAGTTTCATTTTATTTTTCTCGTTTTTTGCATCACAAGGTTTTGCTGAACGGCCGGCATTAAAATACGTAGCATTAGGAAATTCATTAGCTGCGGGATTTTTAAATTCTCAAGAAATTGGCGACGGGTATCCCGTTTATATTGCACAAGGCATTGAAGAAGAAACGCTGTATCAAGTGGATTTGATCAATTACGGCGTAGGCGGGTTTACAACGGTTCATCTCCTTGAACAAATCCAGAGAGCCGATGTGCAGCAGGATTTGTCAGAAGCTGATTTTATTACAATTGATATTGGCGCGAATGATATTTTATGGGAAATCGGAACGGATTTTGATTTAACTGATCCTGAGGAATTGCAAAGAATTGTACAAGCGGTAAGTGAAGCGATGATTGCCATACAAACGAATGTCGGAGAGATCTTGACTCAAATCCAACAGTTAAATCCTGATGCGCCAATCTTTTTCATGGGATATTATAATGCTCTTCCATATTTAGAGGGGCAGGATGCGATACAGCTTATGATAGCCACTTTCAACAATACGCTGCAAAATGCATCTGAAAAGCATGGAGCCATTTTTGTTCCTACTTATGACGCATTTGTCGGCAAGTATGACATGTATATGCCGAATCCCAATGATATCCATCCAACAAAAGAAGGCTATGAAGCGATCGCTTCGTTATTTCTTGAAAAAATCATGCCGATTTTGCCGCCGATTCATTCGATTCCTGAAATTGCGCTGCATGGCGAGAATCCGCTTTATCTTAAAGTTGGAGACACGTATGTTGAGCCTGGCGCTTCTGCTTTCGATTCCATCGATGGCGATCTCACCGATCAAATTGAAATGATTGGCGATGTGAATACGAATGAAGCCGGTGTTTATACGATCGTTTATCAAGTAGCCAATCGGCTGGGAGAAACGGCTTCAGCGGAACGAATCGTTCATGTAGAGGAAATTGATGATTCGGTGAATCCGCCTCCGTCAAAATTAAAGCCAGAAAAACCAAAACCGCAAGCTGACGAGAATCGTCATGTTCATGCAAAAAAGGTTAAAAAAGAATCAGCCGCAGCGGCGAGCGCCACTCTGTCTGGCGGCAAGCTGCCAAAAACTGCGGCCGTGTACCCCATCTATCTTTTTATCGGTTTGATAACTGTAATCGCCGGAATGTTAATGCTTTTTTTAAGAATGAACATTGTCGCAATTAGAAAAAATAGAAGGCTTGTTTAGATCTTTGAGCTTTTTCTCTTTTTGTAATGTCAGGCGGCATTTGCATAGGCAATTGCTAAGAAAGTAGCTTTTTTAAAAACAAGCGTTTCACAAACTCTGACAAATGGCTTTGAGTCTTTGAATGATTTTATAGGGAGTATGCGTCAAGCTTATTGCAGGAGTTGATTCTCTCATTCTTTAGTAAGTGTCGAAACCCTATAAATGTAGGACGTCTTTCTCAACTTTAACGATTTTAGGATATGTTATTGCGGCAAACTTTTATTCCAGAAAATAAAGGCATGGAAACTGATTTTTCAAAGCGGTTTTTTTAAATGATTCGCAGTTGTACATCTATGAAAAGGGACGGGCGTTTAAGGCGGGAAGTGAAAGTATTAAGTAATGGGTGAAGCATTGTATTAGAAAAGTGATAGAACCCGACATTCTTCGGGTATTCAAAATAGTCTAAATATATTAACTTATTATTAGAGTTGCAATTTCAAACCAATCAAACTCAGCATTCAGGCGATGGGAAATAATTAAGCTTTTATATCATTTGACATCGCTTACATTTTAGGAGGTGATTTCAAAAGGCTATAGGGAGAGAAGAACATGCCACTTTATCTATCTGAATTGAACGAGTACTAAAAAGGAGGCGTTTCAAATTAAACTGAAAAATGTCTTTAAGAAAGCTGCAATGACAGCATTGGCGATTCCGCTCTTATCATTTTATTCTTCGCCAGGCGCTCCAGCCGCGAATGCAGCTGGTGAAGAAAGAGAAATATCGGTTGACGTTCTTTATTATTGTGAAAGTGTAACGAACTTTGATATGCCGGTTACCATTTACGCTACGGCACCTGAGTACTTAGAACCGGGAGAAGTGAATTATTCAAAAAATTCATATACGGTAGTAACAATTCCTGCGAATATTATTGATATTCTTAGAGATATCATGCAAGTTGAAGCAGTTTCTGGACAAGTTACAAGATTTGAAGTTATCTCTGAAAACACAAATAAAACTATTAACGTAGCTGAGCTTTATGAAATTGAATTTCCTTATACAGAAACTCCTTCGTCTGGTGGTCTAACGCTTCGCATACCTGAAACAGGCGGATTTGACGTTGGTCCATTTGAAGCTGGCGAATCAGGAGAAATGGTCTTTAAAGCTGGACGAATTGATACGGAATTAATTTCTCATGGAACTTTAGGAGATACACCGTTACAAGCAGAGTGTTATCCAAAACCAGGTGAAGATAATACGATTGTAACCATTCCGATTGAAGAGCCAACGGGCGACCCAAGTGACCCGCCGGGAGGCGACCCAAGTGACCCGCCGGGAGGCGACCCAAGTGACCCGCCGGGAGGCGACCCAAGTGACCCGCCGGGAGGCGACC
>CALKAO010000103.1 GCA_937983115.1 uncultured Caryophanales bacterium
GAGATACGGCTTGCGCTTGCGCCACTACACCCGCAGGACAAAAAGGCCGCCAAGCGCGCCGACAAACGCGCCAAACACAGCGAAAGCAACCGCTGTCGTACGGTCTCCTTTCAGCAAAACAATAATGATAAAACCTGAAATCAAAATAAAGGCGATGCGAACCATTTGTTCGACGACTTGTGAAACAGCAGTGGGCCCCATCGATTCAAAACCTTGAAAATATCCCCGAATTAAACTCATCACAGGAACAACCAATAGCGCAAAACTGACGACGCGAATGACAAAGGCGACGTCTTCAAGGCGATTTCCTGTCAAATCCCCTTCTCCAATAAACAGAGGCGCAATTGCATCAGCAGATAAAAAAAGAAAAAGAAAAGCGGCAAAGCCCGTTCCGAGCATGACAAAAATCCCAGAACGGAACAGTTTTCTCCCGGTCCTGTAGTCCCCTAATGCGTTATATTTCGAAACAAATTTTGACACCGCCAACGGCAAGCCGACCGTGGCTGCACTTAATAAAAGCACGTACGGGTTGTAGGCATAAGCGTACAGTGCAGCTCCTTGAATGCCCACGAGCCAAATAAAAGGAAAATAATAAATAAGCCCAAGCACCCGCGAAATCATCGTAGCGGCTGTCAACAATAATGTACCCCGCACAAGCCGTGAATCGTTCATGTTCATCTCCTGCACTTGTTCAACATCATCGCATGCCCCTTATTGTATCATATTTGCGTGCGATATAAGACCATGGCCGAAAAGCAAAAGATCGTCCCCGCGCTTACGGTGCAGTCGGCCACCGCGACTTGATACTTCACATCAACAACTTGAGACGCTTTCAATGTTTTTAAAAATTCGTTGACCGCTTCTTCCAGATCTTCTTCATGTTCAAAATCAAACAATTTTACTTGCAGCATAACAAACGCCTCCTGCATATGATACACTCATGCATGTTCGCGAGCTAAAAAACAATCACCTCCCAATCGCTTGCTGCGCATGAGGAGGTGAATAGCCGTTTTAAATTAATTCCTTTCAACTTCGCCTTCCCAATCCAGCATCCCGCCTTCAACATTCACGACATCGTAGCCGAGCGACTGCAAATATTCGCAAACCCGTCCGCTTCTGGCCCCAGAGCGGCAAATAATAAAATGTTTTTCATCTTTGCTCAATTCGCCTTTCCGATTCGGAATTTCGCTCATGCGGATATGTTTCGCCTCTGGAATCTTCCCTTGAGCCACTTCATCGTCTTCGCGTACATCGATAAGCGAGAGCGAACGGTCTTTATCCATAAGCCGTTCAAGTTCTTTTGACGTAATGGTTTTAATCGGATCCACCATCAACCTTCCTTTCTTGGCAATATTATTCGTCATCCTCTTTTTTCTTTTTTGATGCATCAACAATTTTTTCTAATAGCGCAATCACATCATCTTTTGTCAATTCATCACGTTCAATTTTCAGAAGTTCATTCTCTTTTTCTTCCGAGGCAACGTCTTGCCGTTCTTCCTGGCTTTCCAGCAAATACGCTGGAATCAGCTGTCCATCTGGTGTAACATATTTTTTATTTAAATTTCTCGTTTCTTTATCAAAAAAACTGTACACGATCGGGATCACGAATAACGATAAAAACGTGCTGCTAATCAGGCCGCCGATTACGGTGATTCCCAATGGCTGTTGAATCTCTGCGCCTTCTCCGAATCCAAGCGCCAGCGGCACAAGCCCTAAAATCGTTGTCAATGCCGTCATTAAGATTGGACGTGCGCGCACAAGAACCGCTTCGATGATTGCATCATACGTTTTCCAGCCTTCGGCTTTCAATTGATTGATATAATCCACTAAAACGATCGCATTATTGACAACAATGCCGGCTAATACGATCAATCCGATGATCGCTGTTATTCCTAATGGCGTGCGCGTAGCCGTTAATGCGATCATTACGCCAATTACAATAAGCGGGATCGTAAATAAAATCACAAATGGATATTTAAGCGATTCAAATTGAGCGGCCATGACGAGATACACAAAGACAACCGCCAAAACAAACGCTAATGCCAAATCGTCAATCGCATCTTGAAGAAGTTCTTGATCCCCGGTGTACGACATGGAAAAATCATCCGGAAAATCAAGTTCCTCTATTTTTTCTTCCACTTGTGCGGCGATGTCGCTTAATGTCGCATCCGATTTATATTTCACAGTAAATTGAACTGCCGGCAATTGATCGGAGCGTTGAATGCTCACGCTTCCTTTTGCGCGTTCAATTTCTGTCACATCCCCTAATGCAGCGTATGAACCATCCGGTTTTTTAATTAACAGCTCTTTTAGCGCATTTACATTTTTAACAACTTCTTCATCGTATTGAACAACGATCGGCAAAACTTCCTCTTCGTCAGTCGTCACTTGAGACGCTTGCTGGCCGCGTGTCACATGATTGACTATCGCCGCCACTTGGGCTGGTGCCAGCCCTGCCTCCAAAGCTTTCTTGCGATCAACCGTAATTTGAATTTCATCCTGGGTCTCGCTTTTGTCATTCACAACTTCATTCACATCTTTTAATTCTTCGAGCTCTTCTTGAATTAGCGCCACGTATTCTTCAAGATTGCTTGCTGTGTCCGCCTGCACAACAAACGTCAAGGTGTTCGGTTCGGACCCCATGGATCCGTGCTGGCTAATCGATACTTCTGCATCGCCCGCAGCTCGCTCAATCTCAGATTTTAGATCTTCACTGACTTCAAGCGTGGAACGATCGCGTTCCTCCAAGGCAACCATCGATACAAAAATTTCTGCTTCGTGCTCCAAGGCCGTTCCAAAAGGCCCTTGTTGAGCAGAGCTGCCAATTAAACTCAAATAATCTTGAATATCGTCTTCTTCTTCAAGCACTGCTTCGATTTTAGCAACCGTCGCTTCTGTCACATGGAGCGGCGTGCCATTTTCATGTTCCACTTTTATCGTAAAAAATCCTTCATCGGTCGCAGGCAAAAATTGGGTTCCGACTGTTGTTAACCCAAAGACGCCAATGAGTAAAAGTGCAAGCGTAATGGCAATGACAGCAAAACGGCGGCTGAGCGCCCAGCGCGCTGCGTTATCAAGCCAAGTCAAGGCCCGGCCTTGTCTGCGCTTTTCTTCTACATTTTCCGATGACGCTTTTAAAAATTTGCTTGCCAGCATTGGGACGACGGTTAGCGCGACGAAAAGCGAAGCAAACAAACTGAACGCCACCGTAAAAGCCAGCTCTTTAAATAAATTTCCAATCAAACCCTCGATAAATAAAACAGGCACAAAAACCGCAACCGTTGTCAACGTCGACGCCGTAATCGCAACTCCAACTTCTTTTGTGCCGACAGAAGCGGCTTCTTTCGGATCTTTCCCCATTTGTAGATGGCGATAAATGCTTTCAATGACAACAATCGAGTTGTCAACAAGCATGCCAATGCCAAGCGCGAGACCGCCAAGCGTCATAATGTTTAAACTGTAATCAGCAAAATAGAGCAAAACAAAAGTTACAATGACAGAAAACGGAATGGCGATTCCAATGATCAACGGACTGCGAATGTTTCGCAAGAATAAGAACAGCACAGCCATCGCCAGCAGCCCGCCGACGATTAAAGCGTCGGTCACGCTGTCGATCGCAAGATGAACATAGTCTCCCTGATCAAACAGCACAGCCGTATCAATGCTGCGGTATTTTTCTTCTTCAAGCAGTTCATTCAATTCTTCATTAAACAACGTTGATACTTCAGCTGTATTTGCATCTGACTGCTGAAGAACGCTCAGCAAAACAGCCGGCTCTTGATTGGCCCGCGTAATGATGTTTTGCTTCTCTTTTGCTTTTTTTACTTCAGCGACATCCTCGAGCGTCACATCTTCCCCAGAAATGGTTTTGGCAACCACTAGATTTTTCACATCGTCAATCGATGTCAGCGTGCTAATGACTCTCGTTGTCAATCGCTCTTCTTCATTTGCAACAGGAGAACCCGGCATTGAAATGTTGTTGCTTTGAATCACATCGACAATCTCTTGTTGAGACAGCCGGTGTTTCTCCAGCTTCTCCTGATCGAGAAAAATTTGAATTTCATCCACGCGAATTCCGTCAATCTCGACGCTCGCCACTCCGTCAACTTTATTCAACTCCCGTTCTAAATCAGCAACAAGATCTTCAAATTCTGCATGTTCTTCATCTGCTGAAACCGCCATTTGAATGACGGGAAATTGCGACGGATCGAATTTTAAAAACCGGGGTTCGCCCGCATCGTCAGGAACTTGAATCTGATTTAAAGCGCTATTGATTTCATCTTGAACATCATCGATCGATGTCGCCCAGGAAAATTGCAAAATCGTTAAGCTCGAGCCTTCTTGTGAAATCGATTGAATCGACTTTAACCCCGGCAAAGTGGATAATCTCGCTTCAACGGGTTTCGTCACTTTTTCAACCACTTCCGTTGGGTTTGCGCCATCATACGTTACAACGACAGCTCCAATCGGAGGATCGATATTCGGAATGAGCTTTAGCGGAATATTCAGGTAAGAAACCGCGCCTAACAATAAAAATAAAACCATGGTAACGAGGGTAAAAACCGGTCTGCGGATTGAAAAATCACTGAGTTTCATCGGTCCGTCTCTCTCCTTCCATCCAAATGACATCGCGTAATTTTTTCATCTTTTCGCTTAGCACCCGAAGATCATGCAAATTCATTTTTGACAAATAATTCGTAATGATCTCATGACGGGTTTTTTCCATGCGTTTGATGAGCTGTTTTCCTTTTTCCGACAATTGGATTTGGACGAGCCTTCGATCATGCGGATCCGTCATCCGTTTTACGAGCTGCATTTGTTCCATCTTGGAAATCATCTGGCTTACCGCACTCATGGACACGTTAATGGTTTCGGCGATTTTTCGAACGGTCAGCGATTGATTCTTTGAAATCAGTGTAAGAACCAGCTGCTGGTTCGTCGATAATTCATTTGCAAATGCCGAGCTGAATTTTTGATTTAACAAAATCACAATGTCCATCATACACGCTTCAATGTTAGCTGCATAAGCTGTTACATCATCCATCGGAATCCTCCAAAAAATTAATGAAGTAACTTAACTATTAACATTCTTAATGATTGAGGTCAATAATCATTCCTAAATTTGTACAAATTGACACATTTCAGTTCATGCCGCATTTGGAAAAGCGCAAAAAAAAAGCAGCCTGCTTCCACATAGCAGACTGAAATCATTTTTTGTTTTCTTCGCCCATGATGCTCGTGCTGTGCAAAGGCTGCGTTCTTGCTTTCGGGTCAATATATGTTTTTGCATTGTTGACGGCAGTCGGCGCTTCGCCAAAGCCCGTGGCAATCAGTTTTACTTTTCCATCATAAGTCGTCACATCACCCGCTGCGTAAATGCCTTTAATATTCGTTTCCATTTTTGTATTGACAACAATCGAATTGCGTTCAATCTCCAAACCCCAATTTTTTATCGGACCTAAATTCGAAACAAATCCATAGTTGACTATGAGCGCATCAATCGGAATGGATTCTTGTTTTTCGCCTTTTGCTTCTTGAATCACCACTTCTTGAATGAAATTGCCTTCGCCTTTTAAATCTGCAACGACAAAAGGCGTTTTTACATTCACGCGTGATTTCATCATTTGCTCGACGCTGTGCTCATGCGCTCTGAACCGATCGCGCCGATGGACAATCGTCACTTCTTTTGCAATCGGCTCCAACATAAGCGCCCAGTCTACCGCTGAATCGCCGCCGCCGCAAATCAAAACTTTTTTATTTTTAAACTGATTCATATCTTTCACGAAATAGAACAAGTTATAATTCTCATACCGTTCACTGTCGGGAACTTCAAGCAAACGCGGTTTAAACGCTCCGACCCCGGCTGTGATCAAAATCGTTTTTGTAAAATGCTCTTCTTGATTGGCAAGCGTTAATTTAAACGACTCATCCGGAAGCTTTTCAACCGATTCAACCGCCTGCCCTAAAATGACGGAAGGCTCAAATTGCATCGCTTGTTCGATTAAATCATCAACAAGCGTTTGGGCTTTCACTTTCGGAAATCCGGCGACATCGTAAATGTATTTTTCCGGATACAAAACAGACAGTTGGCCGCCCAGCTGTGGCAAGCTTTCAATGATTTTGGTTTTCATTTGCCGCATTCCGCTGTAAAATGCAGCGAACAACCCTGTCGGCCCGCCGCCAATTATCGTGATGTCATACAGATCATCTGAGGGCATACAGACACCTCCACGCGTCGATCCCAAATTAATTCGCAACGATATTTACAAGCTTGCCAGGCACAGCAATGACTTTTCGAATCGTTTTCCCAGCAATGTGTGATTGCACTGTTTCATTTTCCATGGCGAGTTTTTCCATTTCCTCTTTCGCTGCATTCGCGGGAATGTTTAATTTTGCTCGAATTTTGCCGTTGACTTGGACAACAATCTCAACTTCATCTTCAACAAGTTTCGCTTCATCATATGTCGGCCATGGCTCGTATGCAATCGTATCCGTATATCCAAGTTTTTCCCACAATTCTTCTCCAATATGCGGCGCGATGGGTGAAAGCAGCTTTACAAAGCCTTCCATATATTCTTTCGGAAGCACTTCCTGTTTATACGCTTCATTGACAAACACCATCAATTGCGAAATCGCGACATTAAAATGTAGATTTTCATAATCCTCGGTCACTTTTTTTACTGTTTGATGATAGACGGTTTCAAATTCTTTCGTCCCTTGCGCTGCTTTAATTTTCGGATTCAATTGACCGTCATCAGCAACGAACAAGCGCCACACGCGATCGAGGAAGCGCCTTGCTCCGTCAAGGCCTTTTTCCGACCAAGCTTTTGAAGCTTCAAGCGGCCCCATAAACATTTCATAGAGGCGAAGCGTATCTGCCCCATGAGATTTGACAATATCATCCGGATTGACGACATTTCCTTTTGATTTGCTCATCTTTTCATTGTTTTCTCCAAGAATCATGCCTTGGTTAAACAGTTTTTGAAACGGCTCTTTCGTAGGTACAATGCCTAAATCGTAAAGCACTTTATGCCAAAAACGCGCATAGAGCAAATGAAGAACTGCATGCTCGGCTCCTCCAATATAAATATCAACAGGAAGCCATTTCTTCAATTTTTCTGGATCAGCGAGCGCTTCATCATTGTGCGGATCGATAAATCGCAAATAATACCAGCAGCTGCCCGCCCATTGCGGCATTGTGTTCGTTTCCCGCTTCCCTTTTAAGCCGGTATCCGGATCGGTGACTTCAAGCCATTCTTTTGCATTGGCAAGCGGAGATTCTCCGGTTCCAGACGGTTTAATCTCATCCATTTCAGGCAATTCGAGCGGCAATTCTTCTTCAGGAACCGGCTTCATCGTGCCATCTTCATAGTGGACAATTGGAATCGGCTCGCCCCAGTAGCGCTGGCGGCTGAACAGCCAATCCCGCAGGCGGTAAGACACTTTTCGCCTGCCTTTGCCATTTTCCTCAAGCCACTCAATCATTTTTTCAATCGCTTCTTGTTTTGACAGCCCATTCAGAAAATCAGAATTGACAAGCGTTCCATCATCAACATGCGCTTCTTTCGAAATATCTCCGCCCGAGACGACTTCAATGATTTCAAGATCATATTTTTTTGCAAACTCATAGTCCCGTTCGTCATGCGCAGGAACAGCCATAATGGCTCCAGTTCCATAGCTCATTAATACGTAGTCTGCAATCCAAATCGGCAGTTTCTTGCCAGTTATCGGATGGAGCGCATATGCGCCGGTAAAAACGCCGGTTTTTTCTTTCGACAGCTCCGTGCGTTCGAGATCGCTTTTGCTCTCAATCTCTTTTTGATAGGCTTTTACGGCATCCGCTTGTTCTTCGGTCATGATTTTCTCCACGAGAGGATGTTCAGGAGAAAGTACGCAATACGTCGCTCCGAACAACGTATCGGGGCGGGTGGTAAAAACCGTAAACGACTCCTCATGCCCATCGATCGCAAAATCGATCTCAGCGCCTTCGGAGCGTCCAATCCAATTTCGCTGCATTTCCTTTATGCTTTCAGGCCAATCGAGCTCTTCCAAATCTTCGAGCAGCCGATCGGCATATTCCGTAATTTTTAACATCCACTGCCTCATCGGCTTGCGAATGACCGGATGCCCGCCTCGTTCGCTTTTTCCATCGATCACTTCTTCATTTGCCAGCACTGTTCCAAGCGCAGGGCACCAATTGACCGGCACTTCATCCATATAAGCAAGCCCTTTTTTATAAAGCTGTATAAAAATCCATTGCGTCCATTTGTAATATTTCGGATCGGTCGTGCTAATTTCCCGATCCCAATCATAAGAAAATCCAAGCGATTTAATTTGCTTTTTGAACGTTTCAATGTTTTTATTTGTAAAATCGCGCGGATTATTTCCTGTATCAAGCGCATATTGCTCAGCAGGCAGCCCAAATGCGTCCCAGCCCATCGGATGAAGAACGTTATAGCCTTGCATGCGTTTCATCCGCGACAAAATATCGGTCGCCGTATAGCCTTCAGGATGACCGACGTGCAAGCCGGAACCTGAAGGATAAGGGAACATATCGAGCGCAT
The DNA here is from genome assembly GCA_937983115.1 of uncultured Caryophanales bacterium. Classification (GTDB taxonomy): domain Bacteria; phylum Bacillota; class Bacilli; order Bacillales; family UBA6769; genus Pueribacillus. The sequence goes on from CALKAO010000103.1 coordinate 8,565, forward strand.
AAAATTTTGGCTTGTCACTGTCATCTTCTGTTTTAAATGTTTTATTTTCATCCCAATATGCTTGCCATTTCGCTTCAATGGCGCGATGATCATAACTCATTGATTGGTCCTCCTTTTTTTATAGCCACCCCATCTATGTATCAAATCCGATGAAATAAACTCGCCACTCGGCGAGCGATTTAAGCTTGATGCATAAGGCCTATTTATTATCATAACACGATTTTCATGTCATTTCCTAACTAGTATAACAAAAAACTCTCATCCCTAGCATCAATCAGCAAGGGACGAGAGTTTTTATCGCTTGCACGCTGGAGCGCCGGCTTTCCGTATTTTAAGCTCTTGCTCTCCGTCTGCGCGGCTGCGGCATATCGCTCATTTCATTGACGGATATAACTTCTTTGACTTTTTTCTCCGGCTTTTTCCAATATTTTTCGTTGCCTGGCAAATCATCGAACCACGCGGCATCTTTTGGACAGTCGAGCACCATAAATTTGCCGTAGTTTCCTTCTCTTGATTGATGGTATTTTAAATAAGCCTTGCCATTCTCAATCGCAAGAATTTCAATTTTGCCAGACGTATGGCTCATTGAGAGGCGCACGCGTTTGCCGAGGCCCGATGTCTTGGCTTTTGCTTTTTCCACAATGTTGTACACTTCTTCAAGCGTCAAGACAAAGTCTTCGTTTCCGCGCACTGGACGGTTAACGAAAAAGTAATAAGGCGTCACGCCTGCCCAAGACAATTTGTCAAGCAGCTCGGCAAGCACATCCGGATCGCTGTTAATGCCTTTCAAAACCGGCGTCTGATTGACGATAATCGCTCCTGCATCATGGAGAGCCTGGAAAGCTTTGCGCGCTTCTTCGGTGATTTCTCTCGGATGATTGACGTGCGCCATAATGTACACGCGTTTTTCTGGTGTGGAATATTTGCGGATGACGTTCAGCAATTCCTCGTCATTGTAGATTCTCATCGGGTTAAAGACTGGAAGCTTAGAGCCGATGCGAATGATTTTAACATGGTCAATTTCACGCAGGCGGCCTAAAATCATATCGAGTTTCTTGGTAGCCAAGATGAGCGGATCTCCGCCTGTCAGCAATACGTTGTTAATTTCGGGATGTTCCGCAATATACTTCAAGCCTGGTTCAACATCCGCCATCGCTTCTCTTACGTCGTTTCTAAACAGACGCTTACGGAAACAATAACGGCAATAGGCGCCGCATACTTCCGAACAGACTAATAAAGCCGTTGTTTTATATTTATGCTGGCATCCAGGCACGACATAGTTTGTATCTTCATCCGAAGCATCCCATCTTCCGTAGTCCGACAATTCGTTTTCATTCGGAATGACGAGCTTGCGGATCGGATCATTCGGATCATCCCAATCGATTAAATTCAAATAATAATCGTTTACGCGAAAGACAAACTTGTCTGTAATTGGCTTTAATTTTTTCCGTTCTTCTTCTGACAGCTGCGTCACTCTATCAATATCAGTAATATACTTTGGCTGTTGCATAATTACGCATCCCCCACCTCTTTTTTAATATATTCCTCAACTTTATGCTAACATAAACTTGTTAAATTCACTAGTTTCTCAGATTTAAGCGCGCCTGTTGGCGGCATTATTTGATGACAAAGCGCATCGCATGCTAAAATTCAAATCAA
>CALKAO010000104.1 GCA_937983115.1 uncultured Caryophanales bacterium
ACATCATTCGGAAGGAATAAGTTTACTTTTCTCCCACAAACATTTTACTCATACACTTTGACAGATGAGAGGAACAATCAAAAGATGAAAATGCGAATGGCTAAAAGCGCACCGTCGTTTGATTTTACGATTTTGGAAATTTTAGACGGCGAAGTAAAAGACGCTCACGGGCGTTTTCTGCCGCGCTTGTTTTTTTCGATGTGCTGTTCGTGATGTCTATTTTTAGTGCTTTCGGTTTTGCGATTTTTTTGGTCTTCAGGGATTTTTATCAAATTATCATTTGTGAAGCGAAAAAGGTTATCAGGTCAAACGCTGATAACCTTGAATGACAAATAGCGAGGCTAATGTTTTACTTGGATTGGTTAAAAAGATGATTCATCAATCTATTACTTCTAATCCAACTTCTCTCGCTAATATTCTCGACCCGCGATCGTTTGATAAAAAGGCGATTTTTCGGTTTTGTTGTTTTTGCAAATACAAATAGCTGCCGACAATGAGATCATCTTTATTTGATGGCATTAAACCGTATTTTAGTAAAAACTCTTTATCAGGAGCGGGTATGAGATTAATTTGGTTTCTGATATGATAAGTTTTGATAAGCTGAAAAGCTTGTTGGGCTGGGAGCCATCTGTTTTTATCTTTGCTTTTTTTCAACCCATCGAGTTCATCAAAAACGATGCGGCTGACGTTTATATGAATGCGCGTTTTTTCGCGTAAGGAATAAATGAGGACCGATCCAAATGGATCCAATAAAATGTTTGTGTCGATGGAAATTCCAAATTGATTTGAATGATAATTGATTAATCGATTGGCTGTTTGTTCAAAACGCAGTTTTTCCTGCTGCAGCTGCAGCTCATTCCTGATTTGTTTTTCACGTTGCTTGAGAACGAGAAAATCTTGTTGTTTCGAATGAGCCCTTTCCTTAAAAATTAAAAAGGTGCTGATAATGCTTAGGGGCCAAGAAAGCGCCAGCATGAGATAAGACTTTAAAGTGAAATGGCGTCCGCTTGCATTGTAGTCAATGCTTACAAATAAACTAAGCAGCGACACCATGATGCCGAATAGGTTTCCCGCTTTTTTTCGCTGTTCTTTAACTGCGTATACGATTGCTGCACTATGCAGCAGCAGAAGGACAATCGGTAAAATCTGATTTGTAATATAAATTAATCCGATAACCGGTATAGAATAAATCAGTTGAAAAATCCCTGTTGCTAATTTAAGTTTGGATGTTTTCAAAGAATGCTCTCTCCCTGTCTCACATGACTATTTTATCTCTTCAAAAGTATGATTTTAAACATTTTTCAGTATTTTTTCAATGTTAATATCATTAAGTGGACAATGGAGCGCTTATGCCATAGAATAAAAAGAAAACGATTCAATCATTTACTTGCGTTGGTTTCCAGGGGGTGTTCACATGAGAGCTATCGGAACATTGCTGCTTGCGGTCGGGCTCGGCTTTATTATCTACGGCGGATATCATATCTGGGATATGAAACAGCAGCAAAAAGAAGCTTTGCAGCGTGCAGAAGCAATGGTGTCGTCAGATGAACAAATTGATGTTTCGGAGTTTTCTCCGGGTGTTGGCGATGAGATCGGGGTTTTGATTTTGCCGACTCTGGATGAAGTGCTGCCGATTGTCGAAGGCGTTGATGAAGAAGAGCTTGAAAAAGGGGTCGGACATTATAAAGGAACGGCATTTCCGTCCCAAGATGGACAAATCGTGTTGTCAGGACATCGCGATACCGTGTTCAGACGGCTTGGCGAACTTCAAATTGGCGATGAATTGGTCGTTCAGATGCCATATGGCGAATTTACGTATGTCATTGAAGATACGGACATTGTTGATGCGGATGATCGGACCGTCATCAATCCGAATATCGATGAAGAGCTGCTTACCGTGACAACCTGTTATCCGTTTACATATGTTGGCAGTGCACCGGACCGTTATATTATTTATGCGAAGCCGAAAGTTAAGTCGTAAATGCTTCTGAGTCAGATGAAAGTTGGGAATGGGCTTCCGTTTACCCGTTTTGGGCAAACGGATATTTTTTTGTTGAAATACTATGACAGACATAGTAATATGATAATTAACATAGTTAGGAGATGATTGGATGAAGGGAAGGCTGTCTGCAGATTTGCTTCGAGGCCATACGGATACGATTGTGTTAAGCATTTTGCTGAAAGGAGACAGTTATGGATATGAAATTTACAAAACCATTCTTGAGAAAACGGAAGGCCAATATGCACTGAAGGAGGCAACGCTTTATTCCAGTTACCGAAGACTTGAAAAAGAAGGATTGATCGCTTCGTATTGGGGGGACGAGACGCAAGGAGCGAGGCGGAAATATTATCGAATCACGGAAAAAGGCAAACAGCAATACAAGCAAAATAAATTGGATTGGGAATTTACACAAAAAATATTAAATCGTTTATTAAGGGAGGAAGATTGATGAGCACCGATGTTAAAAGCTATGTTGACAGTTTGTTTAAAGATTATGAACAAACCGCTGCCCTGCAGGAGTTTAAGGAAGAAATTATGTCGAATTTGCATGCTCGAATTGAAGATCTTGAAAACAGCGGATTGAACAAAAAAGATGCGTTTGCGAAAGCCGTTTCTGAATTAGGGGATATCACATCGATTGCTGATGAGTTGAGCCGGCAAAAACGAAATGAAATCATTAATAAAATGTACATTCATCAGCATGCAAAAGTGGGGTTTCTGCATGCCATTGGCTATGTCGTTTCGAGCAGCTTGCTGCTATTTGGCATTCTTACCGCTTTAACGGTCTATTCTACTTATGGCTCGATTTCGCAAAGCATTTCAAGCTTCATGCCATTTTTCGTCTTGGCAGGCGCTGGCTTTACATTTTTTGGATTGACGCAGGAAACATTGACGAATTATCCGATGTCTTGGAAGCGGGCGCTCGTTTATGCGGGTGCTGTCGGCGTCACATTATTTGGCTTGACAACATCAGCACAGCTGTACTTTATGGAAAATCCGGTTATGAATGCGGTGTGGGCTTCGTTGATGCCACTTGTGCTGCCAGGTCTTGGCGTGATAGGCTTTTTAGTGCTGACGGAAAAAGATCGGAATAAACCTTGGGTGGTTGAAGAAAGGCAATGGGCGCTTGAACGCTATGAAAAGGCATATCGCGACCCCGTCCGCCGGGGGAGGAGAGGGATGCTGTCAGGCGCATTGTGGGTCGCGGCGGCGGCATTGTTTCTCCTAATCGGGTTTCTTGCCGGATGGAAGTATGCGATCGTTGTGATTTTGTTTGCCGTTGCTTTTGAAATGCTGATTGAATTTTGGATGCAAGGGCAAGTCAAGTAAAGGAAAGGAATGAAAGGATTGGCATGAGGTTTGTCACACTGAAAAAAGAATTTTTTGCACAACCGACGCTGCAGCTGGCTCAAGCGCTGTTGGGTTGTTTATTGGTAAAAGAAACGGATGATGGAGTCGCGTCGGGGTTTATCGTTGAGACAGAAGCCTATATTGGGCCCGATGATCGAGCGGCGCACAGTTATGGAAACCGCCGGACGAAACGGACTGAAATCATGTTTGGCGAAGCGGGGCATGCGTATACGTATCAAATGCATACGCATACGCTTGTCAATGTCGTAAGCGGTGAAGTTGATAAGCCGGAAGCGGTGCTGATTCGCGCAATCGAGCCGTATTCAGGCGTCGAGTTGATGCTGGAGCGCCGCCCGGTTGAACAAAAAAAGCAGCTGACGAATGGACCGGGAAAATTGACGAAAGCGATGGGGATCACGATGGAAGATTACGGGCATCCGTTATTTGAACGGCCATTGTACATTGCTGAAGGGTTTCGGCCTGTTTCCATTTCAAAAGGGCCGCGGATCGGCATCGACAATGCTGGCGAAGCCAAAGACTATCCATGGCGTTTTTGGATCAGCGGAAATCCGTTCGTATCAAAATAAACAAACGAGTTGGCGCCCCCCGTTGAGCAGCCGTTTCATCATGAAAAGATGAAGCGGTTTTTTGTTCTGAAACGAACGTTTATCGCATAGTTACTAACAAGCCTGATTTCAGGCGGAAATTTGAAGAAAGGGAGGGTGTGCCGATGAGTCCTTGGCTGACGACGTTAGGGGCGCTTGTGCTTTTTTATTTAGGCTATCGGTTTTATTCTAATTTTTTAGCAGAGCGGATTTTTCGGCTCGATCCAGATTATGTGACGCCGGCGCATCGTTTCAAAGACGGTGTCGATCATGTGCCGACGAATAAGTTTGTCCTTTGGGGGCATCATTTTAGTTCAGTTGCAGGAGCGGCTCCGATTGTCGGTCCGGCGATTGCGATGATTTGGGGTTGGGGTCCGGCTTTTCTCTGGGTTGTGCTGGGCACGATCTTTTTTGCAGGCATTCATGATTTTGGGACGCTGTGGGCGTCCGTCCGCAACAGAGGAAAGTCGGTCGGCGTTATTACCAATTCCGTGATTGGGAAGCGGGCGAAAGGTTTATTTTTGCTCATCATTTTCTTTTTGCTGCTGCTGGTAAACGCCGTATTTGCCGTTACGATTGCAAATTTATTTACCTCTTTTCCGGAAAGCGTTCTTCCGTATTGGCTGCAAATTCCAGTTGCGGTGGCGATCGGATTTTTAGTGTATAAGCGCAGAGTCGGCTTGTTTTGGCCTTCGATCATCGGGTTGCTATTACTCTTTACATTTATTTTTATCGGGGCAAAAGTTCCGCTGCCGCTTCCGGAAACGATGCTTGGGATTCCGTCAGTCGCATGGTGGGTGTTGATTATGCTGTTGTATGGCGCAATCGCCTCGCGTTTGCCTGTGTGGACGCTGCTGCAGCCGCGGGATTACATTAACTCGCATATGTTGTTTTTAGGTTTAATTATCATTTATCTCGGCTTATTTGTCGGCCGTCCAGATTTTGTCGCACCGATGTTTAATACGAATGTACCAGCTGGAACTCCGCCAATCCTGCCGCTTCTTTTTGTGACAATTGCGTGCGGAGCGATTTCGGGTTTCCACGGTTTAGTGAGTTCGGGAACGTCGGCGAAGCAAATCAATAAAGAAACGGACGCCCGTTTTGTCGGATATTTTGGCGCAGTGGGCGAAGGCATGCTGGCATTAGCGGCAATCATGGCGACAGCAGCAGGTTTTGCAACATTTGAAGCGTGGAGCGAACATTACGGTTCATGGGCATCTGCGAGTTCAGGCGGAACGGCGGCATTTGTACTTGGCGCAGGCAGCTTTTTAGGCAATTTAGGCATTTCTTCTGTGATTGCTACGACGTTCATTTCGATTATGGTTGTCGCATTTGCTGCAACAACGCTTGATACGTCCATGCGGCTTCAGCGTTTTATTTTGTCGGAAATCGGAGAACAATATCATGTCAAACCGTTGAAAAACGTCAATGTCAGTACTGTGATTGCACTGTTAAGCTGTATAGCGCTTGCATTTTTAGCTGATCCGTCCAATCCAGGAGCTGGCGGAATGGTGCTTTGGCCGTTGTTTGGAACGACGAATCAGCTGACCGCAGGTTTGTCGCTTTTAATCATTACAATAATTTTATGGCGGCTTGGAAGAAAATTCATTTACGCGCTTATTCCGTTAATTGTTGTTGTGACAGCGACATCAACGAGCATGGTGATTAACATTTCAACTTATCTGCAAGAAGGGAATGCGCTGCTCGTCATTGTCGGAACAATCATTTTTGCATTAAACATTTGGCTCATTCTTGAAGGAATTGCAGCGGTGAGACGGGAAAGACAAAATCCGATCCCGCCAATGACGCAATAAAGGAGCAAGAGAATGAACAAAAAAATTTGCTTATATGTCAGCAAGTTGAAACATTTTTATACGGAAATGTATTTCGTCCCATATCGTCGAACGATGAAGCGTGAAATTCAAAAAAGAGACGATTTGTTTAAGCTGCTCGTTTATTCAGAACTAGTAGGCCTGCCAAATGTGGCTTCTTATTACACGCTTGAACTTCTCCCGTTTATGTTGGAGGATTTTCATGAATGGCATCTGCGCATGGGAATGGAAAAGTCTCCGCTGGATGGATTCCGTTGCTGCTGAATCGATTGAAAAAAAGGGAGAAAAAAGCAGCGGAAAAAGAAACGGGCAGCTTAAAAATCACTTTTTTTGGAGGCAAAGGCGGGGTTGGCAAAACGACGTGCTCAGCGGTGTATGCTTTTTATCTTGCGGAACAAGGCGTTCGCACGCTTCTTGTTTCAACCGATCGCGCCCATTCTTTAGTTGATTTGCTTTCTGTTCGCAATCCAAATCATGCCTTTGAACATTTGTCGGTTGTAGAACTTGAATCTGAAAAAGCAATGAAACGCTATATGAAAGAAGTAAAAGAAAACTTGGAAAAATGGACTGCTCCTGAAATGCGGAAAGAAGTCGAACGCCAAATCGATTTTGCCATGTCTTCGCCGGGCGCTGATGAAGCGGCGCTGTTTGAAGAATTCACAGCGATTCTTTTGAATGCAGATGAAAAATACGATCACATCGTTTTTGATACGGCGCCGACAGGCCATACATTGCGCTTGCTTTCGCTTCCAGAATTGATGGAAGCATGGGTGGATGGTTTGCTTGCGCAGCGCAAAAAGTCGCAGGACATGCAGCGGATGTTTCATCATATCGCTGGAGCTGAAGAAGATGAGCGGGTGGATGAAGTGTATCATCTGCTCTATAAACGAAAAACGCGTTATTTAAAAGTGAAACAGCATTTGCTGGATGCAGACCGCACTTCTTTTTATTTCGTTTTAAATCCGGAGCGGCTTCCGATTGTTGAAACTGAAAAAGCAATACGAACAATGAAGCAGCATCGTATACCGATTGGAGGCCTGATTATCAACCGGGTATTGCCCGATGAAGCGGATGGCGATTTTTTAGCCAAACGCAAAGAGCGTGAACGAAATTATCTTGTTGACATTGAAGAGCGCTTTAAAGATTTTCGAAAAATTTATGTGCCGATGCAAGCGGCAGACATTGTGACGATCGAAGAAATCAAAGCATTGACCCGGCTGTTTTCTCAATGATGAATCGAAGCAGCTATCGACGCAGCACGGCCGATTGCTGCAAAAATCAGCAATTTGCAGCAAAAACAGGGATTGAGGGCTGAATTGAAGAAAATGCAATGCAACAAAAAAACGAAAAAGCCATGCGCTTTCATTTAGAAGGCATGGCTTACATCTGTTTATTCAAGGTTTCTGTTCATTACGTCGACGGATAATGGTCTTTCTGGCGAAGTGCTTTCGCCAGGCAAAACAATGCCATCTCCGTTGCAGACAGTGCATGTATATTTCCACGCTTCGTCATCGGCCAGCATGCCTGTTCCATCACAAGCTTTGCAAATATGCTCACGATTAATGGCCATATGGTATCCTCCTTTATTTTTATATCCTGATTTTATACTTCTGCAAAGAATGGTTCAGGTTTGTCTTTGACGACGTTAATCAGACCGCCTTTCAGCATGATGTCGACTTGACGTTTCGATAATGCATGCCTCACTTGAAAAGCAAAGCCTTTGTTTTTAACGGTTACAGAGAGCTGATTGCCTTCTTGAATGGCTTGCCGCAGATTGGTAAGTTGTAAAGTGTCTCCTTGTTCAAGTTTGTCGTAGTCTTGCACATCGTCAAAAGTAACCGGCAAAATGCCAAAATTGATTAAGTTTTGCCAATGAATGCGGGCAAAGTCTTTGACGATGACGACTTTTAGCCCAAGATACCTTGGTGCAAGAGCCGCATGTTCGCGGCTTGAACCTTGTCCGTAATTGTATCCGCCGACAATCGCATGGCCGCCTTTTTCGCGGATGGCCATCGCCCGGGAGTAATACGTTTCATCAACAATTTCATAGGTGAACTTGCTGATTTCCGGAAGGTTTGAGCGGTAAGGAAGCACCCTGGCGCCTCCTGCAAGAATTTCATCTGTTGAAATGTTGTCGCCGACTTTTAATAATATTGGAATTTCCACTTCGTTTGGCATCGCGTCCATATCAGGAATGGAAGCGATGTTTGGCCCTTTGACAAGCGAAACTTTTTTCGCTTCTTCAGGCGGCAAAGGCGCTTGCAGCAGTTTATCGTCAATCGTAAGCTCTCTAGGCTCTTTTACTTTTGGATATTTCATGCCCAGCGTGCGCGGATCGGTAATGACCCCAGTAAGCGCTGAAGCAGCGGCTGTTTCTGGGCTGCATAAAAAAACGCTGTCTTCTCTCGTTCCTGATCGTCCAGGGAAGTTGCGGGGAGTTGTACGCAAACTGTTTCGGCCAGTTGCTGGGGCTTGGCCCATTCCGATGCAGCCGTTGCAGCCTGCTTGATGGAGACGCGCTCCCGCTTGAAGCAAACTCGCAATGTGGCTTTCTTTTACAAGATCAGTCAGCATTTGTCGGGATGTAGGGTTAATGTCGAAAGAAACCCCTTCCGCAATCCGTTTTCCTTTCACGATTTCAGCAGCAATGGCAAAATCGCGATAGCCTGGATTTGCCGATGAGCCGATGTAAGACTGATATATGGGTTCGCCCGCCACTTCTCTCACCGGAACGACATTTCCAGGGCTTGATGGCTTGGCAATAAGCGGCTCCAGCTCGGATAAATTAATCTCTTCATAAATGTCGTAAGTTGCTCCTTCATCTGCAACGAGTTCAACCCAATCTTTTTCACGGCCTTGTTTTTTCAAAAACTGTTTGATTTCTTCATCGGAAGGAAAAACGGAAGTGGTCGCTCCCAGTTCAGCTCCCATGTTGGCAATGACGTGGCGATCCATTGCATCCAATTCTTTTAATCCCGGTCCGTAATATTCAATGATGCGGTTGACGCCGCCTTTTACATCATGGCGGCGAAGCATTTCAAGAATGACATCTTTTGCGCTCACCCAATCAGGCAGTTTGCCCGTTAATTTAACGCCCCAGATTTTTGGCATTTTCACGTAAAAAGGCTCGCCTGCAATGGCCATCGCAACGTCAATTCCTCCTGCTCCAATCGCCAGCATTCCCATGCACCCGTTTGCGCACGTATGGCTGTCTGAGCCGAGCAATGTTTTCCCTGGCTTTGCTAACCGCTGCATATGTACAGGATGGCTGACTCCATTTCCGGGTTGGCTGTAATACAGTCCAAAACGGCGCGCCGCACTTTGCAAAAAGAGATGATCATCAGGATTTTTGCTGTCTTCCTGGATGATATTGTGATCGACATATTGGGCTGAAACCTCTGTTTTTGCTCGGTCAATCCCCATCGCTTCCAGTTCAAGCATGACCATCGTTCCAGTGGCATCCTGCGTCAATGTCTGATCAATTTTCAAGCCAATTTCTTCGCCGGGAATCATGTTTCCGGACAGAAGGTGGCTTTTTATTAGTTTTTGGGTCACGTTCAGTGCCATATGTTTGCCTCCTATAAATATCAATACTCGTGTATGCTTTTAATTTTGGCTGGAAACGGCAAATTATACGTTAGAAAATGTTGGTTATTGTAGTTTTGATATTGAATAAGTTCGATTGTTGTTGTTTATGGCAATGAAAAAGGTTAAGTATGAGTAAAATGTTTGTGGGAGAAAAGTAAACTTATTCCTTCCGAATGATG
>CALKAO010000105.1 GCA_937983115.1 uncultured Caryophanales bacterium
TCATTCGGAAGGAATAAGTTTACTTTTCTCCCACAAACATTTTACTCATACAAAATAAAGCCTGCTTCCAAGCAAGCTTCATTTTAAGCATTGACCTGCCGTCTTTTTGTCTGTTTCGGCAAATTGAAAAATGCCAGCAAAATGGTTGGTATCGATCCCATTCCTGTTACAAACAGCCAATCTTGAACAGTTAGCGGAGTCGTGCGAAAGACCGGCTGCAGCGGTTCGTAATAAATGACAGCGAGGAGCAAAAGCAGCGATGAAATCACTGCCAGAAGCAAGGCTTTATTCTCAAAAAGATTGCGATGAAAAATGGAATGGTCGCTGCGGCAGTCAAACACATGGATAAGTTGGGCGATGACGAGCGTTGAAAAAGCGATCGTCTGTGCTTTCACTAATGTTTCCGTCTCATGGACAGCCATGAATGCCGCTAATGTCACTGCTCCGATTAAAAAACCGCGGCTGATAATTTTCCAGCCTAATCCTCCTGAAAAAATCCCTTCGGTCGTCTTGCGCGGCGGCCGCTTCATGCTATCCCGCTCAGCCGGATCCAGCGCCAATGCCATCGCCGGCAATCCATCCGTGATTAAATTCACCCATAAAATTTGAATCGCCACTAAAGGCAAAGGCAATCCAAGAAGCATTGCAAAAAGCATGACTAATATTTCTCCAACATTTGAAGCAAGCATGTAACGAATGAACTTGCGGATATTGTCATAAATATTCCGGCCTTCTTCTATCGCCGCACGAATCGTTGCAAAATTGTCATCGCTTAAAATTAGCGAAGAAGCTTCTTTTGCGACATCCGTTCCGGTCATGCCCATTGCAATTCCGATATTGGCCGCTTTAATCGCTGGTGCATCATTGACGCCGTCGCCTGTCATGGCAACTACATGGCCGTTCGCCTGCAATGCTTTGACAATTTTCAATTTGTGCTCCGGTGAAACTCTTGCAAAAACGTAAATGTCTTCAATTTGATCTTTCAGCTCTTCAACCGACATGCGCTCCAAATCTTTTCCTACAAGCGTCTTCCCGTTTGGCGGCAATATTCCAAGTTCTTTTGCAATCGCTGTCGCAGTGGCTAAATGGTCTCCGGTGATCATCATCGTTTTAATTCCCGCATCATGGCAAGCGCGAATCGCTTTTTTTGCTTCGGGGCGCGGCGGATCGATCATTCCAGCCATTCCGACAAACGTTAAATTTGATTCAACTTGATGTTCAAAAAATAGCGCATGATCCTGTTTCAATGGTTTAAATGCAACAGCCAGCGTGCGCAGCGCATTAGCAGCTAATTCATCAACTTTCTTCTCGATCATGTCATGCTCTTTTGAAGTTAATAGGCTTTTCGTTCCATTTTTCAAAATCGTATTGCAGTTTGCCAATATCACGTCTGGAGCTCCTTTTGTAATGACAAATCGTTCTTTGGCATGGTTTTCTACAATCACGCTCATCATTTTTCGCTGCGAATCAAATGGAAATTCTTTCACAATGCGGTAATCGCTATGGCGGATTTTCTGAGAAATGCCTGCTTTCATCGCTGCCACAACGAGAGCGCCTTCTGTCGGATCGCCGATCAGTTTGTAGCCTTTTTTTTCTTTCACAATCGAAGCATTGCTGCATAAAAGTCCAAATGTTAAAAGCCGTTTCATATCCGGCGTCAAAGTTCCTGAAAATTCACCTTCTGGATGATAGCCTGTTCCTTCGACTTGCAAGCTTTTCGTTAATGTCCACACATCTGTAACCGTCATTTTATTTTGAGTCAATGTCCCCGTTTTATCTGAGCAAATCACCGTCGCGCATCCAAGAGTTTCCACAGCTGGGAGTTTGCGGACAATCGCTTTTCTTTTAATCATCCGCTGCACGCCCAACGCAAGAGAAACCGTCACAATTGCCGGCAAGCCTTCTGGAATCGCCGCAACTGCCAGCGAAACGCCTGCTAAAAACATCGTGTATAAATCATGGCCGTGCAGCACGCCTGCTATAACGACGAGAGCAGTTAAAACGATCGCAATGGCAATCAGCACTTTTCCCAACTGTTCCAGTTTACGCTGCAGCGGTGTCATCAATGTTTTGGTCGATTGAATCAAGTCGGCAATTTTCCCCATTTCCGTTTGCATGCCTGTTGCAACGACAATTCCAACGCCGCTGCCTTTTACGGCTAACGTTCCTTTAAACAGCATGTTAGCCTGATCCGCGATCATCACCTCATCGCGATCGATGACGGCTGCATGTTTGTGAGCAGGGACCGATTCCCCGGTCAAAGCCGATTCATCCACATATAAACTTTTTGATTCGATAATGCGAAGATCCGAGCTGATTCGATTCCCGCTTTCAATTTTAACGATATCGCCAATGACAATTTCAGCTGTTGGAATTTCCCGCCATGAGCCATCGCGCAGCACATATGTTTTTGGTGCGGTTAATTCTTTTAGCGCTTGCAAAGATTTTTCCGCTTTTCGTTCTTGTATAAATCCGAGCACGCCATTCAGCATCACAATCAGAATGATTGCAATCGCATCAACGTATTCCCCTAGCAGCCCGGAGATTAAAGTTGCGATAAGCAAAATGATGACCATAAAATCTTTAAATTGCGACAAAAAAATAAAGAAAGCAGACTTTTGCTCAGCTTTTTCCAGCTGGTTTAAACCGAATTTTTCCAGTCTCTTCGCCGCTTGCTTTGCTGTTAAGCCCGTATAAATATTGCTGTTTAATGCTTTTTCAATTTCTGAAACTTCATTTTTGTACCAATCCATCTTTTCACCTCATCGATTTCAATCCATGCAAGTGCAGTCAAGCTTACTCAATCTATATTCAGACAAGCTAAAAAACATGCTATACTGAATCAAGTTAACATGTGGCCTGTGTTGGCTGCTTGTCATTTTTCAATCAATATGAGGTGAAAGCATGTCTTTTGACGCGTTTGTAACAAAAGCAGTTGCGAAAGAACTGAACGAAACCTTAATAAACGGGAAAGTTGCGAAAATCTATCAGCCCTTTGAGTCGGATTTATTGCTCATCATTCGCGCGAATCGCACAAATTATCACCTCTGCATCTCATCAAGCGCAAACTATGCTCGAATCCATCTAACGAGCCGGCGCTATCCAAATCCAGCGCAGCCTCCGACATTTTGCATGGTTCTGCGAAAACATATTAACGGCTACAGCATAAAAAACATCAAGCAAATCAACCTCGATCGCATCATTCATATTGAATTCGCAGGGAGAAACGAGTTGGGCGACCACATTACCAAAACACTCGTCGTTGAAATCATGGGCAGGCACAGCAACATCATTCTTCTTGATACAGCGCGCAACATCATTATTGACAGCATCAAACATTTGCCACCTTCTATCAATTCATACCGCACTGTCTTGCCTGGAAAAGAATACGTGCCGCCTCCATCGCAAAACAAAGCCAATCCATTGCAGGCCGATCGAGATTTGATTTTACGAAAAATTGATTTTAATCAAGGCAAAATGGAAAACCAGCTCGTCGCTCAGTTTGCCGGATTATCGCCGCTTATCAGCAAAGAAATCATCCATCGCGCCGGCCTGGCAACAAAAGATAGCTTGCCAAAAACGTTTCTTCACGTCATGGGCTTGTTAAAAAACCATGCATACACGCCTGAAATCGTTCACGCGCAGCGGGAAGCATTTTCAGTCATTTCTTTGACGCATTTAAAAGGAGAGCGGACGAAATTTCACTCCGTCAATGACATGCTGGATCATTTTTATCACGAAAAAGCGGAGCGCGATCAAATGAAACAGCAAGCGCATGACTTGGAAAAACGGCTAAGCAATGAATTAAAAAAAAATAAACGGAAGTTGAAAAAGCTGGAAAAAACATTAAATGAAAGCAGAAAAGCGAAACAATATCAGCTGTACGGAGAACTGTTAACCGCGCATATGCACGAGTTGAAGCGCGGACAGACGCAGGCGGAGTTGGCCAATTATTATTCGCCAGGCGAGAAAGTAGCCATTTCGCTGGATCCGGCGAAAACACCGGCGGAAAATGCCCAAGCGTACTTTAAAAAATATGCAAAAGCGAAAAATTCCGCAGCAAAAGTAAAAAAACAAATCGAAAAAACGAAAGAAAACATCGCATATTTTGAACTTCTTCTCACGCAAATGGAAAATGCGTCTCTTAAAGACATCGCTGAAATACGAGAAGAACTGGAAGAAGAAGGCGTAATGAAGCGCAAGCGGAAAAAAGATGCAAAGAAGCCGGACAAACCAACTCCTGAAAGCTATAAATCAAGCGAAGGGATTTCCATCTTAGTCGGAAAAAACAACAAACAAAACGAATATTTAACAATGAAGCTTGCCCGCAAAGACGACACATGGCTTCATGCGAAAGATATTCCCGGCTCCCATGTCGTCATTCGCGGCGATCAGTTTAGTGAAAAAACCCTGCACGAAGCGGCAATGCTTGCCGCTTATTTCAGCAAAGCAAAACAGTCAAGCAATGTTCCAATCGACTACACGAAAGTGCGCCATGTCAAAAAACCAAGCGGCGCAAAACCCGGCTTTGTCATCTATACAAATCAAAAAACGCTCTATATCACGCCCAATGAAGAATCCGTCAGGCAATTGCGCACAACATCCGATTAACGAAAAAAGTCGAGCGCTGCATCGAAGCTCGACTTTTTTGCATCATCTGCGCCAGCCATCAGGATGTTGACGCCAATTTTCAACAAGCTGAATTCCATCAGCGTCAATCTGATTCAGCCGGGCAGCCACGGTTAAAAGTGCATCTAAATTTGTCAGCGTATGAACGGTTAATTTTGCTTCTTGAAGCATCTGTTCCGCTTTTTTAAGTTCATAGCTGAAAATAGCCGCCGCTCCCAGCACATGAGCCCCAGCTTCCCGCAAAGCTTTTGCAACGCGAATCACGCTTCCGCCTGTTGAAATCAAATCTTCAACGATGACAACGCGATTCCCTGCTTTTAGCTTGCCTTCAATTTGATTTCCTTTTCCGTGCTTTTTTGCGGAGCTTCGCACGTAAACCATTGCTTTCTCCATTCGTTCGCTCACTAAAGCAGCATGAGGAATGCCAGCAGTTGCTGTACCGGCAATTACTTCAACGTTTGGAAAATGCTTTGCAATGATTTCTGTTAATTGATCGGCGATGCGAGTTCTTATTATTGGATAGGAAAGCGTCAAACGATTATCACAATAAATCGGCGCTTTTATTCCTGACGTCCACGTAAACGGATCATGCGGTTTTAATGAGACTGCTTCAATCGACAACAAATCTTGTGCAATCAATTCAGCGATGTTTGCCATTCAGCTGCCACCCTTTCATAAGCTTTAAGTGGATTTTCACTTTTTGTAATGCTGCGTCCAACGACGATATAATCGCTGCCGAGC
Organism: uncultured Caryophanales bacterium; assembly: GCA_937983115.1. GTDB lineage: Bacteria > Bacillota > Bacilli > Bacillales > UBA6769 > Pueribacillus. Next base: position 5,371 of record CALKAO010000105.1, read on the forward strand.
CGCTTCGCTTGTGCCGGCGTTACAACTCTCACTTGATCATCTGCTTTATCGCCCGTTAAACGAATGCCAGGAGTAATCGTCAATACATCTTTTAAATGGGCTTTCAACACTGGGGCTTCAAGCGCCGAGCACACAACGCCGTCAAGTCCTGCCTGCTTTGCCAGCGCCGCATAATGCAGCACCGTCTTCTCCATCCCCTTGGAAACAAGCAATTCATTTTTTAGCATGTCATCCGATGTGCTTGTAAGCTGCGTAACAGCAATGCAAAGAGGGCGCTTTTGCCCTCCTGGCATTGCGGATTCCAATCCTTCAACAGCTGCTTGCATCATCTTCTTTCCGCCTGCTGCATGCACATTGACCATATCGACCTGCAGTGAAGCAAGGCTTTTCATCGCTTCTCTGACGGTATTCGGAATATCATGCAGCTTTAAATCCAAAAAGAGCCAATGGCCTTCAGCTTTTAATGATTTAATGAAAGCCGGGCCTTCTTTGTAAAACAGCTGCATGCCGACTTTAACGCTTAATGATTTTCCTTGAAATTGCGACAAAAACCGCTCCGCTTCCAATCTTGAAGGAAAATCTAATGCAATGATTGGCTCATTCATTTTGAAATCACTTCTTTATTGAGAAATGCGGGCATCGGCTTCATTGAAAAAGCCATCATTTCCAAAACTTTTAATAAAGCTCTCGCCGTATCAAGCGACGTAAAACAAACCACTTCATTTTCTACCGCTTCGCGGCGAATTTGAAAGCCGTCGCGTTCAGGCTGTTTTCCTTTTGTCAGTGTATTGATGACGATGTTTGCTTCTCCCTGCCGAATAACATCAAGCAAATTCGGCTGTTGCGCTGCAATTTTGTTCACTGCCGTTACGGGAATATTTTGCGCTTGTATCGCTTTGGCAGTTCCCTCCGTCGCCAAAATTTGAAAGCCAATTTCGTAAAACCGCCTTACAATCGGGAGGGCTTCTTGTTTATCTTTGTCCGAAATCGTAAACAATACGGATCCGCCCGCAGGAATCTTCATGCCTGAAGCCAGCAATCCTTTATACAGCGCTTTTTCAAGCGTGGCGTCTTTGCCCATGACTTCTCCCGTCGATTTCATTTCCGGCCCGAGCGTAATATCTACACGGCGCAATTTGGCAAAGGAAAAAACCGGAACTTTCACATAGACGCCGTCTGCTTCTTCATGCATTCCAGTAGCATAGCCTAAATCAGGCAATGAAGCGCCTAAAATCACTTTTGTGGCCAGATTCGGCATCGGAACGCCTGTAATTTTGCTTAAAAAAGGGACGGTTCGGCTCGAACGCGGGTTGACTTCAATCACAAAAATTTCATCTCGATGCAAAACAAATTGAATGTTCAACAAGCCAACGACGTTTAATCCTCTTGCAAGCGCAATCGTGCGCTCTACAATTTTTTGTTTAATCTCATTTGACAAGCTTTGCGGCGGGTAAACCGCGATGGAATCGCCGGAATGCACGCCAGCGCGCTCAATATGCTCCAAAATGCCAGGAATAAAGACCGTTTTCCCGTCTGAAATCGCATCGACTTCAATTTCTGTTCCAATTAAATAGCGATCAATTAAAACAGGATGCTCCGGATTAATTTTTACGGCATGTTCCATATAATGCAGCAGCTCTTCTTTTTTATAGACAATTTCCATCGCTCGTCCGCCCAGCACGTAAGAAGGCCTGACGAGTACAGGGTAGCCGATCTCTTCAGCAATGTTCACTGCTTCTTCGACTGAAGTCGCCGTTTTCCCAAGCGGCTGCGGAATTTGCAAATTTCTTAACAGCTGCTCAAATTCATTGCGGTTTTCGGCGCGATCCATGTTTTCAAGCGTTGTGCCTAAAATGGGCACGCCTCTTTCCGCCAATTCAGAAGCTAAATTGATCGCCGTTTGGCCGCCAAATTGCACGATTACGCCGACTGGCTGCTCCCGCTCAACAACATGCATGACATCTTCGACGGTCAGCGGTTCAAAATAAAGCCGATCAGAAGTTGTAAAATCCGTTGACACCGTTTCCGGATTATTGTTAATAATAATGGCTTCATAGCCTGATTCTTGAATCGCCCAAACCGAATGGACCGTTGCATAATCAAATTCAATCCCCTGTCCGATTCGAATCGGTCCAGAGCCGAGAACAAGGACACTTTTTCTTTCCGTCCTTTCTGCTTCGTTTTCTTTCGCGAACGTGCTGTAAAAATACGGAGTTTGCGCTTTTATTTCGCTTTCTGCTGTATCGACGATGCGAAAAACCGGCATGAGCTTATTTTCTTTTCGCAAGCTGTAAATGTCACGTTCATTCATATTCCACAGCTTTGCGATTGCTTTATCAGAAAACCCGAGCCGTTTGGCTTTATGCAAAAGTTCAATATCTTTCCGATTGGCTTGGAGCTTTTGTTCGAGTTTGATAATCTGGTCAATTTTCTCAAGAAACGGTTTTGCAATTTTTGTCAGCTGAAAAACGCGATTAACAGAGCAGCCTCTTCGAAACGCTTCAGCGATGACAAACAGACGCTCATCATCCGCATTCATCATTCGCGCTTCCAGTTCATCGACCGTAAATCGCTGCAATTCAGATTTTTCAAGATGCGAAACATTTGCCTCCAATGAACGGACCGCTTTCAAAAGCGCTTCTTCAAAGCAGCTTCCGATGGCCATGACTTCGCCGGTGGATTTCATTTGCGTGCCCAGCTTTCGATTTGCAGATTCAAACTTATCAAACGGCCAACGAGGGATTTTTACGACCGTGTAATCAAGCTTTGGCTCAAAATTGGAATAAGGCTGGCCAGTCACCGGATTCATAATTTCTGACAAAGTTAAACCGACCGCGATTTTCGCAGCTAATTTTGCAATGGGATAGGCAGTCGCTTTTGACGCCAGCGCGGAAGAGCGGCTTACTCTTGGATTCACTTCAATAATGTAGTAGCTGCTGTTCTCTGGATTTAAAGCCACTTGCACATTGCAGCTGCCTTCAATCCCGATCGCTCGGACAATTTTGGCCGCAGCTTTGCGAAGCATCAAATAATCTTCTTTTGAAAGCGTCTGATTCGGGGCAACAACGATGGAGTCTCCCGTATGCACCCCAACCGGATCAACATTTTCCATATCGCAAACGATCACAACTTCATCATTTGCATCGCGCAGCACTTCAAATTCAAGTTCTTTATATCCAGCAATGCTTTCTTCAAGCAAACATTGCGTCACTGGGCTGTATTTCAATCCGCTTGTGACAATTTCAATTAAATCTTGCTCGTTTTCAACGATGCCGCCGCCAGTCCCCCCAAGTGTAAACGCTGGGCGAACAATAATCGGATAGCCGACTTTCTCAACAAACGCATAGGCTTCGTCAAGCGTCCGAATGATTTCGCTCGTCGGAACCGGTTCGCCAATTTCTTTCATTAAACTTCGAAATTCATCGCGATCTTCCGCTTTTTGAATGGCTTCAAGATTTGTTCCCAGCACCTTTACATGAAACCGATCCAGCACCCCATGTTCTTCGAGCTGCATCGCCAAGTTCAGCCCTGTCTGCCCGCCCAATGAAGGCAGCAAGGCATCTGGGCGTTCTTTTTGAATAATCCGCGTGACAAAATCCAATGTGAGCGGCTCAATATATACTTTATCGGCCATCGTTGTATCTGTCATAATGGTTGCCGGATTGGAATTGACTAAAACGACTTCATAGCCTTCTTCTCTTAATGATTGGCATGCCTGTGTGCCTGAATAATCAAATTCGGCTGCTTGCCCAATAACAATCGGACCCGAGCCGATAACTAAAATTTTGTTGATATCCGTTCGTTTTGGCATGATGCATTTCTCCTTTAGTAACCGTGTTTTCTCCAAACAATATCCCCTTCAAAAATCGTCATCGTAGGCCATCCAGCGCAAATCCAATTAGCAAATGGGGTATTCTTCCCTTTTGAAAAAAACTGATTCGGATCGATTCGTTCTTCTTTTTCAAGATCAATGACTGCAAGATCAGCAATCCCGCCTTCTTCAAGCTTCCCAAACGGGAGCCCAAACGCAGCTGCCGGCTTTACGGTAAACAAATCAACCAATTGTTTTAGCGATAAAACATTTTTTTTAACAAGATGCGTGTACAGCAGCGGAAACGCCGTTTCCAAACCGACGATTCCAAACGGCGCTTGCAGGATGCCGGCAGCTTTCTCTTCCTCCGTGTGCGGAGCGTGATCTGTTGCAATAAAATCGATCGTTCCATCTAACAGCCCTTCAATTAAAGCTTCACGATCTTCTTTTCCGCGCAAGGGCGGATTCATTTTGTAGTTTGCATCCAGGCCGGGAATATCTTCATCACAGAGAAGAAGGTGATGCGGCGTCACCTCAGCCGTTACGCGTATGCCGGCTCTTTTCGCATCGCGCACAGCCCGCACGGACTCTTTCGCACTTATATGGCAGACGTGGTAGCGGGCATTTGCTGCTTCTGCAAGCAGCACATCGCGGGCAATATGAACAGACTCGCAGACGGACGGGATACCATTGATCCCTTGCCGTTTGGAAAAAATGCCTTCGTGAACGGCGCCATCATGAATCAGCGTATTTTCTTCACAATGCGCGACAATGGCCATATTCAAACGCGCAGCTCGCTTCATCGCTTCGAACATTATTCCGGCATTTTGCACGCCGACGCCATCATCTGTAAATGCAAAAGCGCCTGCTTCCTTCAGCTTCTGAAAATCTGTCAACTCTTCTCCCGCTTGTTTTTTTGTGATTGCGGCATAAGGCAAAACGCGAATGGCCGCTGACTTTTCAATGCGCTGCCAAAGTTGTTCAAGCGTATGTGCATGATCGGGAACGGGATTCGTATTCGGCATTGCTGCAACGGTTGTAAACCCGCCTCGTGCAGCTGCTTTTGTTCCGGTTTCAATCGTCTCCTTATGTTCGCCGCCAGGCTCACGCAAATGGATGTGCAGATCGATCATGCCGGGAATGACGAGCTGCTGTTTCAAATCAATGATTTTCGCGTTTTCTTCTGTGATGGATTTGGCGATTTTTTTAATCTTATTTGACTCAATCAGGATGTCTTGAGTATCCAGTTTGCCGCCGCTTGCAAACATTTTTCCATTTTTTAAAAGCAGTTTCACGTGTTTTCTCTCCTTTGCTCACTGGTTCAAAACGTATTTTAAAACAGCCATTCGTACGAATACGCCATTGTTGGCTTGTTTAAAAATTCGTGATCTTGGCGATTCCACCAGCTTCGACGCAATTTCGACCCCGCGATTGACCGGGGCTGGATGCATAATAATGCTTGCAGCTTTCATCCGTTGTTCACGTTCAATCGTCAACCCATACTGCTGATGATAATCTGAAATCGATAATTGCAAGGCCTCACCATGCCGTTCACGCTGAATGCGCAGCATCATTAAAACATCTACGTTTTCAATCGCTTCATCTAAGTCGACATATTCTCCAAATCCATCTTCATACCAGCATTTCGGCCCGGAAATATAGACATGGGCGCCTAATCTTCGCAGTACATCTGCATTTGAACGGGCTACGCGGCTATGTTTAATATCCCCGACGATTCCAACGTTCAAGCCTTGAATGGTTCCGAATTCTTGATACATCGTCAGCAAATCCAATAGCGTTTGCGTCGGATGATTTCCGCAGCCGTCGCCCGCATTTATGATCGGAATCGAAATGCCTGCTAATGAATCGTAAAAGCATTCATCTTTATGGCGAATAATCGCTACGTCAATGCCAATTTCCTCCAGCGTGCGCACAGTGTCATAGAGTGATTCGCCTTTTTGCACACTCGAATGCTCAGCAGAAAAATGGATGGTTTCAAGACCGAGTTTTTTTTCAGCAATTTCAAAACTAAATCTCGTTCTCGTGCTCGGTTCAAAAAATAGATTGGCCGCAAACATTTGTGTTTCTGGTTTCCAAACCAGCCCTTGTCTAAATTGTTCCGCTTCATTCAAAATGCTGTAAATCTCTTCATTGGATAAGCTCTGCAGCGCCAACAAGTTTTTCATAACCCATCACCCCTTGATTGATGCGCAAACCTTTGCACAAAAAAACCTCTTTGCCGAGGTTGACAAAGAGGGATACTGCTCCCTGCGTAGATACGGAGAGCGTTCACCCCTTTTCAAGCCTCACAGGACTTAATTAAAAGGGATTGCACAATTTATTGTTTTTTTATGCTTACTTGATCGGCTGCGTCGACTTCGATCAATTCGACATTGACAATTTCGCTTCGGGATGTCGGAACATTTTTGCCGATGAAATCAGGGCGAATCGGCAGTTCACGGTGGCCGCGATCGATGAGAACAGCAAGCTGAATTTGAGCTGGACGGCCTAAATCCATAAGAGCGTCCATAGCAGCCCTTACCGTTCTTCCCGTATAAAGAACGTCATCGACTAATATAATTTTTTTATTCGTGATGTCTTCCGGCAATTTTGTTGATTTTAAAAGCGGCTCGCTGTCCACGGTTTTAACAGACAAATCGTCGCGGTACAGCGTAATGTCCACTTCGCCTACTGGGATTGGCCTGCTTTCAATTTTTTCAATGTTTTTCGCAAGCCGTTCAGCTAGATAAATCCCGCGTGTCCGTATGCCGACAAGCATGCAGTCTTGAATGCCTTTATTGCGTTCAATGATTTCGTGGGAGATTCTCGTCAATGCTCTTCTGATTGCCTGCTCATCAAGTATGATTGCCTGTTTTCCCACTATGCCACCACCTTGCATAAAAATAAAGGCCCTCACTGCCAGTGAGGGGAAATCAATTATACACAGCCGCAAAAAACATGCGATCGCGCAGCAATCATTCCTTTACAGCCTCACGGGACTGGTATTAAAGGCTATTTGGTTCAGTTGAATTATGGCAAACTTTGCTTTGCATGTCAAGCGCGAAGTTGATGAAGAAGCCGTTTCATATCTTCGGGAAGCGGCGCTGAAAATTTAAGTTTTTCTTTAGTTGACGGATGAAAAAAGCTTAGCGATGCAGCATGAAGCGCTTGGCCTTTAATCGGCAATGTTTTTTTGGGGCCGTATTTCGGATCCCCAGCAACCGGATGGCCGATATATCTCATATGAACGCGAATTTGATGCGTCCGCCCTGTCACAAGCCGGCATTCAATCAACGTATACTCCGAAAAGCGTTCGAGAACATGAAAGTGTGTAATGGCTTCACGCCCGTTTTCTGTAACAGCCATCTTTTTGCGATCGCTTCCATCACGGCCGATCGGCGCATCCACCGTTCCGCAGCGATGCCCAATCTGGCCATGTACAATCGCTTGATAAATTCTTTCGACTGTCCGCTCTTTTAGCTGCCTGGCTAACGATTCGTGCGCTTGATCGTTTTTCGCTGCCATGATGAGGCCTGAAGTATCTTTGTCAAGCCGATGGACGATGCCAGGCCGAATGACTCCATTTATGCCTGATAAATCTCTGCAATGCGCTAAAAGGCCATTGACAAGCGTTCCTGATTCATGGCCTGGCGCAGGATGCACAACCATCCCGCGCGGCTTGTTCACAATGATGATGTCCGCATCTTCAAAAACAATATCTAAATCGATGGGTTCCGGCTGAATATCCAGCGGCGCTGCAGCGGGAATTTGAACATTGATTTTGTCATGCTGCTGGCATTTATAGCTCGCTTTAATCAATTTTCCATTCACCGTGACAAGATTCATTTTTATTAATTCCTTCATGCGTTCACGAGATAAATGGGGCAGCAGCTTTGCCAAAAGTTTGTCAATTCGTTCATTTGCTTGATGGCCTTCGACCGTATGCTCAAATGTTTCCACACTATGCTTCTCCTTTAGCCCTTTCTTCTTTTAGCGTAAACAGCATGAGCAAAATGACGCCAATGACGAGCGCAGAATCAGCAACATTAAAAATGGGAAAGTCATAGGCGATAATTTTTACATCGATAAAATCAACCACTTCGCCGCGAAACAAGCGATCAATAAAATTGCCAATTGCGCCGCCAAGAATGAGGCCGTAAGCAATGCCCGTTCCTGGATGATTCACTTTCTTTTGAATGAGATAGACGATTCCGACGACGACGAGAACGGTAATCGGGATAAACAGCCACATTTGCCCTTGCAAAATGCCGAATGCCGCCCCTTTGTTGCGATGCGATGTGAAATACAGCAAGTCTTCGATAATAGGGATTTGCTCGCCGATCGCCATGTTGGCTGCAACGAGCCATTTTGTCAATTGATCCATTCCGATGATAACGAGCGCAATCAAATAATAAATCACATGCTAGCCTCCGTTCTTTTCACTGTCCAAGCACAGAAATGACGGCAACACATCGAGAACATAAGGTTGGATGTTCTGCATGACTGCCAACTTCAGTCGATACGTTCCAGCAGCGTTCGCATGTTTCGCCTTCAGCTTGCTGGATAGCCACATGAACACGCTCGAAAGCTTGCGCATCATTCGGGGCATTTTCTTTGCCGCCTGCAATATCCACTTGGGATACGATGAATAATTGTTCTAACGAACCGGCTTCGGCCAACAATTGTTTCGCCTGTTTTGACGGATAAAGAACAACTTTCGCTTCCAGCGATTTTCCAATCACTTTATCATTTCGAGCTTCTTCCAGCGCTTTTAGTACTTCATCGCGAATGGCAATAATCTCTTCCCATTTTGTTTTCAGCTGTTCAGCATTCGGAATGCGGATCGTTTTAGGCATATCCGTTAATTGCACACTTTCTTCTTCTACTCCATCGATGTGCGACCATACTTCTTCCGCCGTATGCGGCACAATCGGCGCTAACAGCTTGACTAGTGCAACCAGCGTGTCAAAAAGAACGGTTTGAATCGAACGCCTTCTCCTATCATCCGCTTTTTCAATGTAAAGCGTATCTTTTGCGATGTCCAAATAAAATGAACTCAAATCAATCGTGCAGAAATTGTGGATCGCATGATAGATCGGCGAAAACTGGTATTCATCATAATGAGCCAGCACTTTTTCAATCAGTTCGTTTAATTTAACAAGCATGAAGCGATCCATTTCTGGCATGTCTTCAATAGCGACTCGATGCGTTTTCAAATCAAAATCATGCAAGTTGCCAAGCATAAAGCGGAACGTATTGCGAATTTTGCGGTATACTTCGACAATTTGCTTTAAAATTTTATCCGAGACGCGGACATCTGCTTGATAATCCACCGAAGAAACCCAAAGGCGCAAAATATCCGCTCCAAGCTGCTTCATGACATCATTCGGAATGACGACATTTCCGAGTGACTTGCTCATTTTTCGGCCTTCGCCGTCAAGGGCAAATCCGTGGCTAATGACCGCTTTATATGGCGCTTTTCCCGTTACAGCAACACTTGTCGACAGCGAAGAGTTAAACCATCCGCGATATTGATCCGAACCTTCGAGATAAACGTCGGCAGGCCACGCCAAGTCATCTCTTTCCATCAAAACAGCTTGATGGGAGGAACCGGAATCAAACCAAACATCCATAATATCAAGCTCTTTGCGGAATTCGCCATTTGGACTGTGTTTCGACGTAAAGCCTTCAGGAAGCAGATCTTTCGCATCCCATTCAAACCAAATGTTTGAACCATGCTTGCGGAACAAATTTGACACATGTTCAATCGTTTCATCGGTAATAATCGGCTCTCCGTCTTCGCCATAAAAAACAGGTATCGGAACACCCCACGTCCGCTGCCGGGAAATGCACCAATCTTCACGATCTTTCACCATGTTGTAAAGTCTTGTTTCTCCCCAAGCTGGATGCCATTTCACGTCTTTGATCGCTTTCAGCAAATCATCGCGAAAATCTTTAATCGAGGCAAACCATTGTTCAGTGGCTCTAAAAATTACCGGTTTTTTCGTTCTCCAATCGTGCGGATACGAATGCGTGATAAACGATAGCTTTAATAATGCGCCGACTTCTTTTAATTTTTCTGTGACAAGCTTATTTGCATCGTCATAAAAAATCCCTTCAAAGCCAGGCGCTTCGCTTGTAAATACGCCTTTTTCATCAACGGGGCACAAAATGTCGAGATTGTATTTTTTGCCGACGAGAAAATCATCTTCCCCGTGCCCTGGAGCAGTATGAACGCAACCGGTTCCAGCATCAAGCGTGACATGTTCCCCTAATACAACGACGGATGTCCGATCATAGAAAGGATGTTTTGTTTCAACAAATTCAAGCTCTTTTCCCTTAATCGTTTTTTCAATGCGGACATCTTTCCAATTTAATTCTTGCACTAGCGTTTCCACTAAATCTTCTGCAACGATATATTTCTGTTCATCAACATGAACAACTGCATATATGAATTCAGGATGCACAGCAATCGCCAAATTGGCTGGAATGGTCCAAGGAGTCGTTGTCCAAATGACAAATTGCTCTTCTCCCGACAAAACGCCTTTTCCGTCTGTAACCTGAAAAGCGGCATAAATCGAAGGTGAACGTTTGTCGGCATATTCGATTTCAGCTTCTGCAAGCGCCGACTCGGAAGAAGGCGACCAATACACCGTTTTTTTATCTTTGTAAATATAGCCTTTTTTCGCCATTTCGCCAAATACTTTAACTTGCTGCGCTTCATACTCTTTCGTTAACGTAATATATGGATTTTCCCAATCTCCGCGCACGCCTAACCGCTTAAACTGTTCGCGTTGGCGATCGATTTGCTCCCGTGCATACGCTTCGCACATTTTTCGAAATTCAACTGCAGACAATTTTTTTCGATCGACTTTTCCTGATTTTATCAGCGCAGCCTCAATAGGCAGTCCATGCGTGTCCCAGCCGGGCACGTACGGTGCATGATACCCGCTCATCGATTTATAGCGGACAATGATGTCTTTTAACACTTTATTAATGGCATGGCCAATATGAATATCGCCATTTGCATACGGCGGGCCATCATGCAAAACGAATAAAGGACGTCCTTTCGTGCGTTCCTGCACCTTTTCATAAATGTTATCTTTTTCCCATTGCGCTTGGATTTGCGGTTCTCGATTCGGCAGATTCCCGCGCATTGGAAAATCTGTTTTTGGCATGAGCAATGTTTCTTTGTAACCCATCTCTTTTCCTCCCACTGCATTACTGTTCATTGTTATTCAAAAAAACTGCCAGCATGCTTAAGCATATGAAGTGTAGCAGCCAGCAATGGTTCAAATTGTGCAAAAAGATAAAAAAGGACCTTTTCCATCCCGTTAGGGACGAGAAAGATCCTCGCGGTACCACCCTAATAGCAAAACGACGCAGCCTGTCGCTCGCCACTCTTCATTCTTAACGCGAATTAAACGCCGATGCCTACTCGCCGTTCAGCATCAGACTCGAGGATGATCTTCCTTTTTTCTGTTTGGCCGGGCTTGCACCGTCCCCGGCTCGCTGGACAAACGCACGAAAAAAGTACTCTTCCTCTCATCGTTTTAACGCTATTGGGCATTGATTAAAAAGGCTTGCATTTTTTGTTAGTATAAAGAGTTTCGATTTATACGTCAAGCTTATACGGGATCTTCGATTGGCTCGCCATTCTTCACTTCTTCCAAATTTGAACCCGTAACTTCATCCCATTCATCGTGGTTTAACATTTCTAATTGCGCTTCAATTAACATGCGAAAGCGTGTGCGGTAGACAGCCGCTTGTTTTTTTAGCTCTTCCACTTCTATCGCTATTTTTCTTGTTCTTGACAACGCTTCATTAATGATGCGATCAGCATTTTTTTCCGCTTCGCGAATGATGAGCTCTGCTTCTTTATTGGCATTTCTTTTTATCTCTTCAGCGGTTTTTTCAGCAACAAGAATGGATTTTTTCAACGACTCTTCAATGTCCGAATAGTGCTCCATTTTATCCGTCAACTCATTCACTTTCGCTTGCAGGCTTTCATTATCCCGTATCAGCGCTTCATAATCTTTAATCACTTGGTCGAGAAATTCATTCACTTCATCGACATCATAGCCGCGAAGACCTCGGCTAAATTCTTTATTATGGATGTCCAGTGGTGTTAATGGCACAAATCCCACCTCCAATTATAACTTTTTGCGATATTGAATCCGCCATTTTCCTTTTCTCGTTTGGCCGCTGAGTGCTTCCAATTTTGCCCGTCCGAACCCTCTTAACGAAATTGTATCAGAAATGCAGCACTCATACGAAGGTTGTTCAACAACTTTCCAGTTTATTTTTGCGAATCCTTTTTGAATCAGCGCTGCCGCTTTAGAGCGAGAGATCTTAAATATTTCTGCAAGCACTGCATCCAGACGCAATGCCGAAACAGCGCCGGTGAATAAACGCCATTCGCCATCCGATTCGAGAAGTTTGTCGCGATGAATGGGATGCACGGTTACCGGAGCTCGTCCGACCGAATTCAAATGAAATGCCACATAGTCGGCAATTTCTTTTGCAACAACAAATTGAACGGCTTGTCCATAAATCAGTATATCGCCAAACTTTTCACGTTTTAAACCTAAACTCATCAACGCTCCAAGCACTTGCCGATGTTCAATTGCAAAAAATTTTTTGGCGTAACGAAGTTCATAATAAGCGAGTTCAAAATCGGCTGGCTCCGGTTTATAATAAGGCGGTGCAATCAAGCCTCGCTTTCGTTCCGCTCCATCCGTTCCGCCATGAAAATAAGCGTTGGCTTCCCCATCATAATTCGTCAGCTGTGTGACGATTTCCTGCTGCCGCGGATCAAGAAAATCGGTTAATTTATAAGCATATGTATTTTTCACCCAGCGAATCCACTCAAAAATTTGATCAATAAATGGCCGTTCATCCAATCGATAGTGTTGATAGATATCCATAAGAAGCCATCCCTACATGAGCATATTAAAAACTTCTACAACGCCGCGCTCTGCCAAACGCAAAGCAATAAGTGCAACGATCGGTGAAATGTCAAGCATGCCGAGCGGCGGAATAATTTTTCGAAACGGTTCTAGATACGGTTCGACGATGCGCCCGAGCATTTCGCCAAAGTTGGATTCTCGCGCATTTGGAACCCAGCTCATTAAAATATAGATGATAATCAACCATGAATAGATGTTCATAAGTGCAATAATAAACCCGGCAATTGTATTCAACAATGGACACCGCCTTCACATTAATCCTCTTGAATCATATCGGAGATTTTGCCTGAAACGTCTACATTGGCAGGGGTGCAAAGAAACGTATGCTCGCCTAACTTTTGAATGTCGCCGCCGATTGCATAGACGGTTCCGCTCAAAAAGTCGACAATGCGCCGCGCCTGCTCACTGGGGACGCGCTGCAAATTCATTGCGATCGCGCGATGGCTTTTTAGCTGATCGGCAATTTCCTGCACCTCTGAATAGACGCGCGGTTCAACTAAAATCACTTTGACATTTTGCTGTACACTTTGTAAGCTTACAACATTTTCACGATTTTTTACAGCCGGCGGCTCATTCCATTCCTGTTCGCCAGTTTCGTAAGTTTCGACTTCATAGGTTTCTTCATCAAGTTCAAAGAATCGCTTAAATTTCGATTTAATCCCCATTTTCAACAACTCCTTCAAAATATTTTCATTGCGCATCTGTTCCGACAAGCGTCGTTCCGAGCCTTAAAAACGTCGCCCCCTCTTCAATCGCAATCGTATAGTCATTCGACATTCCCATCGAAAGATGTTCGCAAGGAGCGTGAGGAAATCCCTGCTGCTTCACTTTTTCCTGCAACGTTTTTAATGTTCTAAAAACAGAGCGGATTCGCGCTTCGTCATCCGTATGCGGAGCCATCGTCATCAGCCCGGCGACTTCAATCTTTTCAAATGCTTGAAGCGTTTCAATGAAAGGAAGCGCATCTTTAACAAACAAACCATGTTTCGTCGCTTCTTTCGCCACATTCACCTGCACGAAGCATTTGATTTTTTTCTGTGCGCGCTTATTAATTTCTTTCGCCAGCGATAAGCGATCCAGCGAATGAATGTAATCGACTTTATCAATGATTTTCTTTACTTTTCGCGATTGGAGCGTGCCAATAAAATGCCAGGTGGCTTCGTCGCCAATCGCTTCATATTTTTCAAGAAATTGATGATCGCGATTTTCGCCAAGGTGTGTAACGCCTAAATCGATCAGTGATTTTGCTTTTTCATGATCAACGTATTTCGTAACGGCGATGATCGTAATTTCATCTCGATTTCGATTTGAACGATGACAAACTTCATCAATTTTATCCATTACTGCAGCTACATTTTTTTTCAATGCCACATTTCTCACCCTAGTTTTGCTTTTGTTCGCCTGTTTCGTCCAGTGCAAAAGGGGGCATTCCAATAAATGCCATCATTCTGCCCGTTTGCCCCTTTTCTTTGCGGTGTGAATAAAACGTTGAACTTTCACAGCTCGTACACCGCTGCGAAACTGCGATGGCCTCTTCAGCAACACCAGCTTGCATCAGAAGCTGTTTATTTAATAACTTTAAGTTTAGCCTATATTTTCCATTCTCTTTTTTGTGTGCAACTTTTCTATTGAATTGAAGTTTATTCACTTCATCAATCACGTCATCATTTACTTCGTAACAGCAAGAGCCGATTGCCGGTCCAATGACGGCCTGAATGGCCGAAGGGTCAATCCCTTCTTTTTTCCACGCTTCAACCATCCGTCCGGCAATATTGGCCACTGAACCTTTCCATCCGGCATGAGCAATTCCGACAACTTGGCGCTGTTTCTCAAAAAAGAAAATCGGAACACAGTCCGCATATAATGAAACGAGCAAAACGCCTCGTTCTTCTGTATACAATCCATCAATTCCCTGAATGGCCGTATGCTCCGCCAGCGCACCTTTTCCGGCATCGTCATTCTGAACTTTATAAATGCTGCTGCCATGAGGCTGGCTGCCGACTGTCCATCGTTCCAAAGGAACCGACAACTTTTTGGCTACAAGGCGTCGATTAATCAAAACATCTTCTTTTTGATCGCCGACATGAAAGCCGACATTAAGGGAACGAAATGGCGTTCGGCTGACGCCTCCATGGCGAGTCGTCATTCCTGCAATGATCCCGCGATGTCGCTCCCAAGCTCTAATTGACAAAAGCGATTCATCAATCTTATGCAAGATTTTGGCCATTCCGACACCTCGATCTTTGAAAAATGAAAGTTTGCTATCTATTTTATCATAAATTGTAAAGGATTACTTCATTGTTGATTCAATTCATCGTTTGCTTCCGCTTCATTTAAGCGCACAAGAATGACGTCTGCGCCGATTTTTATAATATTTTTCCAGGGGATGGCAAGATCATTGTCCCGTCCGAACAACCCCATCATCTTTCCATTGCTCTGAATGATAATGGATTCGATCCTTCCTGTCGTTGTATTGATTTCCAAATCATAAATGTGACCCAATCTTTTCCCATTCGAGACACTGACAACATCTTTCACTTGAAATTCAGAAATTTTCATTTCTAATCCCACCTTTCAGTAAAGTATATGTCCATCCTGCAAAATTTGAACGCCTCTCTGCAAAAGTGTTTAAACTGCCGCTTCTGCTAAGCCATCCCTTTTATTTTCACGGAATTTTGCAACGATTCGACAACGACAGACAATTATTTTCTGTGCATATTTTTCCTTGCTGAGGAGATACTTACTGAAGACACCATCCCCATTTAGGAGGGAAAGAATTGACTCGACATAAAGTTGAAATTTGCGGAGTTGATACATCGAAGCTGCCTGTTTTAAAAAATGAAGAAATGCGCGAGCTGTTTAAAAAAATGCAAAACGGCGATCTATCGTCAAGAGAAAAATTAGTCAACGGCAATTTAAGGCTTGTCTTAAGCGTCATCCAGCGATTTAACAACCGAGGTGAATACATCGATGATTTGTTTCAAGTCGGATGCATCGGGCTTATGAAATCAATTGATAATTTTGATTTAAGCCACAATGTAAAGTTTTCCACGTACGCCGTACCGATGATCATTGGAGAAATTAGGAGGTATCTGCGAGACAACAATCCGATCCGCGTCTCGCGTTCATTGCGGGATATCGCGTATAAAGCGCTGCAAACAAGAGACAAGTTAATGATAAAACATTCAAAAGAGCCGACTGCACAAGAGATTGCAAATGAATTGGGGGTTCCAAAAGAAGAAGTTGTTTTCGCTTTGGACGCGATTCAAGATCCGGTTTCTTTATTTGAACCGATCTATAACGATGGAGGAGATCCGATTTATGTGATGGATCAGATAAGCGATGAAAAAAATAAGGATGCGAATTGGACAGAAGATATCGCGGTAAAAGAGGCGATGACGAGGCTAAATGAAAGAGAAAAATCAATCCTGATCATGCGTTTTTTCCAAGGAAAAACACAAATGGAAGTCGCAAATGAAATTGGGATTTCGCAAGCTCAAGTGTCACGGCTTGAAAAAGCAGCCATTCAGCAAATGAATAAAAATATTCAGTGAGATAGCCGGCGCTATCTCACCTGCTTTCATTCACACCATTTTATTAAACTCCTTTCTCAGCCTTTTGATAATTCGTTTCTCAAGCCGAGAAATGTATGATTGAGAGATTCCCAGCAAATCTGCAACATCCTTCTGCGTTTTTTCCTCTTTTCCGCTTAATCCAAACCGCAACTCCATAATTTGCTTTTCACGGTCATTTAACGTGTATAAAGCCTTGAACAGCAACTTGCGATTGACTTGTTCTTCAATGCCTTTCGTAATGATGTCATTTTCCGTTCCCAAAACATCTGAAAGCAATAGTTCATTGCCATCCCAGTCGACATTTAGCGGTTCGTCAAATGAAACTTCTGAACGCGTTTTATTGTTGCGCCTTAAATACATTAAAATTTCATTTTCAATGCAGCGTGAAGCATACGTTGCCAATTTTATTTTTTTCTCGGGGTTGAACGTATTCACTGCTTTAATTAATCCAATCGTGCCGATGCTGATTAAATCCTCAATGTTGATTCCCGTATTTTCAAATTTTCTTGCGATATAAACAACAAGCCTTAAATTATGCTCAATGAGCCGAGAGCGCGCTTCTGCATCTCCTTTGGGAAGCTTTTCGATTAATTCCGCTTCTTCCTCTTTTGATAATGGAGGCGGCAATGCTTCGTTTCCTCCAATATAATAAACTTCATCTGTTTTGATTCCGAATCGATTCAAAAGCTGATTCCACATTTTCCAAATTCGGAACTTCCACATTTTCATTCTCACTCTTCCTCCATTCTCATTTTATGATGCGTGTTTAGCCAGCAGCATTTTCGGATGCAAAATGCACTCAAAGTCGCCATCGTTGGACAAGCGTTGCTTGCTTAGACCAACCAAACAATGATTCACAATAAACGTTTCCTCATCGTGAACGATTTCAATCCGATCGGGCCGAAACGCGACGAGCATCTGCTGTTCTTGTCCGACGGAACGAAAAGGAACGAGCCTGATCCTTGAGTACCATGGATGATCTGCATTCACTTCCGCGAGCGGGCTTTCATACAGTTCATCCAATTGCAAAGATTCCTTCGCTTTTGAAAGTTCCATAATCATGACAGGTGCTTTTGTAATCGGATCCGTCAGCAAATTTCCACTATCAATCAGCCCTTTCAAACGAATGATTTCAGCGCCGATAAAAATCTTTACATCAGCAAGCTTTTCATATGTAATCGTTCGATACTCCATGGCTGTCAAACGCTCTTTTGAAAAAAACCAAAGCAATGGAAAGCCTATGATGACGAAAAGCCAGCTTATTGGATCGCCGTAGCCCGAAAATTGCATGGATGCAATGCCATTTAAAAGTTGGGATTCGGTCTGCAAGAAAAACCGAAATGCAATCAAACCGCCGCCGATCATAAACGTGACAAAATAAAACATGGCAACATTCTGTAAAAAATAAGAAAACCGTTTAAACCGAAATGCGATCAAAACGATAATCATTGAAATTGCCAATTTACTCATCGGATGATAAAAGAATGCCGACAGCGGAGTAAAAATCAGCAACACATAAAATGAAGCAAAAGCTGCGCTTATCACAATTCGAATTTTGTTAATCTTCCTCTTTAAAAACACCCCCGTCAGCGTGATCAAGAGATAATCCGTAAAAAAGTTCAAAAGCCAAATGACATCCAAATAAACTGTCATGTTAGCTCATTCCAATCGCTATTCTTGTCTCTAAGTATATAACCATTCTATTGATAAGTTTGTCAGTTTATGACGAGCGTTTCCCAGTTATTTTGAGATAAACCCACTAGTTTTGTCACACCATTCCACCCGAATCAAAAAAACACGACAGGTAAAGTTGTCGTGTTTCATAACTTTATTGAGCAGCGATCACATTTTTTTAAAAGCAAATGAAAAATCGGCTCGATCTCCCGCCAATTCAAGTAACGTATGGCGGCAGCCGCATTAGCGGCGGCGGTTTCGATTTCGCAAAAATGTCGGTATGTCTAATGTGTCTTCAACGTTTTGATAATGGGCGCCAAATTTGCCTTCATCCGCCTGCTGAACCGCATCCTCTTTTGGCGGCTGGGCACTGGCGTGATTCATCCGATTTGGAGATTGCTGCTTCTGTGATTTTTCTTTTTCATCAAAACCTGTTGCGATCACGGTAACGACAATCTCTTCTTTTAAATCTTCGTTGATAACGGAACCGAAAATCATATTGACATCTTGATCGGATGCAGAAGAAACAATGTCAGCTGCTTCATTCACTTCATACAGGCTTAAATTTGCCCCGCCGCTAATATTCATCAAAACGCCTTTCGCTCCGTCGATGGACGTTTCAAGAAGTGGACTGGAGATCGCTTTTCTTGCAGCTTCTGCCGCGCGATTTTCGCCAGTCGCAATGCCAATGCCCATCAATGCCGTCCCTTTTTCAGTCATAATCGTTTTTACATCTGCAAAATCCAAGTTGATGAGTCCAGGTACGGCAATCAAATCTGAAATGCCCTGCACTCCTTGGCGCAAGACGTTATCCGCTTCGCGAAACGCTTCAAGCATCGGCGTGTTTTTATCAACAATCTCAAGCAATCGATCATTTGGGATGACGATCAGCGTATCGACTTTTTCTTTAAAAACATTAATTCCATTAATTGCTTGATTTAAACGTTTGCGGCCTTCAAAAGTAAATGGCTTTGTAACAACGCCGACAGTTAAAGCGCCATTTTCTTTCGCAATTTCCGCAATAACCGGAGCAGCGCCTGTCCCCGTTCCTCCGCCCATGCCCGCAGTGACAAACACCATATCTGCGCCATTCAGCGCTTCAGCGATTTGCTCTTTGCTCTCTTCTGCTGCTTTTTTTCCAATTTCAGGATTGGCGCCTGCCCCTAGCCCTCTCGTCAATTTTGCGCCAATTTGCAATTTTGTTTCCGCTAAAGATAAGTTTAATGCTTGGGCGTCGGTGTTTACCGCAATGAACTCAACACCTTGAACCCCGTGTTCAATCATGCGATTAACGGCATTGCTTCCGCCGCCGCCGACACCAATTACTTTAATTTTTGCTAATTGATGAACATCCATATCGAATTCCAGCATCACAAATCCTCCTAAGCTTTGAAAAATCGTATCACAAATTCATTAATCAAAAAATGAGCCAAAGAAGCTTTTTACTTTCGTTACAACGTTTGAACCGTCTTCTTTGCGTTTTTTCTTTTGTTCTGCTGCTTTTTTCCTAGGTTTCGATGGAAGCTCATGGCTGATCGCAGCAGCGACTTCCCGACCTTGTATTTTTACATTGTGATATGTAAATTGAATCAATCCCACCCCAACGGTATATTGAGGTTCGCGAACGCCTAAATAATCCGGCGAAGCCACCCTTACGTTATTTTGCAAAATCTGTTGGGCCAATTCCAGCACGCCAGGCATTGAAGCCACGCCTCCCGTGAGCACATATCCGCCTGGAAAATTGGAATAGCCGAGCCTCTGTAATTCATTATCGACCATTTCAATCATTTCTGTAACCCGAGCTTCAATGATATGTGCGATCTCAAACTGATTATACTCTTCTTCTTTGTCGCTTCCGATTCTAGTAACCTTAAAAACTTCTTCATCCGTCGAAAGCTCAATAAAGGCATGGCCGTGTTTAATTTTAACCCTCTCAGCTTCTTCAGTTGAAATGCGCAAACCGACAGAAATGTCTTTCGTAATATGTTCTCCCCCAACCGGAAGAACGCTTGTTTTGCGCAAATGGCCTTCTTCAAAAACCGAAATCGTCGTGCATCCGCCTCCCATGTCGATAAGCGCGACACCCAGTTCCCGCTCATCGCGCGATAATGCAATCGATCCAGCTGCGATTGGCTGCAAACAAATATCGGCAATCACTAAACCCGCTTTTTCAACACAACGAAGCAAATTATGCAAAATGGTTTTTGAGCCTGTGATCATCGTTCCTTCCATTTCCAAACGGACGCCGATCATTCCGCGCGGATCATTAATTTCATCCAACCCATCGACAATAAACTGGCGCGGAATCACGTCAATAATTTCACGCTCAGGGGGAATTGACACGACTTCGGCGGCATCAATCACCCGAATAACATCTTCGTTGCGAATCTCGCGGTCTTCCCCAGACACTGCGACGACGCCGTGGCACGGCTGCAGCTCGACATGATTCCCTCCGACGCCGACAATGACGGATTCAATTTTTACACCGACCATTCTCTCCGCTTGTTCAATTGCTTTTTTTATCGAACGGACCGTTTCATCTATGTCAACAATCGCGCCTTTATTAAGTCCTTGCGATGGCGCTGTTCCAACACCGATAATATTCAAGGAATCATGAACCATTTCGCCGATAATCACTTTAATATTCGATGTTCCGATGTCTAAACTAACAAAAATGTCGTTGCTGTTCAATCTTTGGGCACCACCTTACTCTTTGTTACTAGCGAATCGTTCGACTGAGACTGTATTCCACATGTGAAGCCGTTTTTCCTCTTTTTAAATCCATTTTCTTTTCAATTTTCTTTACAATCCGCTTCTGTTAAAAATTCGGCGAATGATTTCCAACTCATTTTATAGGCGAAACCGAATGCAAAAATCGTTCTAAATACAAGTCTACACCAAGATGAATACCGAGAAAAGCTAAATTTGCTGCTGGAATCATATTTTAAAAAGAAGCTCGAAATATACGCGCGATTTTTAAACTTTTTTGCACAGATGCCGACCGCGGATTCAATGCTGCTCGCCTAATGAACAGCAAAAAAGCTGAGCTTTGTTTCGGCATCCGCTGTTTGAGAAAATTCGCTCTCACCCTTCAAAGCTGGAAAACATGTTATCCTGCGGCCAATGTTGAACCTTTTTATGAACATTTTTCATCACGTTTATTGCACTCAATTTCGAATGAAAGTTCGGAAAATGGACAAATGCTTGCAGACGTCTCACATATATTCCTTCATTCGCAAAACCATTCTTCAGGCATGAATGTCAAAAATTGACATACATAGCGACAAAAACATCAGCCGCTGCGGCGTGAAGCCTCTCCCCTGCTAATGGCGCCGCATAAACGCCATCACAATTTTCGGTTCGCCAACAGCAAACCCCCATTCCGGTTTCAGTCCGCTGCATCTTTATCTGGCGATTTTCCTTCATCCGATGCCATTGCTGCAATTTCAAACGGCGCAAACGGCAGCACACCGCATCAATCCGCAATTCGGTCATGGCATGATTTTTCGGAATGGAAGACGTCCGCCATTGATTAAACTCAACACCGAAAAAGAGCAGTTTGAAAATCTCTTGAATCAAGCACGATGCAAAAAATTTGGATGAGCTGGATTATTTGGAATGAATGAGGCGACATGAAGGGATGCAAATAAAAATTAGCGTCTTTCAGTTTGCCCATGCTTATTGTCGCGATTGATCGTTCAAGTTTTAAACGTTTCATTTCTTGTCCATTCAACTGATCGTATCATTGTATAAGCTGAAACATTCATTGCATAATCCGCCGTTATGGCTTCTTCCTTGCTCGCAAGCGATCCAATTGCTTTTCTGTTAAAGTGCAATTTTAATGCATGGATCCAGCGGCAAGCGAAATGAAATCATCACCGCCATCATCGCTGTTCATTTTCTGATTCGATTTCTTCCTTGCTCGAACTTTCATACTCTTGAAAATATGCGCTTACATTTAAATGAATTATCCCGCGTTTTTCCGGATCAAGCTGACTGACAATGGCAGGATATTTTTGCATATTTTCAGCAAAGCGAGAAACCGATGTCCGAACTTCGAAGCCATCATTCATAAAAACAACCAGATCATATGCAATGGTTTCAGAAGAGGAGAACGCAATTTCTGAAATTCGCTGAATTAAACTTTGAGGCAATCGCTTTAATTCCAACGCCAATTCATCCAGCTTTTCTTCATCAGCATGATTGATTATTGGCGCATTGATTGGATGTTCGTCTTGAGAAAGCCGCTCAAGAATTGTGCCGTTTTCCAAAATCGGATAGAACGCATGGTTTTCTTTTAAATAGGCGACTCTCGCAAATTCCTTAACTTCGATGAAAACCTTATTTGGAAGGCGTTTATGCACGGCTGCTTCCGACAATTGCACGTTTGAATCCAGCAGCTTTTGTTCGATTTGTTTCGTTTTAATATTCCAAAAGCTTGTTTCGTTTGAAAGGCCGCTGGCTTGCAAGATTTGTGAACGGGGCACATAATGGCTGCCTTCAATTTCAATTTTTCCGACTTTGCTTAACGGCGACTGCAGATAAACAACGAGCAAAATCAATAAAAAAAAGAGTGACAAATATATGATTAACCGTCGATTCGCTTTTCGTTTCCTCTCTGCTTTTAACTTCGGAATTCGGTCCTCAATCGTTATGACCTTTCCATTTTTCATCTGTTCTCCTCCGCGGCTAAAATACGACGTTTACATTATAACATAATTCAATCTTTTATTACGTTTCATCTCAATGAAAAATTGTTTCAGCGTGTAATAAATTTTATGTGAATGATACAACAAAACACCCTTCATTTACGGAAAGGTGTTTTACGATTCGCCGACGATTTCCACTTCAGTTTCTAGATCAATGTTATATTTATCTTTTATCGTCCGTTTAATATATGCAATTAAATCAAGAACATCTTGTGCTTTTGCAGTTTCTTTATCGACATTGACAATAAAGTTGCCGTGCATGCGCGATATCATTACACCGCCCATTTTTGTTCCTTTTAGGCCTGCTTTCTCAATGAGGGCGCCAGAATAATCAGGCAAAGGATTGCGGAATACGCTTCCACAGCAAGGATCATTCCACGGCTGTGTATCGCGGCGGTAGTCTTTATGTTTTTTCATCTCTTGAATGATCGCATCGCGATCTCCTTTCTTCAGATGCATCTCCGCTTCGACGACAATGCCAGCTTCACGATGCAAGCGCGAACTTCGGTACGAAAACTCCATCTGTTCATTCGTCAGCCAATTCATCGTGCCGTCTGGATATAATACGTGAACGCGCGTCACAATCTTTGACATGTCCGATCCGTGTGCACCTGCATTCATGTACACGGCTCCTCCGACGGATCCAGGAATGCCTCCCGCAAACTCAAGACCGGATAAGCCTTTGCGGCTGATAACCGCAACAAGCTTAATTAGTGGATAGCCCGCCCCAACAATGATGCGTTCTTCATCAACATGCTCAAGGTGCTGAATCCCTTTTGATAAATTAATGACAATCCCTTTTATCCCGCCATCTTTAACAATTAAATTTGAACCGCGTCCAACCACAAACCATGTTTTTTCTTCTGAAACAATAAGCTTCAAAAGCCTTTTTAGCCGATCGAGATCATTTGGCTCAACGTACAGTTCAGCTGGACCGCCTAATTTTATTGTCGTATGCTTCGCCATGGACTCATTGAGGACAACACGGCCGATATTTTCCTGACGCAATTTTTCTGCAAATTGTTCCATCGTCTCTTCCTTTCTTTCTATCCTCTCAAATGCGAATTTACCCAATCAATATCGTGCATATCGGCTGATGTTAAGCAATATGCCAACACTTCCCAGCATGAGCGTCAGCGATGAACCGCCATAACTTAAAAAAGGCAGCGTAATGCCGGTCACCGGCATTAAACCTGTCACAACGCTGATGTTGATAACGACTTGAATGGCGAGCATTCCAATAATCCCGACTGCTAAATAGCTTGCAAACATATCGGGAGCATGGCTCGCAATGCTCATGCCTCTCCAAAACATGATGCAAAACAAAATTAAAACAAAAGCGCCGCCTAAAAAACCAGTTTCTTCTGCCAAAATCGAAAAAATGAAATCCGTTTGCGGCTCGGGCAAATAAAAAAACTTCTGCCGGCTTTGCCCAAGCCCCAACCCCATAATACCACCTGGACCGATGGCATATAAAGACTGGATAATTTGAAAACCGCTTCCAAGCGGATCGCTCCATGGATCCAAAAAAGATGTAATTCGCTGAATGCGATAAGGCGCGGATAATATCAGCGCTGCTAAACCAGCGATACCAGCGAATCCAAGCCCTAAAAAATGTGATAGTTTTGCGCCTGCAATGTAAATCATAACGAGGCAGGTGCCGACCATGACAGCGCCCGTTCCCAAATCCGGCTGAAGCATAATCATGCCAAAAGCAAGAAAGATGAGAAAAAGCATCGGCAGCAGCCCTTTGCGGAATGACGTGATCTGTTTCTGGTGATCGGCTAAAAATCGCGCCAAAAATATAATCATCGCGATTTTCATAAATTCGGAAGGCTGAATTGAAAATGCACCTACGCCAAGCCAGCTTCTTGCGCCTCCCCGCACAAGGCCAATGCCAGGAATCAAAACGATGATTAATAGAAAAAAACAAACGATAAGCAGCACTTTGGCCCACTTGCGCCAAGCCCAATAATCAACGTTCATCACAAACAGCATCAGCGCAATCCCAATGCCGGCAAATAAAAGCTGCCGCTTTACAAAAAAGAAAGAATCATGAAAACGATAATCGGCCCATACCGCACTGGCACTGTAAACCATGATAAGCCCAACCGCCAGCAAGAGAATCGTAGTGGCGATCATGAAATAGTCTGGCTTATCTTTTTTCTTCATCGGCATGCGCAACACCTCAAAACGTTCAATTTTAACACGGAAGAGGAACAGCCTGTCACACTTTTAATTTATGCACGCTATTGACAAACATGTCTCCTCTTTCTTCAAACGTTTTATATTGATCCCAGCTTGCACATGCCGGCGACAGCAAAATCACGTCTCCTTCTGATGAAAAGCGATAAGCCGTTTGAACCGCATCTTGCATAGATGAAACAATTTTTGTTTGTTTAACGCCTGCCTCCCATGCCGCACGCTGAAGCTTTTCTGCCGTTTCTCCAAATAATACAGCCGCCTTCACATGCTTTTTAAACACAGGAATAAGATCTTCAAATCCATTTCCGCGATCAAGCCCGCCCGCAAGCAAAATCACCGGTTCCTGAAATGAAGTGATCGCTTTTTCCGTTGCGAGGATATTCGTCGCTTTGGAATCATTGTAAAACTTCCTGCCGTTCAATGATGCAATAAACTCCAGCCGATGTTTGACGCCTTGAAATGACTTCAGTACACGCTGAATCCACTCATTTTGAACTTCATAAAGCTTTGCAGCCGAAATGGCTGCCAATATATTTTCTAAATTATGCCCGCCTGGCAAAGCAATGGATGTTGTAGAAACAATCGGCGCATCGCCAAAATAAATGACGCCTTGTTTCACCCAGGCACCATTTGTTAATCGTTTTTTCCGAGAAAAAGGAATTTTTTGCGCTGAACAGTTTTTGGCAATTGAAGCGGCGATTTCATCATCGGCATTGTAAATAATGAAATCATCTTCCGTCTGATTTTTGCAGATGTTGGCTTTTGCTTGAACATATTCCGCCTTCGAGCCATGATAATCAAGATGCGCATCAAAAATATTCAGCAATACGGAAGCTTTTGGTTTAAAATCAACGATTCCCATCAGTTGAAAACTCGAAAGTTCTGTAACAATGACGTTATTTTTTGAAGCGTCTGCGGCGACATCTGAGACAACCGTTCCGATATTTCCGGCAATGAGCGGCTGCTTGGCGCTTTCCTTTAATAGCTCGTGAATCAGCATTGTTGTCGTCGTTTTTCCATTCGAACCCGTAATGCCGATAAACGGTGCTTCGGAAACGTGATAAGCCAATTCAACTTCCGTAATAACAGGGAGTCCCCGTTTGATCGCTTCAGCAATCAATGGATTGTCATAGCGGATGCCCGGGTTTTTGACGACAAGTTCAATCCCGCGATCGAGAAGGCTTAACGGATGGCCGCCGCAAATGACTTCAATCCCCATGTTTTCAAGCTGTTTCACCTGCTTATTGCCTTCATGGCGCTGCAAATCATTTACAATGATCTCCGCTCCCAGGCGCTGCAAAAGCAAAGCAGCCGCATATCCGCTTTTCGCCAAGCCTACAATTAAAACTTTTTTATTGCTGTACCTCTCTCGCTGCTTCATCTTACACCCACACCTCTAAATAGATTCCAAGCGCTGCAAACAAAAAGCCGACCACCCAAAACGTAACAACCACGCGCCATTCAGACCACCCTGACAACTCATAATGATGATGAATGGGCGTCATTTTAAACACGCGTTTTCTTGTCAGTTTAAAAGAAATGACTTGAATGATGACGGACAGCGTTTCAATAACAAACACTCCGCCAATAATCGCGAGCAGAAGCTCCAAATTCGCTAAAATGGCAACAGCTGCCAGCGCCCCTCCTAAAGCGAGCGAGCCGGTGTCGCCCATAAAAACTTTTGCAGGATGGGCGTTGAACACTAAAAAGCCAAGCACCGCTCCGACCACAGCAGCTGAAAAAATCGCAACTTCAAATTGTGATTCATTCCAGCTTAAAACGGCAAACGTGCCAAAAGCCACGGCAGCGGTTCCAGCGAGCAATCCATCCAATCCATCGGTTAAATTTACCGCATTTGACGTCCCTACAAGCATAAAAATAACGAGAAGCGGATAGAGTAAGCCTAAGTCAAATGCCAAATCCGTTCCCGGGATTGCTACAGCTGTAGAATGTCCGGTTTTAAGCAGCCCAAAATAAAAAATGAGCGAAACGGCAATTTGACCGAACAGCTTCTGTTTTGAAGTTAATCCTAAATTCCGTTTCAATACGACTTTAATAAAATCATCAATAAACCCGATTAAGCCAAATCCGAGTGTAACGAAGATGAGGAGCATAAAATCAGAAGACCATTCCAATTGATAAAAAACACTGATGCAGGCAGCCGCCAAACCCGAAAGCAAAATGATGACCCCGCCCATCGTCGGCGTGCCTGCTTTTTTCTGGTGCCATTTCGGCCCTTCATCGCGAATGCTTTGGCCAAACTTCAACCGTTTTAAAAAAGGAATGATAAAGGGGGATAAAATGACTGCAATTGCAAATGCTCCCAACAATGTGTAAACCAATGTGTTTATGATCATCATGCCAAACCTCTCTTTTTCATTGACGGCAAATCAAATTTTCGATGATGGTTTCCAGCTTCATTCCGCGTGATGCTTTAAACAGTATGGCGGATTTATCCGAAAGCATCGACTCAATATATGGAACTGCTTCTTCTTTTGTTTCACAAAGATAAACGCTGCCTTTCCAACTTTTGGCGAGCAGCGCTTCGCCAATCCAGCGCCCTTTGCTCCCAATGCAAATGACGGCATCAATGGCGCCATCAATCGCTTTTGCAACTTTTTCATGCAATTGTTTTTCATTTTTGCCTAGCTCATACATATCGCCTAATACCGCAACTTTTGTTGGATAATCTTGAAGCATCGAAAGGGATTGCAAGGCAGCGATCATTGAAGTCGGGCTTGCATTATACGCATCATTGATCAGGAGCGCTCCGTTTTTGCCTCGCAGGCGCTGGAGCCGCATGCCTGTCAGCTGGATTCTTTTCAATCCTTGGCAAATGTCAATTTCGCTCACTCCCAGCTGCTGCGCTACAGCGATGGCATAGGCTGCATTTTTTACATTATGTTTTCCTAACAGCGGCAAAACGTAAATTTCGGATCCATCGTGCAAGCGAAAAACTTGTTCTTTTTCATCGCTGGATAAAAGAACAATCTTTACATGGCTGGCATCGCTGAAACCGCACGTCACAACATTGATTTTTTTATCGATGGATTGCAGCAGCGGTTCATCGCCATCGAGGAACAGAGTGCCGTCTTTCTCTAATCCATCACAGATTTCCAGCTTCGCTTTTGCAATATTTTCCCGTGTGCCCAACTGTTCAAGATGAGATTCGCCCACATTGGTGATGATCGCATAATGCGGCTTTGCAAGCCGGCTTAAAAATGCGATTTCGCCAAAATGGTTCATCCCCATTTCTAAAATGAGCGCTTCACAGTTTTCATCCATCGACAAAATCGTTAATGGCATGCCAATGTGATTGTTCAAATTTCCTTCGGTTTTATGCGTTTGAAACTTGCGGCTGACAAGCGAGAAAACAAGATCTTTCGTTGTCGTTTTGCCATTGCTTCCTGTTATCGCAATCACAGTCGGCTGCACTTTCGCTAAAAATTTCTCCGCTGTTTTTTGCAATGCTTTTAATGTATTTTTCACGATAATATATGTTATTTTGTTTTTCAGCGGCTCAGGGATGGGTTTATCCTCTTGCCAATATGCAGCGATCGCTCCGTTTTCGATCGCTTCTTCAATAAAATCATGGCCGTCAAACCGTTCCCCTTTGATGGGAATAAACAATCCATTGTTCACACGCTCTTTGCTGTTTAAAAACACTTTTTCAATCCGCTGCCCGGAAACTCTTTTTCCCGTTACACGTTCACCAATCGATTCAAAAAAAACGAGCGGCTGTTTCATACGCTGTATCTCCTCTTTATTGCTTCGCGGGCAACCTTCCGATCATCAAATGGATACACGCGATCGCCAATCACCTGTTCCGTTTCGTGGCCTTTTCCGGCAATTAAAACGACATCATCGGTTTGAGCCTGTTCAACCGCATATTCAATCGCTTTTTTACGGTCTGCAATGACCTTAAAATCAGCCTGCAAATGCCGCGTCATGTCATCAATAATCTCCATCGGATCTTCACTTCTTGGATTATCAGACGTAAAAATGGCGACATCGGCATTTTGCACAGCGATTTCTCCCATGAGCGGCCGTTTCTGTCTGTCGCGTTCACCGCCGCATCCAACGACGACATACACCTTCTTTTTGGCGAATTCATTTATCGTTTTCAAAACGTTCAACAAACCGTCAGGTGTATGCGCATAATCGACGAAAACGGAAAAATCCTGCCCTTCATCAATGAACTCA
>CALKAO010000106.1 GCA_937983115.1 uncultured Caryophanales bacterium
CGGGCTTCACGGTTGTTTTTTTGTTTTTTCTCTGCTTGGCGTCTGCCGCCGTCACGTAGCCGTTTATCGTTTTATTGACGGTGTATGCTTCGCTGCCTGTCGGGATTGCGTTGTCGCTCGGGTTAATCCAGCTGCCGGGCGCTCCTTTGACGGAAGTGACGTTGATCATGCCGTCTGCGCGCTTGAAAATGAAATAGCGTCCGGGCTTCACGGTTGTTTTTTTGTTTTTTCTCTGCTTGGCGTCTGCCGCCGTCACATAGCCGTCCAGCATTTTATTGACAGCGTATGTTTCTTGTTTTGGTGCGGAAGCGGCGGCGTAATAATTTTGCAAATACGCGGTTGGATTTAATGTTGATTTTGATGCATCAGCTTCCCAACCGTAAAGCGGCGCTGTTTTTTTCCTGACTTCGTAATGCAAATGCGAGCCCGTCACATAGCCTGTTTTGCCCTGATAGCCAATGAGCTGATTTTTTTGGATTCGGCTTCCTGTTTTCACAGCGGTGCGATCAAGATGAGCGTACAATTGCGCACGGTTATTTTTGTCTTTAATCACAACGACATTTCCATACCCGCCTAATCCGGTTCCTGATTTTCCAAAACCGGCAAATAAAACGACTCCTTCCGTAAACGCATAAATTGGCGCTCGATGTTTTTTTACAAGGTCAATGCCGGCATGGAATCTTTTATCGCCTCGAATGGGGTGCATCCGCCAACCGTATGGTGAAGAAATGGTGTAGCCCTTAAAAACCATCTTATCATTCACTCCTTTGTTTTATATATAGTGAATGATTTTCATTTCGAGGCGGTATCTGACCTTGTTGCATGGATTATTTGCAGCGTGCACATGCATTTGGGCCATTAGCCTTTATAATCGTTCGAAAACGCTTTTTCCAACAGCCGTTCAGCAATCCGGACGGCATTTTTTTCATGAATATGCGCGCCGTCGTAAAATGCAGTCAATATTCCATCGTATTTATCCACGCGATCATAATCTTCATAAACAAAATTGGCATGCTGCTGATCCAGCTCATTTAAATAGGTGACAAGCTGCCGTTTGATTTCATCGTAATTTCTTGTTTTTTTCAAATCGTCGATAATGTCATCGTGCAACGTTGTGATGAATGAGATGACTTTGATGTTTTCTTCGTTGGCCAGCGCCAGAAATTTTTCAAAATAGTCTTTGCGTTTTTCGCTCAAATGCGTGTATCCAGCGAATCGGGCGCGATATCGTTTAATATATTCTTCGATTTTCGACTCGTAGTTTTGTTCGGTTACCGTTCCGGATTTTCGCGTATAATGCAAAAAGCCATCGTCATCGTAGTAAGTGGATTGGTCAGGGTATCCAGTAATTTTGTAATATAAGCTGACAAAGGAATTGGATGTCTCTTCATAAGAAAGCAATGAAATCAACGTATCTTTGAATGAAATTTGATCTTTAGCATTTAAATATTTGGACAGTGTCTGATTAAATAACAGCCGCTCGTCAATAGGCGTGTTGTTGTGAAAAGCTTCAACGTCGATGCCCAGTATAATGTATTTAGGCTTTTTCTCAAGGGTGTCAAGGCTGTAGCGAAGCATCGCATAATAATCTTCAGCATTGGCCGAATTCACCGCTGCATTAAAAGCGGGCATGCCTGTTTTTTCTTTAATGAAATCGGGATCAATTTTCATGGAACGGCTTGAACCGAGAATGAGCACGTCGGGATTTTCATCAAATTCTTTTAGAAGCTTCGCTTTGTCTGCCCGCCCCGTCCAGACAAGGGAAGGGAGCACGCTTGAATTATATTTTCCATGTGGATTCACAACGTAGTTCATGGCCATAATTCCGGCTGTGCCGAGGAAAAAACTTAGCAAGGCGATCGCAAATATTTTCTTCCAATTCGACACTTTTAAGCCACCTCCAAAGTGAAAGCAAACTAAAATTGAAAATAGAGAAATTCAGCTTGCCGATTGATAAATAAAATCGAGCTGACAAGCAGCATCGAAATGAATAAAGCCCATTTCCAATTGGGTTTAAGCCGGTTGGAAAGTTCGATCGTATTTGGAAACAGATTGACCCAAATGAATAAACCGATTAATATGAAAAGTTCCGTCGCCCCTTGAAAATATTCAAGTTTGCCAAATGGCGCTCCATTTAAACCAGCCATCCCTTTTAAAACTTTCAACGCATCGGAAAGGGATTCTGCCCGAAAAAAGACCCAGCCGATAACGACCGCAGCAAATGTGAGTATACGGCTTGCCGCTTTTGTGAACACTGCTCGTAGAGTGTGCTGTTCAATGATTCCTACAGAACTTGCTGCAGCCGCTTCGATCGCTCCTGTTTTTAATTGAAAATGTTTTTTTAGATCGCGAAACGCATGATTGATCATGTTGTACATGCCGTGGAGGGCCCCCCAAATGACGAACGTCCATCCTGCGCCGTGCCATATACCGCCGAGGAGCATCGTTAAAAATAAGTTGCGGTATTTGCGGAGCCTGCCTTTGCGATTTCCCCCCAGCGGAATGTATAAATAATCGCGCAAAAACGATGAAAGCGTCATGTGCCATGATCGCCAAAAGTCGATGATTGAATTGGCCTTGTACGGCGAATTAAAGTTTATCGGCAGCTTGATATTGAACATGAGCCCGAGGCCGACGGCCATTTCGGAGTAGCCGGAAAAATCAAAGTAAAGCTGAAAGGTGTATGCCAATGCCGAGCCCCATGCTTCGAAAAATGTCAAAGCTGCGGCTTCATCAAACCCGGGTGTTGCCCACTGTTCGATGGAGTCGGCAATGACAACTTTTTTGAAAAGGCCGGCTGAAAAGATAAACAATCCGATCGTTAAATTTCTATAATTGATTTGAAACGTATGTTTTTGTTCAAATTGCGGAATGACAAATTTATGCTGTACAATTGGACCGGCGATAAGCTGCGGAAAAAAGACGACAAATAAAACGTAGTTTGCAAAGCGGAAGTTTCCAATCCGCCCTTTGCAGGTGTCGACAAGAAATCCGATTTGCTGAAACGTGTAAAAGGATATCGCCAGCGGCAAGACGAGATGGAGCAGAGGAATGGAGGCTCCGGTCAGCCAATTGACGTTTTCGAGAAAGAAATCAGCGTATTTGTAATAAGCGAGCAGCCCTAAATTTACTGCGACGCCAAATGCTAGCAGTTTTTTGTTTGGTCTCGTTTTTAATTGTTTTCCAACGATATAATTAAATGCAATGCTGAAAAAAAGGAGCAAAAGGTAACGGTAATCCCAGTACGCATAAAAAATAAGCGAAGCTAAAATCAACGTTGCTTTTGCTCCGGCAAACCATTTATAGTGAGAAAGCAAAGCATAGACGATAAACGTAATCGGAAGAAATAAAAACAAAAATTCAAACGATGGAAATAGCAATGATGCTTCTCCTTTCCGATTCACAAAACAGATGATACGGCGAAAAATTTCACAAAAGCGTCTGTTTTATGTTCACTTAAAATTTGAACGATTTCGCCTTGGCAGCCGTTTTGCATCAACGATTCGAAAGGTTTTAAGAATCATTCGCATCGGAGAGGCATGAATTATTTTATTGTGTTTCTGCCGATGCCACAACAAAATAGCTTTTTGCAGCTGATTCAGTTTATACATAAAATAGCAGGAGTGCGAGGGTTGATGACTCTTTTTGGATGAAGTTTGATATTTGTTAAATCATGTTAATGGTTGTAGCATTATTGTAAAAAAGTTCTTGTCGGAAATGACGCAGGGATAAAAAACACGCAAACTAGA
>CALKAO010000107.1 GCA_937983115.1 uncultured Caryophanales bacterium
TAATGGTATGACACTTCCACGACTTCCAAGCACGTTACCGAAGCGAACGGCAACGAATTTCGTCGTACTTTCTTTCGCCATGTTTTGAATAATCATTTCCGCGATTCGCTTCGTCGCTCCCATGACGTTTGGAGGGTTCACTGCTTTATCTGTCGAGACGAGTACGAACGTGTCCACATGATTCGCATCCGCTGCTTCTGCGACATTTTTCGTGCCAAAAATGTTGTTTTTAACCGCTTCAAGCGGATTGCTTTCCATCAAAGGCACATGTTTATGCGCCGCGGCATGATACACCACATCCGGCCGATGCTCGCTCATGACGTCAAACATTTTCTCGCGATCTTTAACGTCCGCAATGATCGGAACAATCTCAATCGAGTCGCTGTACGTTTTCCGCAATTCCATGTCAATCGTGTAAATGCTGTACTCGCCGTGTCCGAGCAGCAGCAGCCGTTTTGGCTTAAACTTGCAGATTTGCCGGCAAATTTCCGATCCGATGGAACCTCCCGCGCCTGTAACGAGCACGGTCGCGCCCGCAATGGAATCAGAAATGCTGCTGATGTCAAGTTCGACAGGCTCGCGGCCAAGCAAATCTTCCACTTCGACTTTGCGGATGTCGCTCACTTCCACCTTTCCCGTCATGATGTCTTCAATGAGCGGCATGATGGACACTTGAGCGTCCGTTTGTGCGCAAATGTGATAAATGCGGCGCAATTCTTTTTTTGAAATCGACGGGATCGCGATGATGATGTCTTCAATTTTCATTTTCTTCACTAAATAAGGAATGTCTTGAATCGTTCCGACCACTTGAATCCCGTACATTTCCAATCGCTGTTTTTTCCGATCGTCATCAACAAAAGCGACTGGAAGCAAATCGACGTCCTGGTTTTGCAGCAGCTGGCGGACCACCATTGTTCCTGCTTGCCCGGCGCCGACAATGAGCGTTTTCCGTTTTGTTGCTCGGGGCTTCATAAAGCGATCGCGATACACCCGCCATGAAAAACGCGATCCTCCGATCAGCAAAATATGAAGCATCCACGTGATTGCAAGCACACGCGCATAAACGTGTCCGACGGCAAGCCATTGAAAAAAAACCGTTGCTGCAATCGTAAAACTCACGACTCTAACGATGACGATCAGCTCGCCAATGCTCGCATATTCCCACGCTTTATTGTAAAAGCCATTTATTACGGCAAAAATGTGGTGGTATGCAAGCAAAGCGAGCGATGTTAAAAATAGCGCTTTGGATGAATAAAAGCTTGAAGACGACGGATGCATTAAAAAATAGCCGGCATAAATGGAAAAAAGAACAATCGCCGAATCAAGCGCCATTAACAGCGGCACCCGCTTGTAGTAAGTCAAAAAATCCCTCCTCGCCTCACCGTGCTAAAAATAAAAAAGAATGCTCAAAGAAAATGCATCCCTTTTGAAATGCACTTTCTTTAAGCATCCTGATACAATTCTGCAGCAGCAAGCTTCTAAAAAATCTCAATGCCCTGGCTCCTTCTTGCCAGAGCAGACATCAGCATTGATTCGTTGAAACGCCTTGCACATGATTAAACAGGGCATCTAACCCTCCCTCACACCATACCATCGACAACGAACGTGTCTAAGGCTTCATTTCAAAGCCCACGATATGGCCGAGTGCCTCCATTGATAACGGTGAGGAGACATTACCATTCAATCATCAAAAGCCAGCAAAGCGCTCAAAAACGCTTTGCTGGACTTCAGCGGTTTGTCCTTTCTTAAGCAAAATTCATGCAAATGCAAATCTTTTTATCAGCCGAATAACCGTTGAAATAACGTCTAATTCAAATGTTCAGACTTCAATGATTGCATGGCGCTTCGCAGATTCCCCGTTCAAAACCAGCCAAAACGTTTTTTCCTTCGCACTTCGCTTGCTTCATGGGTGTAGATTTCTTTGCCGTCAATAAGCTGTTTCGGATTGATCTCAAACAATTCATCTGCGATTTCATGCCCAAAGTCCTTCGCAACTTCTTCATATGCCGCGCGCATGTGAAACGAACGCGACTGCAAATTGTGTGCGTCCGAAGCTATAAAATGTGCAAGCGCATGCTCGATGAGCTGATAGCTCAGCTGCTGAATTTTCTTTCCGAATCTTCCGACGATGCTGCCTGCCGTCACTTGCGAGAGCGCCCCGTCTTTGACCAGCCGGTACAGCCGGTTGGGATTTTCCATGATCGCCCGGTTGCGCTCAGGATGAACGATTACAGGGGCCAATCCTTTCAGCTGCAAATTAAAAAACAGCTGTTTTGTGTAGCGGGGAACATCATTCGCCGGCAGTTCAACGAAAACATACCTGTCGGTATTATTCAACGCAAGCAGTTCACCGCCCTCAAAATCTTCCACCATTTCGCCATAAATTCTCGTTTCCTGGCCAGGAAGAATCGTGATCGGAATTTGCGCTGCCTGGATCTGGCCATTCAGCGCTGCAACGAAACGGATTATTTCAGATTTTGGGTTATAAAAATGACCGTTGCGATGATGAGGCGTTGCAACAATATGCGTAATGCCTTCTTTGGCAGCCTGGCGCGCCATCGAAAGGCTTGTCTCTACATCATCCGGTCCATCATCAACATTCGGCAGGATATGACAATGGATATCGATCAATAGGCCATCTCTCCATTAAACGATCTGACAATAATAGGCGATTTTGACTAGTATTCTACTAAATATTCCCTTATTTGACAAGAGCATGCAGTTTAATTTTTTAAAAGTTCTTTATCCGCCATAATAATAGTAATAATAAGAATCTCCATTGATCGGTTTTCTGTTTAAAACGACGCCGAGCAATTTGGCATTGACATGTTTCAAATGCTCTTTCGCTTTCATTGCCGCTTCAATTTCAGTCGCGCCGCTTTTGATGACAAGAACAACTCCCTGGCAATAGTTTGCCATCACTTGCGCATCTGTCACGGCAAGAATCGGCGGGCAATCAAATAAAACGGCATCGTACTGCATCATGGCGTCGTCAATCATTTGCTTCATCATTTTCGAGCCGAGCAGTTCGGATGGATTGGGCGGCACAGGCCCGCTCGGCAAAATGAACAGTTTTTCAACTTCCGTTTCTCTTACGGCATCTTCAAATGCAATCTGCCTCATCAGCACATTCGTCAGTCCCCGTGTATTCGATTGATGAAACGTATGATGAACGGTCGGCTTTCTCAAGTCGGCATCAACCAAAAGCACCGCTTTACCCTGCTGGGCCATCACGACCGCCAAATTGGAAATCGTCGTGGACTTCCCTTCGCCGGGCCCCGGAGACGTCACCATCAATGTCCTCATTTCATCATCGATAAGCGAATATTGAATATTCGTGCGAATCGTGCGGTATTGTTCCGAGATCACCGATTTCGGATTGTAATGCGTGATTAAGCTGCGTCCCTTGTTGTCAATCCGCTGCTTGCGGCTGTTGCGGCTGTTACGACTCAATGGTCTCACCTCTCATCGCTAATTGGCGTGCGCTTCTGCGTGCAGTCTGCGTTTCTTCTTCTGGTATATCGGCAATGGTTCCGAGCACTGGAAGTTCAAGATGTTTTTCGATGTCCTGTTCGGTTTTAATCGTGTTATCCAAATATTCAAGCAAAAAGGCGATTCCCACGCCTGCCATAAGCCCGATTACAATCGCGATCGCAATGTTCAGGGTCGGATTTGGCTTCACGGGCGAAGGATGATCATCCACTTCCGCCACCGATAAAATATTGACGTTGTCCACATTCATAATGTCAATGATTTCATTTTGAAACACGGTCGCTATCCCGTTGGCAATCTCGACCGCTTGATGGGGATTCGGATCTTCAACCGTAATTTCGATCACTTGCGAATTTTCCGCGCTTGTCACATTGACCTGGCCATTCAATTCTTCATACGTTCGTTCCAGAGAAAGATTTTCAATGACTTTTTCTAAAATCGTCGGGCTTTTAATAATCACGTTATATGTATTGATGAGTTCTATGTTTGAACGCACTTGATTGACGTCAACATACTGCTGATCAGACTGGGATTGATTGACAAGCAATTGAGTCGAAGCTTGATAGATTGGCGTCAAAATAAAAAAAGACACAACCCCGCTGGCTGCAGCTGCGACTGCTGTTAAGAGCAGGATCATTTTGATTCTTTTTTTAAGTACATCCACGATTTCTTTTAAACTGATTGTTTCTTCCATTGCTTCCTCCAAGTTTCCTAGTAATATATGACGTATTATAACATAACCTGCCAATTCTTATGTGGTAAATTACGAAAAATAGGTACAATTGTCGAAGTCGTGTAATATTTTTCCGAACGCCCTTAAACGATAATGGCTGGTAAAAAAAACGCTCCCGCAAACA
This sequence comes from uncultured Caryophanales bacterium, assembly GCA_937983115.1. GTDB lineage: Bacteria > Bacillota > Bacilli > Bacillales > UBA6769 > Pueribacillus. The sequence continues at coordinate 4,350 of CALKAO010000107.1, forward strand.
GCGATGCGCGGCGGCGCAGCCTGATGCAAAACCCAGGATCACAAGAATATCCAAGCTTTTGAAAGAAAACATTTAAAAACAAGCGGCGAATCTAGTCAGAAAGCATGAAATCGTTTATAATCTAGCATATCAAGTCTCATTTTGACGGATGCGGGTGCATTCGTTTGCAAATCATGGCGAACTAATGCTTTTGCAAAAATAGTGTAAAGAAATGCAAGGGGAACAAGCGATGAAAAAATTACTGAAAATTTTAGCGCTAATCGCAGGAGGGCTTGCGCTTGCAATCGGAGGATATGCGGGCTACCTATACAAACAGATTACCGATACCGCTTCAAAAGTGCATGAACCGATCGAGCGCGAAAACACACGCGACGTGGATTTGGACAAGCAGCAGCCGCTGTCTTTCCTTTTGCTTGGCGTCGATGAACGCGAGGGCGATCGCGGACGTTCGGATACGATTGTCGTCATTACCGTCAATCCAAACACGAATTCGATGATTATGTTTAACATTCCGCGGGATACGCGCACAGAAATTGTTGGACGCGGAACCGAAGACAAAATCAATCACGCCTATGCTTTCGGCAAAGTTCCGATGGCGTTGGAGACCGTTGAACACTTTCTCGGCATTCCGATCGACTACTACGTCAAAGTGAATATGGAAGCATTTAAAGAAATCGTCGATGCGCTTGGCGGCGTCACGGTAACGAATTCGTTTGCCTTCAATTCCGGAGGCCATCATTTTGCCGAAGGGCCGATCACGCTCGATGGCGAAGCAGCGCTTGCTTACAGCCGCATGCGCTATAAAGATCCGAAAGGCGATCTTGGCCGCAATGAGCGCCAGCAGCAAATTATTCGCGCCATTATTAAAAAAGGCGCAAGCTTCCAATCGATAACGAAACTGGATGACATTCTCAATTCGCTTGAAGACAACGTAAAAACAAATTTGACGTTTGAAGAGATGAAAAAAATTCAAAAACATTACCGCGGAGCGATTGGAAACGTCAAAACGTTTGAAATCAAGGGCTCGGGAACTCGAATGAACAACATCTATTACTATATGGTTTCTGACGATGAACGAGCCGCCATTTCACAGCGTTTGAAAGAACATCTTGAAATTGATTGAAGCGTGCCAATTGCGCTTTCAGCTTGTAGAGAAAGGAAGAGCTTCTCTGCAAGTTTTTTATTTGTTTCATTATGCAGCAGCGCTGCACTTTTTTATTTAAACAAACGTTTAATTAAACCTCGATAGGCATTTTTGCTCGCATAATTCAGCGGATTTCACAAGAATTGATCGTAAAATCAGTCTGAGTCGAAACAGGGAAAGCGTTCAAGCAAAGAAGACGGAAAGTTCAGCCTGAATACACGCCCGGCTTGTTCAGCGCAAGCCCCTCGCTTAAAAAATGCACGAGCTTCGTTTCATTTATTTGACTGAATTCTCGGATAATTTTACAATAAAGTCAGGATTAAAATTTACATAGTGAGGAGAATAAAAATGAATGAAGAGATGCTTTTTACGTTGGTGCAAACGGCTCGCGCCGGCACGCTTCAGACCGCAAAAAAAGTGCAAAGCGAATATGCTGATTTCGCTGATGTGATCCCAGAAGGATTCAAGAATAATGTGCGCTGGAATTTAGGGCATATCGCAACCGTAACCGATCAGCTTGCTAACTATCCCGCCGGTGAAAAGCCAGAGTTGGCCAAACCGTTCCACCAGTCCTTTGCAAACGGAACAAGCCCGAAAGATTGGAACGACGAAACCCCTTCTTTAGAAGAAATCATCCAAGCGCTTGAAGAACAGCCAGCAAAATTAAAAGAAAAATTTGCCGGCCGCCTGTCCGATCCGCTGCCAAAACCATTCTCACTCGTCGGCGTCGAATTCAAAACCGTTGGCGATTTGCTCGCATTTAACCTATATCACGAAGGGCTGCATGCCGGCCAAATCAATACGATGCTTCGCCAGGCGAAGTAAGGGCAAAAAAGGGTTGTTCAGCAAATGTTGGCATTCATTTGCTGGCGCCCTTTTTTTCGTTTATGGAACGCTGCGCCGTGAGGCGTTGTTTTTTCGGTTTCTTTCGATAATCGTTTCGATTGGCAATGTATGATCCTGATGGCTGCTATCGCAGAAATTAAGCCTTTATCGTTATCAATGCAAAAAGATTGATGCCATTCCAGTCAAGGGGAGGCCCCCATCAACTGAAAAAAAACGGGAAACGACTCATCCATTGGTTATCGCAAATGAACGGGAAAAACTAAAAAACTAGCGGAATTCGCTAGTTTTTTAGTATGGCCGCTTCGCGCCCAAGTAGCGCGAGCTCCAGTATGAACTTGTTATGTCGCTGATCGTAACGCCTGTTGATGTGCCTGCCTGGATCATTTTATTGTTTCCAATGTAAATGCCGACATGCGAAGGTCCGCCTGTCGTATCAAAAAATACGAGATCGCCGACTTGGGGCTTGCTGACGCTTGGCAATGCATTCCACATTTGTGCGACAGTCCGCGGCAGTTTTACATTCGACTTGTTGTAAACGTAAACGACAAAGCCGCTGCAGTCAAACCCTTGCGTCGGGCTGGCGCCGCCCCATACATATGGAACGCCGATGTATTCGGAAGCGTCAGCGACCACGTTCATGACATTAAACGAGGATCGGGATGAATTGTCTTTGTCCGCCAGCACTTCGGCAATTTTTCCCAGTGTGGCAGGACCTGCGATGCCATCAACTGCAAGCCCGTATGTTCGCTGAAAGTCGCGCACCGCTTTTTCTGTTGCTGCGCCGTACTGGCCTGTCGCATTTCCTGCAAAAAAGCCAAGCCGTTTTAAATCGTTTTGCAATTTGGTTACAGCTTGTCCTTTTGAATTTAGCTTCAATACGGTGTTTGTCGGATTGCTTGGCGACGGAGATGGCGCTGGCGCAGCCTCTGAGCCATTGATTCGGTTTAATGCTGTAAGCGTTTGCTTTCCGGCGATGCCGTCAACCGCCAGCCCTTGCGCTTGCTGAAAACGGCGCACCGATTGCTCCGTTTGCGAACCGTAAATTCCGTCAACGGCGCCGGAATGGTATCCTGCTGCTTTCAACTTGTTTTGCAGCAGCTTCACCTGAGCACCGCGCGATCCTTTCCGAAGGACCTGGTTGACATTCAGCTGGCCGTTCGCATCCGCATTCGACCCTTTTGAAGCCGATGGGTTCGATGACGGTGCTGATGTTTTGGTACCATTAACGCGGTTTAAAGCTGTAAGCGTTTGCTTTCCGGCGATGCCGTCAACCGCCAGCCCTTGCGCTTGCTGAAAACGGCGCACCGATTGCTCCGTTTGCGAACCGTAAATCCCGTCAACCGCGCCGGAATGGTACCCCGCTGCTTTCAATTTGTTTTGCAGCAGCTTCACCTGAGCACCGCGCGATCCTTTTCGCAGGACCTGGTTGACGTTCAGCTGGCCGTTCGCATTCGCATTTGACCCTTTTGAAGCCGATGGATTTGATGGCGCTGCAGATGCATTGGAACCATTGACGCGGTTTAATGCTGTAAGCGTTTGCTTTCCAGCGATGCCGTCAACCGCCAGCCCTTGCGCTTGCTGAAAACGGCGCACCGATTGCT
>CALKAO010000108.1 GCA_937983115.1 uncultured Caryophanales bacterium
GCTCCAAACAAAAGCATCAACTCTTTGTTAAATTTTAAAAAACAGATGTTCCTAAAAACATTTCGAAAGAACTAGAAAGGATTATTTTCTGAACATTCCTACTAGTTAGAATTGCTCTTTTTCCATGAGGAGTAAAATGGTAATCTGGCGATAGCATTAAAATGCAACATACGAGAGGAGGCTGAGTCTACAAAATATTAATATACTAAATAACATGTCTTTTTCAAAGAAAATGCCTGTTTGTTGCCGTTCTCGCTACATATTGCCAGTCTGTATGCCCTGTTCTTCTGAAAAAACAATTACATTTGCAAAGGAGAAAATAAACATGATGCAAACCATGTCAAGATGGAAAATGCGTGCCGCGATTGCCATTGTTTTTGTGCTGACAATTTTTTGCATCGATTTCGGACAAGCAGGTACAGCGAATGGACATGAGAAAATCTACATTACAGGCGTAACTCCCATTAAAGAAGAAATTGCAGTCGAATACAACACCCCTTGGGAAGAAGTATTGGCTCAGCTTCCCAAAGAAACAACCATCACAGTGTCAAAAGGAGATCCAATTCCTGTATCTTTAAATTGGACTTCGGAAAGCGAATATGGCGAATATATGCCTGGAATCCGCGGGTTATATCTATTAACGGGGACATTTGAATTGCCAGACGGCGTCTATCAGCCGAACCCTCCGATTGATTTAAAAGTCGAACTCATCATCCAACAATTAGGAAGCGAACCGCTCACGATTGACGATCCAATATTCAATCAACCCGGCGCCTACTTGAAAAAAGAAATGATGCACAGCGGCCAGCAGCGCACCTATTATTACTACTTGCCATCGTCAATCGAACATTCCAATGAACCTTTGCCTTTGCTCGTTCTTCTGCACGGCGGCGGCTCCTACGCTTTGGGGCAGCTGTCCTACACGGGTTTTGACGCCATTGCTGAAAAAGAAAACTTTATCATCCTTGCTCCAGATTACGGAAGCAGCGCATTCGGAAATTTTACAAATGACATCGCATTCATTTCAGACATCATCGATCAAACCATCAAAGAGTATAACGTAGATGAACGGCGCATCTATGCAACGGGCATCTCAATGGGCGGAAGCACGTCGATTTCTCTTGCCTATGAGCTCCCAGACAAAATTGCAGCGATTGCACCCGTCAGCATTGGCCCGAATCGATTGATGAGAGAACCCCTTCCTTTTCCAAAAACGGTCATTTACATGGCTGGCAGCGAAGAGCGAATTGGAAGTCCGGTTACTCGCGATTTCCTTCCAGCCGTAAGAGAAACGGCAAGCCGGCTCGTGGCGCAAAACCGCACATCAACCATCCCGAAAATCACGAATTGGGATGCAACTGAAATTGATCCGACCAGCATCAAGCGATCTGTATACAATGGCGGCATATTCGATACCGAAGTGATTGCGTATGAAGTCGAACGCGGCGGACATACATGGCCTGGGAAATATCAATATGCAAGCATTTTATCCGTCGGACTCACTTCACAACACATTGATGCCAGTGAACAAATTTGGGAACATTTAAAAACGCAAAAACTGCCCATTGCTGCCGACATGTTCATAACGCCAGCTGCACTGAATGTTAATTCCAAAGGCAAGTGGGTGCAAGCGCATGTAAAAATTCCTGGAATTCATGATCCTGTCGAAGAAGTCGTCCTGACCTACAACGGAAAATCGCTTGCTGCTGATGAATTTAAGCCGTTAAACGGCAAAGTTCAAGCCAAATTCAATCGTTCTGAGCTCATTTCAATGCTTTCTGAAGCCGATGGCGCCGTTGAATTAAGAACAGGCGTGAAAATTGGAGATGAATGGTTCACTGCTGTTGACAAAATAACGCTCAAAGGAAAATAAAAAGATAAGCCAAGCCATTTCACAGAGGCTTTGAGCTCCCGCATCCGCATCATGAGTTTCGCGCAACCGAAAGGATTGCCGTTTTTTCTCCGCATTGCATGCGGATCTTTTTTCTAGCTTCAGCGGGAGTTCTTGCCGTTACCGTCTTTCTCTGCTTTGCACCGTCCATTTCAATCTCAACTATAAAACGCTTCTCGCCACATCTCATTTGCAGCTGCCCCCTTTTCGCATCTGCAGAACCTTCAATGCTTTTGCTTTTATTTTACCAATAAAATATTAAGCTGTCTGATTCGGAAGCTTCAAAACAATTTTTAAACTCACCTCTGCTCATAAAACAGCGTTTTCGGCTTTTTTAAATGCAACTTTTCCATTGATGAACAGCATTAAAAATTCATGCCGTTCAATAAATTGTTAACAAATGTTCACAATGCTGTTCCAGCTGCTCAAATAAAAGGGTTTCTTTCATTCATAGAATAAAAACAAGAACAAAACCAGTTGACAAAAATTGGTTATCGCATGTAATTTTGAATCGTAAAACGATTGAAAATCACATGCCTAAATAAAAGCAAGCCAAAAAACCCGCCTGAAACTAAAAAACTCAAAAGGGGAAATGAAAATGAGCAAATTGATTAGCAAAGGAATTGTGAAAGCAGCCAGTTTTTTAAACATGAAAAACCGAATCAATTATTTTAAAGCCGCCCCGGAAGCTTTAGAAAAAATCATGGAATTAGAAAAGTATGCAAAGAAAACAGCCATTGATAAAAAATTAAGGGAACTCATCAAAATACGAGTGTCTCAAATCAATGGCTGTTCCTACTGTTTGAATATGCATACAAAAGAAGCCAAAAAATTAAACGTTTCCGATGAGCAAATCGACCATTTAACAGCATGGAAAGAATCGGACAGATATAGCGAAAAAGAAAAAATTGCGTTAGAATTAGCCGAAAACATAACGCTCATTTCAGAAAAAGGAGTAAACGACGATTTATACGAGCGAGTCAGAGAACATTACGATGAAAAAGAATATGTTGATTTAGTCATCATCATCAATCAGATCAACATGTGGAACCGCTTGTCGATTTCAATGGGAAATAAAGCGAATAGTTAAACCAATGATTCTTTTAATAGTAAGCAGTAAGCTTACCAAGCATTATGGAAGATTTAGCTTGAATATCCAATTCATCTACTTCTCGCTTCTCAACATTACATAGAAAATCAACAGTTGCTATTTTCACTAAAACTATGAAATGAAGTGAATGAACCTATGATTCTATGCAAAACTCCAAATCTGCACAAAAAGTAGCAAGAAGCATCTCGGAAAATGATCGGCTCCCCTTAAGGTGGACAGATTAAAAAGATAAAAATCTGTTTAAATTAGGGGAGTTTTTATTTCCAATAAATATCACTCTGTCGAATTTAAATATGAAGTCATTAAGGCTTATAAAAATGGGGAAACTTTATCAAACCTATATTCAGCATATCGCATTCGTAAAAGTGCTTTATATAACTGGGTTGAACAGATTGAAAAAGACAATAGTCAAAAGAATTGAAAGAAACTGCAGTACGTGACTATTTATAAGGAGAATGCTCTCAAAATGAAATTATACGAAAGTGTGCAACGATGTATAAAAATGTATCATTCATAGAATTAGTAAATACGGGAAAAGGGAAATCGAGCTCTATGAGTAAAGGCAGAAAAACCACCTGGAAAGAACGAATTAAAATTATACAGGATTGTTTAAAAAGTGGAAATGCTGTTTCTGTAACACTCATTCCTTCATGAAGCAAGTTGAAAGTAGCGTTAGATAATTTTTGATTTCGTATATACGCACGTAATGACATACCCGATAGAAAAGAAAACATTCTCTTCGAAAATGATAAATCGAAATCCCCGTCATTCTCTCCGATACTTTTTCATCAATTTCGTCATTCAAATGAGATTCAATATAATCCAACCCCTCGTTCATCCTTTTTAGCATCGCTTTTTTTCACTATAATCCCGTGCATATAAGAATTTCCGATAAAAAAGCAACGTGTTTTGTCGAGTCATTAAACTGAACTTCTAATTTAAGAATTTTTTAAGAATGACATAAGAAATTATTTAGAATAACTCCTTATGATAAGCACGAATCAAATAATTGGAGGCCATAACATGGAAACGAATAAAAGAGTAAAATACGCAAGGATGATTTATTTCATTTTAGCCATCCTTTTTACATTGTGTATCATCGTACAGTTTTATTTAGCCGGTGTAGCAACTTTTTTGAACGCAGAAGCTTGGATAAAACACGTCCTATTTGTTCACTTATTTGGATTTAATTTACCAATCTTCATGCTTATTTTTGCGATAATCGGAGCTTTACCGCAATGGGCATATTGGCAGCTTTTTGGAGTATTTGCATCCATATTTCTTATGTATTTTACAGTTAATGTAAATACCATCGCCCCTTGGTTCGGTCCTTTGCACATTATCGTAGGCATTCTATTATTCACTCTATCATGTGCAATCGCATTTAAATCGTGGCATTTCTTTTTCAAGCATACAAAAAGAAAGCAGGAAAAAATATGAAAATATTTTTAGCCATATTAGCGGGACTCATTGGAGGATTTATGATTGGAATCGCGCTATCAAGTTCCATCGGCATCATGGGAATGTTATTTTTGAATCAACCAATCGGAATAAAATATCTTCCTTATTTCACCGCCTTGATTTGTGCAATGATTGCACCAGCCATCGCTTATAAAACGTCAAAATAAAAAACTATACCATGAATAGCCCAACTTCATTCATCGGCAAACATTGATTATAATGAATACCACAAAAACCATTAGCAGGTGATGATGTTGTCAATAAGGAAACGGCTAATGCTAGCCAATATCGGAATGATCATCATTCCAATTCTCTTTTTCTTTATCGTTGAAATCATTTTAGGATATGTGTTTTTTGTCATACTGAAAGGAAATTCTACAGGAGAAGAGTTAGATATATTTATTACTTTCCGATTTATTGCAATGCTCCTC
>CALKAO010000109.1 GCA_937983115.1 uncultured Caryophanales bacterium
GAGTAGGATTCTTTCGAGTAAAATAGGTTGAAAAAAGTACATCGCAAAAAGCTCTAATAATGTTCGCATTGAATGAAAACAGCAACTTTGTTACGATAAATAAGCTGAACCGTCAGAACAACCCTTCTGCCTGAAAGGGTTTCTTCGATTAATTGAGAGAGGAAGATGAGTATGGCAAAACCTGTCGTTGCCATCGTCGGACGCCCAAATGTGGGAAAATCGACGCTCTTTAACCGAATTGTCGGCGAACGCATTGCTATCGTTGAAGATACACCGGGTGTGACAAGAGATCGCATTTATTCTGCCGCAGATTGGACGGGGCACGAATTCTATATCATTGATACAGGCGGCATTGAAATTGGCGATGAGCCATTGCTCGTGCAAATCAGAGAACAAGCTGAAATCGCCATTCAAGAAGCGGATGTCATCGTGTTTGTCGTTGACGGAAAAGAAGGATTAACCGCTGCTGATGAAGACATTGCCCAAATGTTATTTCGTTCCAAAAAACCAGTCGTTTTGGCTGTGAATAAAATTGATCATTTTGAACAGCGGGAATTGGCCTATGAGTTTTATTCGTTCGGATTCGGCGAACCCTTTCCCGTGTCTGGAACGCATGGGATGGGAATTGGAGATTTGCTCGATGAAATCGTCCGCCATTTTTCGAATCTTGACAACGACGAGTATGATGAACATGTCATCCGCTTCAGCTTAATTGGAAGGCCGAATGTCGGAAAGTCTTCGCTGGTTAACAGCATCTTGGGCGAAGATCGTGTGATCGTCAGCGACATTGCAGGTACAACGAGAGACGCCATTGACACAGCCTTCGAAAGAGACGGCCAAGAGTTCGTCATCATCGATACAGCGGGGATGCGCAAACGGGGGAAAATCTATGAATCAACTGAAAAATACAGCGTTCTTCGCGCATTAAAAGCCATTGAACGTTCAGATGTTGCGCTGATCGTATTAAATGCAGAAGAAGGCATTATCGAGCAGGATAAAAAAATTGCCGGCTATGCACATGAAGCGGGAAGAGCGCTTATAATTGTCGTAAACAAATGGGACGCGATAAAAAAAGATCATAAAACGATGCAAACGTTTGAAAAAAAAATACGCGATGAATTTCAATTTATTCATTATGCGCCAATCTTATTCGTATCGGCTGTCACGAAACAGCGCTTGCATTCCATTTTGCCCATGGTGAAAACGGTTGCAGAAAACCACGCTCTCCGCATCAAAACCAATGTCTTAAACGAAGCCATCATGGACGCCATTGCAATGAATCCAGCGCCAACCGTAAAAGGGAAGCGGCTTAAAATTAATTACATCACACAGGTTTCAGTGAAACCGCCTACATTCGTGCTCTTTGCAAATGATCCAGAATTACTGCATTTTTCCTATCGACGCTTTTTAGAAAATCGAATTCGTGATACATTTGGATTTAAAGGGACGCCGATCAAAATCATTGCGCGAAAGAAAAATGAATGAAGGGGGAAAAAATGAACAGTTTTTTTGCGATTCTTATTGGATATTTGCTCGGATCGATCAGTTTTAGCTATCTCCTGGGAAAAACCATAAAAAAAGTTGACATCCGAAACTATGGGAGCGGCAATGCAGGGGCTACAAATACACTTCGAGTGCTTGGCAAAGGGCCAGCAATCGCTGTCCTGCTGCTGGATATTGCGAAAGGCATCGCCGCAGTGATTATTGGCTACTTGTTGGGAGAAGCTGAATGGGTTCCTTTTTTAGCTGGTTTATTTGCAGTGATCGGACACAATTGGCCAGTCTTTTTCAGTTTTCGCGGCGGAAAAGGGGTGGCAACCACCATCGGCGTGCTCCTCGTGCTCGTCCCGATTCCTTCGCTTATCGCAGGCGTCGGGGCAATCCTTTTGATTTTCCTGACAAAATACGTTTCATTAGGTTCACTCGTGTTTACTGGATTAACGCCAATTTTCATTTTATTTTTCGATCGTTATCCGCTTTCGTACGTTTACATTGCACTCATCTTTGCCTTGCTGTCGTTCTGGCAGCATCGTTCAAATATTAAACGGATCATCCAAGGCACTGAAAACAAACTAGGTGAAAAAAGCAAAATCGAGGAAGTGAAGCATTCATGAGTCACATTGCCCTTCTTGGCGCTGGGAGCTGGGGCACAGCATTGGCCATCGTATTGGCTGATAACGGCCATCACGTTAAAATATGGGCAAGACGCCCGGAACATGCTGAAGAAATTAATCGCCAGCATACGAACGAAAAGTATTTGCCGAACATCGCATTGCCAAAAAATATCCAAGCCGATTCAACGATGTCAGAAGTTGTTGCCGGAGCGCAAACCATTATTCTTGTAACGCCGACCAAATCCATCCGGGAAGTGTTGAACATGCTGAATAAAGAGCTGAAGCACCCAGTTTCAATCATTCATGCCAGCAAAGGGATCGAACCGGACAGTTTAAAACGAATTTCAGAAATTATCGAAGAAGAAATCGATGCCCGCTATTTGAAATCCATCGTCGCGCTGTCCGGCCCAAGCCATGCCGAAGAAGTCGGCTTGCGGCAGCCGACCACGGTCACTGTTTCATCCACAGACAAACAAGCTTGCGAGGCAGCCCAGGACTTATTCATCAACGAATATTTTCGCGTCTATACAAATGAAGATATCATTGGAGTCGAATTAGGCGGCGCATTAAAAAACATTATTGCTCTCGGTGCGGGAATTTGCAATGGCCTCGGCTATGGCGATAATACACGGGCGGCATTGATAACAAGAGGGCTGGCTGAAATCACGCGATTAGGAAAAAAAATGGGGGCGAATCCACTTACATTTTCCGGGCTGACCGGTATTGGCGATTTAATCGTCACCTGTACAAGCAAACATAGCAGAAACTGGCGTGCTGGTTTTGCACTTGGACAAGGGAAAACATTGAATGAAGTCCTTAACAGCATGGGGATGGCTGTCGAAGGCGTAAGAACGACAATGGCTGCCTATCAGCTAGCAGAAAAATACGCTGTAGACATGCCAATCACGACAGAGCTGTACAACGTTTTGTTTAATCATAAAAGCGCTAAACAAGCGGTGGACGATTTAATGCGGCGCGAACGCACACATGAAGTTGAAGATTTAACTGCAATGCTTCAGCACAAAGAAAAAAAGTAAATCACGAAGCTTTTTCCTCCCGCATAAACTGAATGTAACTGCAAGTGGGAGGAGGTTGCTCATTGAGTCAAAACTTTTTTGATCATATTGAAAAAAGAACAAATGTTAAAAAAGAAGATCTTTTTCGATTGGCAAATTCCGTCAGTCAAGCAGATTTGAAAGATGAACGTACGTTAAGAAACCTTATCGCTGATGTATCCAGACTCGCGAACGTACCCGTATCAAAAGAAAAAGAAGACAAAATCGTTAAAGCCATTTTGAACAATAACGTGCCAACAGATTTATCCCAGCTTACAAACATGATTAAGAAAAAATAAATTTATTGAATTATAGGCGAATCAATGATTCGGAACTTTCGCGATCAACATAGACTATTACCGTAAGACAGATAAAACGCTGTTTTCATTTGAAACGATTTAGTCACTGGCTGAAGAAAAACGCCCCTTTGCTTCAGCTATATTAACGAATACAATCTAAGAGCTGTTCTTCAAAGCGAAGAATGGCTCTTCTTCATTTGCAGACAGATTATGTTATAATGTGAAAAGACAAAAAAGGAGGCATAACGATGTCACCAGCGTTAATGAAAATGTGGGTTTCTTTTGTAGCCATCGCATTAATGTTCCTTGCGGTCATTTCCATTATGCTTAGCCGCGATAAATTAAAAGGCATCTTAAAAATTGTCGTTTCCACCTTCGCTTATCTATGTATGATCGCTGCCGGCTTTATTATTTTTGTCGTTGTGTTCAGCGGACCAGTGCCAGAATAGCGACACGAATCGAGGAGCTGCCCCATCATGCGAAATCCATTGTTTATTCTTATCAGCATCACGGTCATCTTAATCTTAACCGGCTGTTTGTATCCCGAAGACCGAAAAGCGCAAAACCAAATTCCATATGAGGATCAACTTCAATCGGTTCAATATGCTGTCAATCAATACTTCAGCGATCATCAAGTTTTGCCGATTATGAATCGTGATCATGACACCCCGATTTATCAAAAATATCCGATTGATTTTAATAAACTCATCCCCCGCTACATACAAGAACCGCCTGGAAACGCTTATGAAAATGGCGGAATATACCAATACGTACTTGTAAATGTTGAAGAAAATCCAACCGTTAAATTAATTGATTTGCGCATTGTTGAAGAAATTCGCGATTACCAATTTCACATGAATCAATATCGGCGGGAAAATCAATATCTCCCTTTCGGAAAAGTCATTAACAAGCAGTTGTTTCAACTCGATCACGACGCTCTTGGATACAAGTCGACGCCGCAAGTAAAAAGCCCCATTACCGGAAATCATTTGCCATTGATTGTCAATGGGCAAGGTGACATTTTTGTTGATTATTCACAAGATTTATATCAACTGCTGCAAAAACACGGGGATAAATACGACTTTAAAGAAGGGCAGGACGACATACGCGACATCATCATCGATCATTCTCATTTTGTCCCGGTCTTTTCTGTGCCTTATACCGTTCAAGACGGGAAGCCAACTTTTCTGTTAGATTCATAACAATATTTGGCATGAAACCTCCCTATTTGTAATAAACGTATCAGTAGGGAGGTTTCTTTGATCAAGTCAGAAAAAATTTACACGCCATCTTTATCTTTGTCATAACTTTTGGACAACATCATAAATTGATAATGTACACAGAAGCTCTGATCAAAAATGAAGCAATGATAATATGATGTCCCAATTATACTGTAAGCGGAGGGGATGAAATGGAAAAAGTGGATATCTTTAAAGATATTGCAGAACGTACAGGAGGTGATATTTATTTAGGCATTGTCGGTCCTGTACGAACTGGCAAATCAACATTTATTAAAAAATTTATGGAATTGGTCGTTCTACCGAATATTGAAAACGAAGCTGACAAAGTGCGGGCGCAAGATGAACTGCCGCAAAGTGCTGCCGGCCGGACGATCATGACAACAGAACCGAAGTTCGTGCCGAACAACGCGGTATCCATTACGGTTGATGAAGGGCTGGAAGTGAATGTGCGCTTGGTGGACTGCGTCGGATATGCAATCCCGAATGCAAAAGGGTATGAAGATGAATCAGGTCCAAGAATGATTAACACTCCGTGGTACGATGAACCCATTCCCTTCCAAGAAGCTTCTGAAATCGGAACGCGAAAAGTCATTCAAGAGCACTCAACTTTAGGAGTTGTCGTCACAACCGACGGCTCAATCGGCGAACTGCCAAGAGAAGAGTATGTCGAGTCCGAAGAACGAGTCATCACCGAGCTGAAAGAAGTCGGCAAACCATTTATCGTCATTATTAACTCGGCGCAGCCTCATCATCCCGATACGAAAGCATTGCGAAAAGAACTGGCGGAAAAATATGATATTCCAATTTTAGCAATGAGCGTTGAAAATATGACGGAGCAAGACATTCATCTCGTCTTGAAAGAAGTGCTTTTCGAATTTCCGGTATTGGAAGTCAATGTCAACTTGCCGAGCTGGGTCATGGTTCTAAAAGAAGGGCATTGGCTGAGAGGCAGCTACGAAGAAGTTGTTCGAGAAACCGTGAAAGATATCAAACGGCTTAGAGATGTTGATCGCGTCGTCAACCAATTTACTGAATTTGAATTTATTGAAGATGCAAAATTGGCCGGAATTGAGATGGGGCAAGGCATTGCAGAAATCGACTTGTATGCGCCAGATGATTTATACGATGATATTTTAAAAGAAGTTGTCGGCGTGGAAATTCGCGGCAAAGACCATCTGCTCCAGCTTATGCAGGAATTTGCCCATGCGAAATCCGAATACGATCAAGTGGCTGATGCATTGAAAATGGTAAAACAGACAGGTTATGGAATTGCAGCGCCAACCTTGAATGACATGAGTTTAGACGAGCCAGAAATCATCCGGCAAGGCTCACGCTTCGGGGTCAGGCTAAAAGCAGTCGCGCCGTCCATTCATATGATTAAAGTGGATGTGCAATCCGAATTTGCGCCAATTATCGGAACAGAAAAACAAAGCGAAGAGCTTGTACGCTATTTAATGCAGGATTTCGAAGAAGACCCCTTGTCCATTTGGAATTCAGATATTTTTGGCCGCTCGCTCAATTCCATCGTCAGAGAAGGCATTCAGGCAAAATTATCACTTATGCCTGAAAATGCCCGCTACAAATTAAAAGAAACGCTTGAACGAATCATAAACGAAGGTTCCGGCGGATTGATTGCAATCATTTTATAACGTTAGAAAGGCTGTCCAGAAAACAATTCACATATGAATGTCTGAGGCAGTCTTTTTTATTTTTCATTTTTTCAGCCTTTCCAATTCTCACCGTCTAAAAGCCATTTTCCCCATTCCATTCCTCACATAAGCAAACGAATTGCTCGCAGCGGATGTTTAATCTTCCTTTTCCCAGCGTGAAAATTTGCTGAATTTTACCATATCTTGATAAAAAATCGCTGATTTTTCATGAAAGTGTTGAAACAAAACGTGATTTCACTTATGCTTTTTACAAAGATGCTGATCATGATGCACACATAAAACCGATTTTTTATACAATCTTTTATAGAAAAGAGCCCGCTCATTCTTTCATAAATTGGGATCAGCCTTAATTTTTTGTAGAAAATAGGGTAAAAAAAGCAATTTTTCTAGAAAATTTATAAAAATTACTAGAAAAATATTGAATTTATTGCATTATTCATTTAATATAAGCGGTGTCAACCCTTGATAATGCACAACAAAAGTATAAAAGCATCCAATTCTGTTAATGAAAGTAGTATGAAAATGTTTGAGAGGAGGTGATCAGAATGAACAAAACTGATTTAATCAATTCTGTTGCTGAAGCTACAGATCTTTCAAAAAAAGATGCGACAAAAGCAGTAGAAGCTGTTTTTGATACGATTACGGACTCATTGCGAAAAGGTGAAAAAGTTCAACTCATTGGTTTTGGAAACTTCGAAGTGCGTGAACGCGCTGCTCGAAAAGGAAGAAACCCACAAACCGGTGAAGAAATTGATATTGCTGCAAGCAAAGTGCCTGCATTCAGGCCTGGTAAAGCCCTAAAAGAAGCTGTGAAATAACCCGATACATAGGGCAAAAAAGAGTCGGCTGCCGACTCTTTTTTTATTTTCCGCATTTCTGGCAAGCAAGATGGCAAGTTTTCTTTACGTTTAGGGTGCAGCTATGCTAAAATTCCTTTGAATGGAGGAATGAATGTTGACGCAATTTGACAGCGAAAAAATAGAACACGCCGTTAAAATGTTATTGGAAGCGATTGGAGAAGATCCTACGCGGGAAGGATTAGCCGATACGCCAAAACGTGTCGCGCGCATGTATGAAGAAATTTTTCAAGGAATCAATCAAGATCCAAGAGAATATTTTCAAACCATCTTTGGTGAAAATCATGAAGAATTAGTTCTTGTAAAAAATATTCCATTCTATTCCATGTGCGAGCATCATCTTGTCCCTTTTTTTGGCGAAGCGCACGTGGCTTACATTCCAAAAGGCGGAAAAGTGACGGGATTGAGCAAGCTCGCACGCGCCGTGGAAAGCGTTGCACGGAGACCGCAGCTGCAGGAACGAATTACGTCTACGATAGCCAACGCGATCGTTGAGACGCTAACGCCGCATGGCGTCATGGTCGTTGTTGAAGCTGAACATATGTGCATGACAATGCGGGGAATTAAAAAACCTGGTTCAATTACCGTGACATCTGCTGTAAGAGGAATTTTCGAAAAAGATGCTGCTGCTCGAACCGAAGTTTTAAACTTGATTAATAAAAAATAGTTGAGGTGTTTTCGATGTACAGCCAAGATTTCTTTGTCATAAAAGCAAAAGAAAACGGTGTAAATGTCATTGGATTGACAAGAGGTTCAGACACGCGCTTTCATCATTCTGAAAAACTGGATAAAGGCGAAGTGATGATCGCGCAATTTACGGAGCATACATCAGCAGTCAAAATTCGAGGGAAAGCAATCATTCAAACGAGCCACGGTGTGATTGATACTGAAGATTGACTAGAGGTGTCATTGTCTACGAAACGCAGCATGAAGCGATGACACCTGCTTTTCTTTTTATGTGCTATAATACATTCATATATGCGAACGCCTTTCACTTTTTGTTATAGATTAGGGGATTTCTAATGAAAAGTAACGAACTCTATTTAGAAGCAGCGGAACTTAAAGATGATATTCAAAAAATCATTTATCATCCATACTTATTTCAACATGTTGAACCACCAAACATCGACGACGAAAAGCTGCTACTTCTATGTTCGATTACAGATGAAAAAAATGCGAAATTAAGAAAAGAAACAATCATGAGCACCATGCTCGTTCAAGTCGCCCTCGATATCCATGAACGCATTTTACATATAGATTTAATCACAAAAAACCATAAAGCGCGGCAGCTGACCGTGTTGGCTGGCGATTATTACAGCAGCCTGTATTATGAACGCTTGACGGCAGTCAATGAACAGCGGCTCATCCGTTTGCTTGCAGAAGGGATCAAAGAAATCAATGAATTAAAGACACGTTTTTTATACGGAGAAAATATTGAATTGGCTGAACTGATGTCCATGCAAAGCAAAATTGAAAGCAACATCATCAACCAATTTTCAATTGCAACTGCCGGAAAAGAAATTTCAAACGAAATCAGGCAATTGCTGCTGTTGAAACGCCTCATCCATGAAAAAATGCAAGAAGACAATGGCGGGGATTCCGTTTGGGCGCATCTATTTGGCCGCCATATGCACAAAATAAAATCCTCGCGCAAAATCGCCCTGCTGCCAGCGAATATTTATAAAAAAACTTTGCAGACGCTTGAATCTGTCATTGTGAATAAATATCAAAAACTTAAAGCAGAGCTGTCAAAAAATGAAAATGACATCGTTCAAACCATCTTTAATAATCAATCCGTTTTAGTGAATAAAATGAGCAGGTAATCAGAAGGGTAGATAAGCGTGCCAACGTCAAAAGAACAACGCGTACATCGTGTTTTTGAAAAAATTTCAAACAAATATGATTATATGAATTCAGTCATCAGCTTCAACAGGCACGTGGCCTGGCGAAACGACACAATGAAAAGAATGAACGTGCGAAAAGGGGCAGCCGCCTTAGACGTCTGCTGCGGAACCGCGGATTGGACGATCAAGCTGGCTCAAGCCGTCGGTGAACGCGGCTCTGTCCAAGGTTTAGATTTTAGCAAAAACATGCTTAAAATCGGAGAGGAAAAAATCGAGCGTTTAAAGCTGACAAATGTAAAGCTCGTCCATGGAAATGCAATGGAACTCCCTTATGATAACAATTCATTCGACTACGTTACGATCGGTTTCGGGCTCCGAAATGTTCCGGACTATTTACAAGTGCTAAAAGAGATGCAAAGAGTGGCCAAGCCTGGCGGCATGGTCGTATGCCTCGAGACGTCCCAGCCGACATGGCCTGTTTTCAGACAGATCTATTATCTTTATTTTCAATACATCATGCCATTGCTCGGCAAAATTTTAGCCAAAAGCTATCAAGAATACGCATGGCTTCAAGAATCGGCAAAAGATTTTCCAGGCAGCGATGAACTAGCGGAATTATTTAAAAAAGCAGGACTTCAAGACATACAAGTAAAAAAATATTTTGGCGGTGTCGCTGCAATGCACCTTGGATATAAGCCAAAAGATTAATGCCTAAGGTGGATAACATGAATTTAAAAACGATTTATGCGTCTTTGAAAGCAGATCTATCAACAATTGAACAAGAAATGGAACAAACCGTAAAATCAGAACAATCAGTTTTAAAGCAAACGTCTCAGCAGCTTTTGCGAGCAGGAGGAAAACGTCTTCGTCCTGTGTTTGTTTTGCTTTCGGGAAAATTTGGAAATTATGACTTTAATAAAATCAAAGAAGTCGCCATTGCTCTCGAATTGATTCATACCGCTTCCCTCGTTCATGATGATGTCATTGATGATGCAGATACACGCAGGGGAAAGCCGACCGTGAAAGCGAAATGGAACAATCAAACCGCGATGTATACTGGCGATTACATTTTATCAAAAGCAATCGACCGGATTATGTTAATCAATACCCACAAAGTCCATGACATTTTATCAAAAACATTAAAAGAATTAATCATCGGCGAAATTGAACAGATTCGCGATCAGTTTAATTGGGACCAAAATTTGCGCCAATATTTGCGCCGCATAAAACGCAAAACCGCGCTGCTAATCGCCACCAGCTGCCGATTAGGCGCATTAGTCAGCGATGTTCCTTATCGCTATCAAAAGCATTTGGAACGCTTTGGCTATTATGTCGGCATGTCTTTTCAAATTACTGATGATATATTGGATTTTGTCAGTTCAAACAAAATCCTTGGAAAGCCGTCTGGCGGCGATTTAAAACAAGGCAACGTAACGCTGCCGACATTATATGCAATGTCTTTCCCAGGAATTAAAGAAAAAATCGCATCAAACATTAAAGAAAACGGCACTAATGAAAAATCACTGCAATCCATTCTGCAGCTCATCCGTTCTTCGGGAGCAATCGAAAAGTCTGTCGCTTTAAGCAATCGTTATTTAAAAAAAGCGCAAAAAGAACTCCTTCAGCTGCCGAGGTGCTCTGCAAAAGAGTCGCTGATGCATATCGCAAATTCAATCGGAAACCGCAAATATTAGCCAGGATTTGTTTTAAACGGAAAATTTTGATAAAGTATACTTGTCTTTATGCAATGGAAAAGCGATTCCATGAACGCAACGACCCTGTTAACACAGAAAAAGACAAAGTGAGGCGATTGTATGGAAAAAACATTTTTAATGGTGAAACCTGACGGCGTACAGCGCAACTTGATTGGAGAAATCGTTACACGATTCGAAAAAAAAGGTTTTCAGCTTTGCGGTGCAAAATTAATGAACATTTCGCGTGAATTAGCCGAAAAACATTACAATGAACATAAAGATAAGCCTTTTTTTGAAGAACTGGTCGACTTCATTACTTCTGGGCCCGTTTTTGCCATGATATGGCAAGGAGAAAACGTCATTGCGACAGCGCGAAAAATGATGGGTGCGACAAACCCTCAAGAAGCGGAAGTTGGAACGATTCGCGGCGACTATGGCATTCAAGTCGGAATGAACATTATTCATGGTTCAGACAGTCCAGAGAGCGCCGAAAGAGAAATCAATCTCTTCTTTAATAAAGAAGAAATTATTGATTATGACAAAACAATGAACAAATGGATTTAGCCGAAAGCCACTGACAAGCCGGCCCTTACCCAGGGTTGGCTTGTTTAATGCTATGAAAGGAATTGAAAATGGGGGACTACATTCATTTCATAAAAAAAATAAAAGCATTGTTGAATCTAGACTTGCATTTATACAAAGAAACGCAAATGAAGCGGCGGCTAACGTCATTTCGCGAAAAAAAAGGCTTTCAAACCTTTCAGCAGCTATACGCTGCGATGAAAAACGATCCGACGCTCCAAGCTGAATTTCTCGACAAAGTAACAATTAACGTTTCTGAATTTTTCCGTAACTATCAACGTTGGGAAATTCTTGAACAGAAAATTTTGCCGAAACTGCTCAAACATCAATCAAAAATCAATGTCTGGAGCGCAGCATGTTCAACGGGAGAAGAGCCTTACACACTAGGAATCATTCTAGCAAAATATTTGCCGCTTCAATCCTTTTCAATTTTAGCAACCGATATCGATGAAGCAGCGCTAAAAAAAGCAAAAATCGGCAGATATGCGGAGCATTCTCTTAAAGAAGTGCCGAACCAAATGAAGGAAAAGCATTTTACAAAAGTAAATTCAAATGAATATGAAATTAGTCATGCAATAAAACAAGCCATTATCTTTCGCAGGGAAGATTTGTTCCAGTCTGCGTATCGCCATGAGTTTGATTTAATCGTTTGCCGCAACGTGCTCATTTACTTTACGGAAGAAGCAAAGCAAATGCTCTATTATAAATTTTATCGCGCACTAAAAAATGATGGGATTCTCTTTGTTGGAAGCACAGAACAGATCTTCCAGCCCCATAAATATGGCTTTGCAACTGAAGATACCTTTTTTTATCGAAAAATTTCACCTGCACATACCCCATAAATATGGTATATTTAGTACATAAAAGCACTAAAGACTTTATAGCAGATTAAAAGGAAGTGTTGCTTGATGCGCTATTTGACAGCCGGCGAATCGCACGGGCCCCAGCTCACCGCAATCATAGAAGGCGTACCGGCAGGTTTGCCGCTCACTGCAGAAGATATTAACCAAGATCTTGCGCGTAGACAAAAAGGCTATGGACGAGGCCGCCGCATGGTTATTGAAAAAGACCAGGTTCAAATTAAAAGCGGCGTTCGCCACGGATATACAACCGGCGCTCCAATCACACTCATTGTTGAAAACAAAGATTGGAAGCACTGGACCGATATCATGGGAATTGAACCGATTACAGAAGAAGAAAAAGCGAAAATGAGACGAGTGATCACAAGACCCCGTCCCGGTCATGCAGATTTAAACGGCGCAATTAAGTACGGCCATCGCGACATGCGAAACGTTTTAGAGCGCTCATCAGCACGCGAAACGACAATTCGCGTAGCTGTTGGGGCTGTCGCTAAAAAAATTTTATCAAGGTTTGCGATTCAAGTCGCCGGGCATGTTCTCGTCATCGGGGGAGTAGAAGCAGAAAACATAGATTATTCGTCAATTGAAGACATAAAACAGCGATCTGAACAATCTCCCGTTCGCTGTCTTGATAAAGAAGCCGAAAAACAAATGATGGAAGCAATTGATGAAGCGAAAAAAAATGGCGATTCCATTGGCGGGATTGTTGAAGTGATTGTCGATGGCGTCCCAATCGGCTTAGGCAGCCACGTGCATTACGATCGGAAATTGGATGGAAAAATCGCCCAGGCCATCATGAGCATCAATGCTTTTAAAGGAGTAGAAATCGGAATTGGATTTGAAGCTGCCTACTTGCCTGGAAGCCAAGTTCATGATGAAATTATTTGGGATGAGCAAAATGGATATGCTCGACGGACAAATCGTCTCGGCGGTTTTGAAGGCGGAATGACAAACGGCATGCCGATTGTTGTCAAAGGGGTAATGAAACCCATTCCGACGCTCTACAAACCTTTGGAAAGCGTCGATATCGAAACGAAAGAACCGTTTAAAGCAAGCATCGAACGTTCTGACAGCTGTGCGGTTCCCGCTGCAAGCGTCGTTGCCGAATCGGTTGTAGCTTGGGAAGTGGCGAATGAATTTCTTGATAAATTCGGTGATGAACGCATCGAACAAATCGAAAAAAATTATCAAGAATACATCGAATATGCGAGAACATTTTAGCGATGGAAACCATTAAAATTCAAACTCCATCGAAGCGTTATCCATTATTTATCGGAAATGGCATTCGCTATCAGCTGCAACCACTCATCGATAAACTTAACAAATCATTTTCCGCCTACTTCATCATTACGGATGAAATGGTCGCAAACCATTATTTGGACGATTTTACAAACCCATTCAGACATTCAAAAGTGCATACGCATATCGTTCCAAACGGCGAACAAGCGAAGTCCATCGATTATTACTATGCATGCATTACAAAAGCATTGGAATGCGGGCTTGATCGTCAATCTTGCATCATTGCGCTTGGCGGCGGCGTCATCGGTGATTTAGCCGGTTTCGTTGCCGCAACCTATATGCGGGGAATCGGTTTTATTCAAGCGCCGACGACGCTGCTTGCTCACGACAGCAGCGTGGGAGGCAAAGTCGCTATTAATCATCCGCTTGGGAAAAACATGATCGGAGCATTCTACCAGCCTGATGCTGTCATTTATGATCTTGAAACGCTGCAAACACTGAGTGATGCGGAATGGCGCTCCGGTTTTGCCGAAATCATTAAACATGGACTGATTTGGAATCCGCAATTGTTTGCCGAAATTCGTTCCATCCCTTCGCTGCACGCATTAAAACAAAGCGATCTCGCTTCCATTTTAAAAAAAGCGATCAAAGTTAAAGCTGAAATCGTTTCCAAAGATGAAACAGAAAAAGGCATTCGTTCCTTTTTGAATTTTGGCCACACGCTCGGCCATGCGATTGAAGCCGAACTTGGCTACGGTGCAATCAGCCATGGGGAAGCCGTTGCTATTGGCATGATTTTTGCCATGAAACTGAGCGAGAAACATTACAACATTGACTTAAACATCAAGCCGATCGAAAAATGGCTGCAATCACTTGGGTTTATCACTTCGATTCCACCATCATTAACCGCGGAACGGCTCATTGATAAAATGAAAAAGGATAAAAAATCGCATCATGGTCAAATTACAATGATTTTGCTGAAAGAAATTGGAAAAGTGGAACGTGTTTCTTTTGAAGAAGAGACCCTCTATCACATCATTGAACAAGAAATTCAGAGGGAGATGAAAACTGATGGTACGCGGAGTTAGAGGAGCAACAACAACAGAAGCGAATGACGAAAAACAGATCTTGGAAGCGACGAAAGAAGTCCTTGCGCAAATGATAAAAGAAAACGAAATTGCACCTGAACAAGTCGCCCAAGTTTTAATAACCGTTTCCCCAGATTTAAATGCAACGTTTCCAGCAAAAGCGCTGCGATTATTTGAAGGCTGGACCTATGTGCCGGTGATGTGCGCGACTGAAATTGATGTGCCAAACGCGCTGGAAAAGTGCATCCGGATTATGATGACGATCAATACAGACAAAAAACAGCATGAAATCAAACATATTTATTTAAAAGAAGCGAAACAGCTTCGTCCTGAATTTTCACGTTGACAACAATTCAATGAACCGATATCCTATATAGTAAAGACTGGCAAAGATTAGCAGAGTAGAGACGAGTTTAAGATGAGAGAGTGTAGTTGAGGAGAGCTGAGGGAATAGTTCACGCGATCACCCTAAGGCTTCCTTATGCCTTAGGTTTTTTTATTCTTGCACTTCTCTGTTTCCCCTCAACTTATTCTCACATCCACAATGCTGAGAGGTGAGAATATTGTCTGCAAATTTCGAACAATTTTTAAACGCTTCACGCCAATATAACACGATTCCCGTATTTGAACGTTTTTTTGTTGACACCATGACTCCGATTCAAATCTTTCAAAAACTGCATCATCATGCATGCTTCATTTTAGAAAGCAATGATTCGACTTCTCCGTGGGCCAATTTTTCTTTCATCGGTTTAGATCCGTTCATCGTATTAAAGGAGGAAAATGGACAATTTGTTTCACGAACGAGAAATGGATCCGTTATTGCAGAACACGAGCGGTTTCGCAATGCGCTTTTGCAAACCATTGCTTCATTAAAACCGATGCCCATTCACATGCAAATTCCGTTTACGGGCGGCGCCGTCGGATACATCAGCTACGATGGGATTACGGAATTTGACAAAACGTTCAAACCGCATCCGCATCACGACATCACACTGCCAAGATTCCATTTTTCATTTTGCGAAACCATTATTGCCTATGATCACAAATTAAAAGAAATCACAATTATAACCCATATTTTTATTCAACATAAAAAAAATCGGCAGCATTTGAAAAAGCTGTACGATAACGCCATGAAAAAAATTCGGGAAATTGTGAAGCATTTGCTGAGCGCGGAGCAGGAAGCATCTCCCATTTTTCAACTTCCACATGCAACGAACGATGTGAATTTCAACGATATTCAATCAAATTTTACAAAAGAAGCATTTTTAAAAAGCGTCAAAAAAATAAAACAGCACATCCAAAAGGGAGAAATTTTGCAAGCCGTCATTTCACAACGATTCGAACGAAAGATTGCCGTTGACGGCCTTGAAATTTATCGCGCGCTTCGCGTCATCAATCCATCGCCATATTTATTTTTCTTAAAAATTGATGATTTTGAAGTGGTTGGTAGTTCTCCGGAAAAGCTGATCCAAGTGAATAAAAACCAGATTGAAATCCACCCGATCGCTGGAACAAGACGGCGCGGGAAAACAAATGAAGAAGATAAAAAACTTGCTGAAGAACTGCTGCAAGATGAAAAAGAACGCAGCGAACATCTCATGCTTGTTGACTTGGCGAAAAAAGAAATTGCCCAAGTCGCAAAACAAAACACCGTTGCGGTCCAATCATTAATGAAAATTGGTTATTTTTCACATGTCATGCACATGATTTCAAAAGTGGCCGGCACGCTTGCTGATCATTGCGATCCCATCGATGCGCTCATTGCTGCATTTCCAGCTGGAACGCTGACCGGAGCGCCGAAACGTCGCGCAATGGAAATGATTTATGATGTCGAACCGACAGCGAGAAATTTATACGGCGGCGCCATAGGCTATATCGGCTTTGATGGAAATATCGACTCTTGCATCGCCATTCGGACCATTTTAATAAAAAATCAAACGGCTTATGTTCAAGCAGGAGCAGGGATTGTTGCGAATTCCGTCCCGGAAAACGAATGGGAAGAAACACGAAACAAAGCGAAAGCATTAATTCAATCCATTGCTGTTGCTGAACAATTATTCAATGCAGAGGGGGTTTCTCATCATGTTTAAAACATATTTGCAGCAAGCAATAAACGGAAAAATGTTTTCAGAAGAAGAGGCGCAGTCATTAATGAATGACATCATGTTGGGAAAAGCGACGTCAAGCCAAATCGCCAGCCTGCTGACAATCCTCGAACTTCGCGGCTGTTCCGTCGATGAAATCACAGGATTTGCAAAATCGATGAGAAAACATGCAACTCCAGTCAGCCACAATGAAAAAATGATTTTTGACACATGCGGAACGGGGGGAGACGGTTCCTCAACGTTTAATATCTCGACGACCGTTGCTTTCATCCTTGCCGCAAAAGGAATACCCGTCGCAAAACACGGCAATCGCTCCGTCTCTTCAAATTCAGGAAGCGCAGATGCGTTGGAAAAACTTGGAGTTCCCATTCAGTCCACACCAGAAGAAGCGGCAAAACAGCTAAAAAAACATCACATGTGTTTTTTATACGCTCCCCTTTATCATGCTTCCATTAAGCATGCAGTAAAACCAAGAAAAGAAATCGGATTTCGCACGGTTTTTAATTTATTAGGGCCAATGACAAACCCAGCAAGAGCGCAATACCAGCTGTTAGGGGTTTACAATCATTCGCTTGCGGAAAAAATCGCCGAAGCGCTTCACCGTTTAGGCACAAAACGGGCATTGCTGGTCACTGGCCGAGACGGTCTAGATGAGTGCTCAATCTCGACTGCGACGGATATTGTTGAATTAAACAAAGGAAAAATCACCCGCTTTGCAATCCGTCCTGAAGAAGTCGGGCTGAAACGGGGGAACAATGATGAAATCAAAGTTTCTACCATTGATGAAAGCGCCGCATTAATGCTGCAAGTTCTTAAAGGCGATGCGCCTGAATCGGCGATCAATATTGTGCTATTAAATGCCGGCGCCGCGCTTTATACAGCAGGGGTTGCAGAAACGATAGCGGAAGGCGTTCACGAAGCGAGAAAAGTCATTCATAATGGCGACGCATTGCGCAAATTAAACCAAATGGCTGCTCAAGGGGGGATGCATCGTGCTCAACAAAATTTTACAGCAGAAGCAAATTGAAGTCAGCCGTTTAACCGCTCCTTTTCCCAAAAAAAAGTCCAGCATTAAACACCTTTCGTTTGCACGCGCATTAAAAAATCCGAATCATTCCATGGCGCTTATTGCAGAAATTAAGCGAGCTTCTCCTTCAAAAGGAATGATCAAGGGCAATATCGATCCGGTCGACATCGCGATCGCATATGAAGAAGCTGGTGCAGATGCCATTTCTGTACTAACGGATGAAACTTTTTTTAAAGGCAGCGTAAACGACCTCATCGCTGTAAAAGAACGAGTGAACCTTCCTGTGTTAAGAAAAGATTTCATCATTGATAAAAAGCAGATTGATGAAAGCAAAGCGATTGGAGCCGATTGCATCCTTTTGATTGTTAAAGCGATCGGAGTTGAAAAAACGTTTGAATTTTACAAGTACGCAGAAAAAATCGGTTTGGACTGTCTCGTAGAAGTACATGAAGCCCGTGAACTGCTGCAATTGCTGAAACATTTTACGCCGCCCGTGATCGGAGTGAACAATCGAAACCTGGCCAATTTTAAAACAACGCTGCTAGCGACGAAAACAATCGCACCCCTGATTCCAAAAGAATCGCTGCTGATCAGTGAAAGCGGCATTCACTCAAGCAAAGACGTTCAAACCGTGAAACAATTTGGCGCCAAAGGAATTTTAGTCGGCGAAGCGTTGATGCGCGCGCCATCGCCGGAATTGGGCATTGCAAAATTATTTCCAAATGAACGAATCATCTTAAAATGAA
Organism: uncultured Caryophanales bacterium; assembly: GCA_937983115.1. Taxonomy (GTDB): domain Bacteria; phylum Bacillota; class Bacilli; order Bacillales; family UBA6769; genus Pueribacillus. The sequence goes on from CALKAO010000109.1 coordinate 18,422, forward strand.
AATAAAGTATTGTGGCAATCGATCACTGCAAGACGTTAAGATAACATGCAACAGCAATGCCCATTACATCGGATTTGTCTTTGCGCCATCAAAAAGGCAAGTAAAGCCTGAAGACGTAAAACAGTGGCTTGCAAAGGAAAACGCGCATGCAAAAAAGCAAATCGTCGGCGTATTTGTCAATGAGACACTCGAAAACATTCAACAAGCCGTCCAAACGGCTTCATTAGACATCGTTCAGCTGCATGGAGACGAATCGCCATCATTTGCTCAGCTTGTAAAAAAAACATGCAGCGTTAGCGTCTGGAAAACAATCCATCATGACGAAAATGCAGTTCATAAAATGGAACCCTATCAAAACATCGTTGATGCCTATCTAATCGATAAAAAATCAAATACAGCATGGGGTGGAACTGGAACAGCTTTTGACTGGTCATCTATTCCCCGCTATCTCGCAAAAGCGCACGCTTATCGGAAACCTTGCTTTATAGCAGGCGGAATTAACAACGATAACATCGCTGAATTATTAACCTATAATCTTGACGGGATCGATCTTGCGAGCGGCATTGAAACCAACCTTCAAAAAGACAGGATAAAAATTGCCGAATTCGAAAAACAAATGAAAAATTTCCAATGAAAATAAACAGGCCCTTGCATAAGCGAACGCAGCCAGGGGCCTGTTATTCATTTGCTGCAAGCAGAAAGAAAACAAAGCCTTTCCGTTATTTACAACCTGCTATCTTTTGCTACAATGAGTACATGAACGCTTTTTCGCGTTAAATGGTGAAAAAAATTATGTTCGAAATGAAGAGGAAGTGTGAATCGATGAAAATAAAACCTCAGCTTATTCCTTTAAAACCATATGAACCGGGAAAACCAATCGATGAAGTGAAACGCGAGCTGGGCTTAGAAAAAGTCATTAAACTCGCTTCAAACGAAAATCCATTCGGCTGCTCTGAAAAAGCAAAACAAGCCATTCAGGAAGAACTTGGCCAATTGCATATTTATCCGGATGGCTACGCCTATCAACTGAGAGAGAAGCTGGCCAATCATTTAAACGTCAAAAAAGAACAGCTTATTTTTGGCAACGGTTCAGATGAAGTGATCTTGATTTTATGCCGGGCGCTGTTATCTCCTGATAAAAACACAGTGATGGCGCATCCGACATTTTCCCAATACAAACATAACGCGCTCATTGAAGGCGCTGAAATTCGCGAAGTGCCGCTTGTCGATGGAGAACACGATCTAGATGAAATGCTTCGCCGCATCGATCAAAATACAGCCATTGTCTGGGTGTGCAACCCGAACAATCCATCCGGAAACTACATTGACAAAGATCGCTTTTTGGCATTTTTGAAAGCTGTGCCAGAAAACGTTCTCGTCGTAAGCGACGAGGCCTATTACGAATATGTTGTCGCACAAGATTACCCTGACACCCTCTCGCTATTAAACCAATTTCCTAATTTAATGGTTTTGCGCACGTTTTCCAAAGCTTACGGATTGGCTGCGCTTCGCATCGGATACGGAGTGGCCAGCGAAGATTTTATCAAATCTCTCGATCCCGCCAGGCCGCCGTTTAACACATCAACAGCTGCCCAGGCCGCAGCGCTTGCAGCATTGGAGGATCAGCCATTTATTCAGGCATGCCGCCAAAAAAACCGCGAAGGCTTAAAACAATTTTACGCTTTTTGCAAAGAGCATGAGCTGAAGTATTATCCATCACAGGCAAACTTTATTTTAATCGATTTCAATCGCAATGGAGATGAAGTATTTCAATATTTATTGCAGCGCGGATTTATCGTTCGCTCAGGTGCTGCACTCGGATTTCCAACAGCCGTTCGAATTACGGTTGGAAGCAAAGAAGAAAACCAAGAAATCATTCAATGTTTGACAAACTTGCTAAACGAAGAGGCAAATTAAGGAGTCAATGTCATGAAAGATAAAAAAATATTAATCATTGGATTGGGATTAATTGGGGGATCCATTGCACTAGCCATTAAAAGAAAACATCGCGTTTCCATTTTTGGCTATGATGTAAACCATGACCAAGCCAAGCTGGCAAAATCATTAAATATCATTGATGAGGCTGTCTTTTCACTTGAAGACGGGGTGAAAGACGCCTCTCTTATTATGATTGCCATACCAGTCATCCAAACGGAAAAAATTATCGACGAACTTGCATCGCTTCCTTTAAAAGACAACGTGATTATTACAGACGTAGGAAGCACCAAAAAAGCGATCGTTGAAAAGTCTGCCGTGCTTGAAAAACAAAATGCCATTTTCATTGGCGGCCATCCTATGGCTGGTTCCCATAAAACAGGAGTAGCAGCTTCAAAAGCACATTTGTTTGAAAATGCTTTTTACATTTTAACGCCCCGTAAAAACTGCCAAAAAAAATATCTTGATGAACTGAAAAATTGGCTGGCAGGCACAAAAGCTACCTTCATCGAAATGTCGCCTGCTCAGCACGACAAATTAGTTGGCGTGATCAGCCATTTTCCACATATTATCGCAGCTTCTCTCGTCCAGCAGCTGGCAAAAACAGAAAATGATGAATTTAACTATGCTCGTTTTGCTGCAGGCGGCTTTCGGGACATCACCCGCATCGCTTCATCAAGCCCAATCATGTGGAGAGACATTTTGATTCATAATAAAGACGTTCTGCTCGCTTTGCTTGACAAATGGGAACTTGAGATGCAGCAGGTGCGAAAAATGCTTGAAACAGCTGACAGCGATGAAATTTATAACTATTTTTTAAGTGCAAAACAGTATCGCGACAAACTGCCTGAACGGACAAAAGGAGTCATTCCATCCTTTTATGATCTTTTTGTGGATGTGGAAGACTATCCAGGCGTTATTGCACACGTCACGGGCATTTTAGGCGGCAGAGACATCAGCATTACAAACATTCAAATCATCGAAACACGCGAAGACATCCTCGGCGTATTGCGCTTAAGCTTCCGAAGCGAATCCGAACGGCAAAAAGCAAAACAATTATTAAATGACTATCGCTACGAAACGTATATTCTCGACTAAGGAACGAAATCTCAGGAGGTCCATACATTGACAATTACATTAAACTATTGCAGCCACTCCGTTCGCGGCGAACTGAAAGTGCCAGGCGATAAATCGATTTCCCATCGCGCCATTATCCTCGGATCCATCGCAGAAGGAAAGACAAAAGTCGATGGCTTTCTGCTTGGAGACGACTGCATCAATACGATAAAATGCTTTCAAAAACTCGGCGTTTCCATCGATCAAGCCGGAGAACAAATTGTAATTGCCGGCCGTGGATTGGCAGGATTAAAAGAGCCCAAAGCTGTGCTGCATGTCGGAAACTCAGGAACGACGATTCGCCTCCTGCTCGGCTTGCTTGCCGGCCGTTTCATTCCATCTTGCTGGGGGATGATTCGATTGCAAAGCGTCCAATGGATCGCGTCGCCGTTCCATTAAGAAAAATGGGAGCAAAAATAGACGGAAGAAATCAAGGCTCATATCCGCCTATTTCAATACGAGGCGGAAACTTGCACGGCATTCGCTATGAATCGCCGATTGCGAGCGCTCAAGTAAAATCCGCCATTTTGCTGGCAGGATTGCAGGCGGAAGGCACCACATCCGTAACCGAACCCGCTCCTTCAAGAGATCATACGGAGCGAATGTTGGCTGCTTTCGGCGCAGACATCGCCAGCAAAAACGCCACGGTGCAATTGCAAGGGCAGCAAGTGTTAAAAGCAGCGCATATTCGTGTCCCAGCTGACATCTCTTCCGCTGCCTTTTTTATAGTAGCCGCATTAATCACAGAAAACAGTGAACTTGTTTTGAAAGACGTCGGCATCAATCCAACGCGTTCTGGCATTATCGATGCGCTTTTAGCGATGGGGGCAAACATTTCTTTGACTAATGAAAGAATGTTTAACAACGAACCGGTGGCAGACATTCACGTCACATCATCGCAATTAAAAAACATTGAAATCAGCGGCGGCATCATTCCGCGCCTCATCGATGAAATCCCGATCCTGGCATTGGCGGCGACACAGGCGGAAGGAAAGATGGTTATTAAAGACGCGGAAGAATTGAAAGTGAAAGAAACAAACCGCATCGATGCCGTCGTTTCACAATTGAAAACATTGGGAGCGAATATTGAATCCACAGAAGACGGCATGATCATTACCGGAAAAACAAAGCTTCGCGGTGGATTCGTCCACAGCCTTGGCGACCACCGAATCGGCATGATGCTGGCAATCGCAAGTTTAATCAGCGAAAAAGAAACAACCATTGAGGGGGAAGATTGCATTCGCATTTCCTACCCAAATTTTTTTAATGATTACCAAAAACTATTGGCGCCGGCGGCTTTATGAACAGCCGGCCTTTTTTTGTAAATAAAAATTATATGA
>CALKAO010000110.1 GCA_937983115.1 uncultured Caryophanales bacterium
TCACCATGCAAAAAATGCTGTCAATGGCTTTGTTCGTATAGTTGTTCAAGTTTTTCTTTATCGAAATAATACGCTTGATTGCAAAAATGGCAAACGGTTTCCGCTTGTCCTTCTTCATCAATCATCGCGCGAATTTCGCTTTTTCCTAAACCAATAATCGCCCGTTCCACCCGTTCAGGCGAACAATTGCATTTAAACGCAACCGGCATCTTTTCTAAAATCTTCACATGCTTTTGCTCGCCTAACACTTCAAACAATATTTCTTCCGGCTCCAATCCGTCGCGAATCATTGACGAGATGGGCGAAATGTTTTGCAGCCGTTCTTCCAAACGCTCAATCACTTCTTCTTCGGCAGCCGGCAGCACTTGAAGCATGAATCCGCCGGCAGCAAGAATGCTGTGATCGGGATTGACAAGCACGCCGACGCCAACAGACGAAGGGATCTGTTCAGAAACAGTGAAATAATAAGTAAAATCTTCGCCTAATTCCCCTGAGACGAGCGGAACTTGCCCTGTAAACATTTCTTTTAACCCAAGATCTTTCACAACCGATAAAAAGCCGTTTTTTCCAACCGCTCTTGCGACATCCAATTTGCCGTGCTGATTCAACTCAAAATGAACGTGGGGATTGGCAACATACCCTCTCACTTCCCCGCGCGCATTCGCATCGATAATCAACACGCCAAGCGGGCCTCCGCCTTCAATTTTTACAGTCACTTTATCGCTGCCTTTTAAAGTTGCGCCAATCATTGCCGTTGCAGTCAGCGCACGGCCTAATGCAGCCGATGCAGTCGGCCAAGTATCGTGCCTGCGCTGCGCTTCAGAAACGAGCTCTGTTGAACGAATCGCATATGCGCGAATTTGATCGCCATAAGCAAGTGCTTTAATTAAATAATCAGACATCGTCAATCCCTTTCGTTGTTATCGATTTTTCAAAAATATTTTATACAGCCCTTTTAGCGTTAAAAATGGATCCACATGATCGATGATATCCGTGCCTTCTGCAATTAATGAAGCAAGCCCTCCGGTCGCAATGACTTTCGGCTCCGTTTGAAATTGTTTTTTAATGCCATTGACAATCCCTTCAACTTGTCCGACATATCCGTAAAAAATGCCCGCCTGCATCGCACTTACGGTATTCCTTCCGACTACAAGCTCTGGCTTTGTAATTTCAATTCGCGGCAATTTCGACGCGTGCGTAAACAAGGCTTCGGTAGAAATATTGATCCCCGGCGCAATGACGCCGCCCATATATTGCTTTTTCTCATTGACGTAGCAAAATGTCGTCGCAGTTCCAAAATCAACAATAACAAGCGGGCAATCGTATAAATCGATCGCCGCCACCGCATTTACAATGCGGTCTGCTCCGACTTCTCGAGGATTTTCATACTTGATATCCAGCCCTGTTTTTATCCCTGGCCCAATAATAAGCGGTTCGACATGAAAATATTTATTGCACATCAATTCAAGCGCTGACATTATTGGAGGAACGACAGAAGAAATAATGATCCCTTCAACATCCTGAAATGTTAACCCTTCGGAACGAAAAAGCTCTTTAATCGTCATCGCATATTCATCTTCTGTTTTCGATTGGCTTGTCCCAATCCGCCAATGCTGATACAATTCGCCATCTTTAAACACGCCCAGGACAATATTTGTATTCCCCACGTCCAAAACAAATATCAACGTTTCTTTCACCCCATCCACAATCTCGCTAAGTTTCGTTTCAATAATGGTACAGCCGGCATTGCCATCTTCTTTTGCAAAGCGCGCTCAGTCCAGATGCCCCAAAACGTTTCAACAATCTTTATATGTGAATAGTTTATACTACATAAAGCGAAAAAAAAAGATGCCCGCGTTGGGACATCTTTTTTATGGCTGATCCTCATCTTCTTTTGCTTCTTCCGATTCGCCATTTTGTTCCGATTCGCTCTCTTTTTTCGTATTGATGTTCACTTTTACGTCTTCAGAGCTCGACTGCGGCTCATCAGGCAAGCGCCCATGTTCCATCAGTGACTTGATTTGTTCAGCATCAAGCGTTTCGACTTCTTTCAACGTTTCAGCAATCAAATTAAGCTTATCTTGATTTTCAAGCAAAATCCGCTTGCAGCGCTCATAGGCGTCATTTATAATTTTTTGAACTTCCAAATCAATCAGCCGCGCAAACTCATCGCTGTAATTTTGCTCGCTTTGAATGTCGCGGCCGAGAAACACTTGGCTTCCATGGCCAGTGCCAAATTGCATCGGTCCAAGCTTTTCGCTCATCCCAAACTCTGTCACCATTCGGCGCGCAATTTCAGTGGCGCGCTGAAAATCATTGCTGGCGCCTGTACTCACTTCATTAAACGTAATCTCTTCCGCGACGCGGCCGCCCAACAGCCCCGTGATTTTATCGATCAATTCAGGTTTTGTCATAAAATAACGATCTTCTTTCGGCAGCGTAACGGCATATCCTCCGGCTTGGCCGCGGGGCACAATCGTCACTTTATGCACGACATCCGCATTGTCAAGTTTCATGCCGATAACGGTATGGCCCGCTTCATGATAAGCGACGATATTTTTCTCTTTTTCCGAAATGACGCGGCTTTTCTTGGCGGGGCCGGCAATCACTCGGTCTGTCGCTTCATCGATATCATCCATATCTATTTCTTTTTTGTTGCTCCGTGCTGCAACGAGCGCAGCTTCATTCAATAGATTCTCTAAATCAGCGCCTGAGAAGCCTGGCGTGCGCATCGCAATCGTTTTTAAGTCCACATCTTTTGCAAGCGGCTTATTGCGCGCATGGACTTTAAGCACGGCTTCGCGGCCTTTCACGTCTGGCTTGCCGACAGGAATTTGACGATCAAAACGGCCGGGCCTTAAAAGTGCAGGGTCTAAAATGTCCGGGCGGTTCGTTGCTGCAATAATGATGATGCCTTCATTTGCATCAAATCCGTCCATCTCAACGAGAAGCTGGTTGAGGGTTTGCTCGCGCTCATCGTGCCCGCCGCCAAGTCCAGCGCCGCGCTGGCGGCCCACGGCATCAATCTCATCGATAAAAATCATGCATGGTTTATTTTTTTTCGCATTTTCAAAAAGATCGCGGACACGCGAAGCGCCGACCCCGACAAACATTTCCACAAAATCAGAACCGCTGATTGAGAAAAACGGCACGCCCGCTTCACCAGCGACTGCACGGGCAAGCAATGTTTTTCCCGTTCCTGGCGGTCCGACAAACAAAACGCCTTTCGGAATCCTTGCGCCTAACGCTGTGAATTTACGCGGATCTTTTAAAAATTCAACAATTTCAATGAGCTCCTGTTTTTCTTCGTCAGCGCCGGCAACATCTTTGAAGGTCACTTTTTTCTTGTCTTCCGTATACATTTTCGCCTTGCTCTTCCCAAAATTCATGACGCGGTTTCCGCCGCCTTGCGCTTGGTTGAGCAAGAAGAAAAACAGAATAAAAATAATCGCAAACGGAATGATTGCGGTTAAAAAATTGATCCAACCGCTCGTTTGATCGGCTTGCAAAACTTCAACTTCAACGCCTTGATTCGCATAATTTAAAATTTCATTCTCAACGGTTTGATTAAACGGCACACTCGTTTGAAACGTCGTTCCTTCTTCTGCGCCGACTAATTTTCCTTCTATGAGAAAAACACCGCGATCCGGCTTCATCGTCAGCGATTCTACTTCGCCATTTTTCAATTTTTCGGTAAACTCGCCATAATTCAACGGCTCAACTTTAACATTATTGCCGCTAAAAAAATTAAGAAGTCCGATAACCACAAGGACAATTAATATATAAAAAAGAGTATTCCGGAAGATCCGATTCATGCCTTGCCTCCTCCCACACACGAAACAATACTATATTACCATACATCATAAATCCTCGACAACAACTTGCACTCCAACTTCTAATGTTACACGCATTCCAAAAAAGCGTAAACAAAAATAGCCAGCTATTTGTAAACCTCTTCTTTTAATATACCAATATAAGGGAGGTTCCGGTATCGTTCTGCATAATCCAAGCCATAGCCGACGACGAATGCATTCGGAATCACAAATCCAATTAAATCCGGCTTGATGTCGGACTGACGGCCAGAAGGCTTATCAAGCAAAGTGACTATTTTAATCGAGTTCGCTTTTCGATAGCGAAACAGCTCAACTAAATACTTTAATGTCAGGCCGCTGTCAATAATGTCTTCCACAATTAAAATATCTCTTCCTTCAACGGATGTATTTAAATCTTTTAAAATTTTAACCTCTCCGGATGACACCGTTGAGTTTCCATAGCTCGCCACATCCATGAAATCCATTTCTAAATGAATGTTCATTTTGCGCGTGAGATCCGCCATAAACGGCAAGGCACCTTTTAACACACCGACGACCAGCGGAAAGCGATCTTTATATTCTTCCGATAAAATCGCAGCCAATTCCTCTGTTTTTTCCTGGATTTCCGCTTCCGTCACCAACACTTCTAAAATATCGTTATCCATGCTGCTACTTGTCCTCCCTATTTTTTGAAAAGGCGTCATTCACTTTATAAACGATTTGCAAATACGTTTTTGTTTTTTCTGTGATCAGAGCAAACTTTGACCGTTTTACACCAGCGATCCAAAGAATGTTGCCGTCCGCGTCTTCAACAATCGGAATCAAGTCCCGTTTGCTGCGATCAATTTTCTCATCAATAAAAATCGATTTTACTTTCTTGGAACCAGCCATACCTTTCGGATAAAACCGATCCCCGGATTTTCTCGTGCGAATCGTTAGCGGCAACTGAATCTGTTCCAAATCGCCGACAAATACGCAAGGATTGCCATTTACGCCTCGCGGTTCATCCGTCGTCTCCCCAATCATCGCCCCGTCCGGCAAATCAAGTTCAAAAGGAAGATAGACATCGTATGAAAAAGGAAAAGGCTCCTCTTGCTCCGATGCAAAAGCAAACGCGACGCGATCGTATGAACGGGTGACGCGCAAGCCAGCGGGCAAATGAAGCATTCCCGATGGCTTTGCATGATTAAAAAAACGAAGAATTTGATCGATATGTATGCTTGCAGCATCCACACGCTCCGAATTGTACAGATAGTTTAATAGTAGTTGAATGACTCGTCTTTGTAAAGGAACAGCCATTGATAATAACTCAGCGGCGCTGACGGTGAAAACGTTTGGTTCGAGGCGTTTGACCAGCTTGCTGTAAGATTGTTCCGCCATCGACATCAGCAGCTTTTCATCTTCAAACAGCAGCTCGCTCTGCTGCTGAAACCGTTCGTGGGCTCTCGGATTTTCGCGCTTCAAAAAAGGCAGGACCGCTTGTCGGATGCGATTTCGCAAATAGTCAGCGCATTCATTAGAAGAATCGAGCCTCGGCTTGATGCCCGCTTGTTCAATATAATGCTCAATCTCCGCTTTTTCCAAACAAAGAAAGGGTCGAATAATCATCCCGCCAGCAAAAGGGCGTTTGACGGGAATCCCGGCGCGGGCAAATCCTGCAGCCCCACGCAGCTGCCTCATCAGCATCGTTTCAATTTGATCATCGCCATGATGGCCAAGGGCTAAAAAATCAGCCTTATGCTTGTTCATCACGTCAGAAAAAAACTGATAGCGGCATTCTCTTGCTGCAGTTTGCGTTGAAAGCCCGTGCTTTTCTTTATACATATTCACATCGATATGCGTTCCTTCAAACAAAATATCACAATTTTGACAAAATGTTTTGACGTATATGAAATCTTCAAAGGATTCCGTGCCGCGGAGCATATGGTTGACGTGAGCAGCAATAAGCCGCAAGCGCCAACGGCCTCGCTTTTTTAGGAAGTAATGCAAAAGAGCCATTGAATCCGGTCCGCCCGAAACAGCAATGACGACAGAAGCCCCTTCTTTCAACAACTGATGCTTCTCCACGAAGCGATCCACGATCTCTTCCATAGCGACCCCTTCTTACGATATCAGTCAAATCCCTTTAAAGTTTAAGTATATAAAAAATAGCAAAAATAAAAAAGCCATCACGATAATTGATTTGAACAAAGACCATTTTTTGCGTCTTTTTAACCGTTTCTTTTCCACGCGGCTCGCTGCGGCAGGCCGCTGCACGCCGCTCGCTTTCTCCAACAGCGCACCATGCAGTTTCCCTGCATGCTCGTATGCGCCCCGAAGCGCCCCGATGAGAATCGATTGATACGGATGCAGCGTCCGGCTCGCAAGCACGAGCTTTTCAAGCTGTTTTATCCCCGCTTCCTTTTTTGGCAATTGATGAGGGCATGCGAGATGAATAAAAATGACCGCAACACTGAATAAATCATAGCTTGGCTCCGCTTTTCGCGTGCCTGCGCCCCAATGCGCCCGATCATAAAACGATGTAAATTCTTTTACGGAATGCCCGATTTTCGTCACTCCGCCGACATCCAGCCATCGGATGCGCTGGCCGGAAACAAGCAAATTATCCGGTTTCAAATCGCCAAAAATATAGCCTTCTCCATGCAGTTTTTTTAACTCTGCTAAAAGCTGAAGCATTAAGACAACAATCCATTCACGTCCATTTTTTTGCACAAAAGAAAATAGCGGCTGCCCATGGATGTATTCCATCACATAAAATGTCCAGCCGTTCCAATCATCCATTTCAACAAAAAAAGGGCCGAGAGATTGGCCCTGTACGCTCGTCAATCGTTTTAACGCATTCACTTCAGAAATGATGCCCATGTTATCATACCCTATTTTCAAAGCATAATGACCGACAGGTGAACGGACAAGATAAACCGCGCCGATTGAACCGTATCCTAATTGTTTCACAATCTGATAGCGGTTTTTATGCCATTTTCCAATAATGAGCGTACCAGGCTTGATATTAGCCGCTGGATTCTTCGCTAAATGCATCATCGCGCAGCCATCTCCTTCTTGAACGTGTCGGAGAAAACATCGCCATGGCATCGCGAAGCGCCGGCCCTGTCGGTGTGACGCCGCCTGGCGATAGTTTATTAAAAATCGTCGTCAGTTCATTGATCTTTGGCGTCCAATCAACCAGTTTTTCCGTATCTTTGCGTTTGCCGGGAAATGCAAGCAAAGCAAACGAATTATCACCGATGCGCGCTTGCATGCTCAAAGATAGATCAACGAGCGATTCTTTCACCATGGAAAGCTTTTGTCTCATGCTGGCGCTCGTATCCACCAGCACGCAAATTTTAAGATTTAACGTTTCGCCTAGCTCGTCAACCACTTCAATCACATCGCCGCGCTTATCAGGCGGAAGATCATCGATTTCCTTTTCTTCGCCGAAAATGGACGTCAATTCCCGATTGACGACGCCATAAATCGTTTGCGTCATCGCTTGGCGCGTCACCATTTGCACCGTTTTGGACAGTTCTTTAGCGTAGACAATTCGGCTGAAACCCCCACCAGCTTCAGCAATCGCTTCAATTTCGGCAATCCCCTGCGCCCCGATGCGATCATTTTCAACAACGCCAATCACGTTCACGGTCATCCCTTGTTCTTTTGCAAGCGCGGCAACCGCGGAAGGATTTTCTCCAACATTTGAACAGCCGTCGGTAATTAATAATATTTGTTTAATCGTTCCTTGACTCACGCTCATTCCTCCTCACTTTTGATCGTTCATCTATTTTAGACGAGTGAAGAGGAGTTTATACTCACTATTGCGCCTTTTTCCTTTTGATGGCGCTTGAATAAAACGGAATGGTTTTCCACTTCGGCAAATTGCGATTGAGTTTTGCCACGATCACCGTCATATCATCCTGGATTTCTCCATAGCGCGTTCGAATCACTTCTTCCAGCAGCAAATCAGCAACTTCTTGGGGCGCTTCCGTTTGCAGCTCGCGAATTTTTCGCTTCATCCACATCTCTTTATTTTCCGCATTCGCTCCATCATACACCCCATCGCTGATCATAATGAGCAAATCGCCCGCTTTTAACTGCATATTGACAACTTCAACATCAAATTCCTGAAAAATTCCAATCGGCAAATTGCTCGCTTCTACCATGAGCACTTGATCGCCCCGCTTAATAAAACACGGACTCGAGGCAATTTTCAAAAATTTTGCTGCCGCATTCTGCAAATCGATCATTGCCAAATCGAGCGTTGAAAACACATCATCTTTGTTTCGAAGCGACAGGACGGAATTCACCGATTTAATCGCAACGGTTTCATCAATTCCAGATTGCAAAATTTTTGCGAGCAGCTGCAGCGTGTCGCTGCTTTCAAAATGAGCCCGCTCGCCATTGCCCATTCCATCACTGATTGCGATTGCATATTTTCCCGATGACAGCTCAATCATTGAATAACTGTCTCCTGATACAAATGCGCCGCCTTTTGCCGCATTTGCATAGCCGGTTTCAATCACGTACGCTTTTGCGGAACCAAACGTCAACGTGCAAAGTCCGCCAGGATAATGCGCATGCTCTTCATCTTTTAATACAATCACTTCGTTTAAAATATCCGACAGCAGCGGCGCAATCAGTTTTTCGCCTTCGCCGTGGCCGCTGCATGAAGACAGCGTCATTTCGATATCCGCTTGCCCGCTGTCCAATGAATAAATATCGACTGTGTCGATTTCAAGGCCAAGCTCAAAAAGCGACTCGATAATCCTATCTTCCAGCAGCGTATGCTGCTCCCGTTCGCGTTGAATTTCCTTGGCAAAATTCCCCATCACTTGAGAAACGCCCAACAGCTGCTCAGCGACAAGCTTTTGGCTTTCTTTCATTTTTCGCTGCAGCTTTAAACTCGCTTCATAGTAGCCTGTTTCATGATAGATGAGCTCTTTTACTTTTTTCGATTTTACGCAATGCTTATCCCATTCACGTTGAAACGTTAAATCTGAAGCGGCTTTTTCATAATTTGTCATCATTTCTCGCATAAAAGCATACGTTGTATCAAGATGATTAATCCAACAATGTTTTTTCTTAAAACACGATTGGCAGCTTTTTTCCGCCACCCGGCTTAAATAATAATCAACTTCGCGATCCAGCTTCTGTTCATCTTGGGCAGCGGGAACTTCGGTGAAACTGTTTGAAAGCGTTTGAAAAAGCGAGGAAAATTGCTGCACCCGATTTGCGGTGACATCACGAATTTTTTTTATGTACTGCTGCTGCACTTGCGAATGCTCGCTCGTTCCGGGGATATAGCGCGAAATTTTTTTAATGGCAGCGTGCGGCGTCAAAAAGAACAAAATAAGCGCACACATGGATTCCATCAGTGAAGGGTAAAAATGGACAAGCGAGCGATCGCTGTACATGCCAATTAACAAAGTGCCTACAAGGAGTCCGACGCCGACGCCAAATTTTTTTCCTTCTTTCAGCAAACCGCCAAGCAGACCAGCAAAAGCGAGCAAACTCATTTGATACAAACTCGTCACATCGGCAAAACTTAAAATCAAACCCGTCACGACCCCGACCGTTGCACCGATTGCAGCGCCCCCCATAAATGCAAACAATAAAATGAGATAGCGGGAAAAAATATTTTCCAGCGACATGTCGTATAACGTCCAGCCGATTGTTCCCGTTAATACGGAAGCAAGCAAGATAATAAAACAGATGACTTCTTCATTTCTTAAAGTTCGTTTTAAAGGCTTTAATGAAAGCAGCGGAATGCTTTGCAAAAAAATCATCGCAAGCAGCAAGCTTAATCCTGCTTCAACTGCGGCGACAACCAATTCCGTCACCAACAGTTCTCCCGAAAACGACATGAACAATGCACGCGCTAAAAAGCTTGATGCAAAAACGGTAAGCGGCAAAATTTTCGATGCGTGATGTTTTCGTTTTTCAGTCATTTGCTGTATAAGCAAATAAAAGATAAGCCCTGCAGCGACAAAAAAACTGTTTTCAATCGAATGCATGGACGCACCTAAAATGACGGCAAGAAATGTCAAACGAACATGTTCCCGTTTCAAGAGATAGACAGCCGCAAAAAACGGAATCGCAAATGGGGCCATTTCATTTAAAATGACAGCCCGTCCAAGCAGCAATCCGATCACAAAGATGAAAAATCCCGAATGAATCAACGCCCGCTCCAGCTTCCCCATCCGTTGCTTGAATTTCACAAGCCCAAAATGTGCACCCTTCAGATTCACAACACTTCGCATCCTGTCATCATCCTTTCATTCATTTCAACCTCAATCAGTGGTATGTTCCATTTAATCACAGGATGATTTAATTTTTTGTCAAACATTCAGACAAGCCAATAAAAACTTCTCGACGAGATTCTCGCTGTTCCGAAGGAAAATGAAACGTTGTTTGTCTTAAGTCCTGCATAAGAGGTAACGCTTTCATTTAAAGCGTTGTAAACATATGTTGTGAATTCAAAGTTTGCACCGTTTTTTTCTTCATGCGTGTCGAGGTTTGTACAATTAAAAAAGGATTCTTTTTAAAAAATGTTAAAATATTAAAAGAATTTTTTTAATAAAGTGGATTTCAATAACATTGGAGATGTCATTCGTATTAAACGAACCTTTAAAAAAAAGATGTCAAGCCATTTACAAACGTATCTTGGGATGAGGGAAACACCACATTCAGTCTGATGAGCAGGGAAGGCTTGCCGTTCAAGGATTATGAACGGCGACATTGCCAACAAAAGTTGGCGGAGATTCAATGTCCTGGCCCGCACCATGCATATTTAATTTTTAAGCCTGTTTTTACAGAAGGTGCCATTGCCTTGCGAGGCAGCCATTGAGAAGTTTGAAACGAAAATATTGAAAGAATTTCGATCCGCGCTTCTCTTGAATGCACAATTCAACAGGAAAAACACGTATTAAAAGGATATTTTTCAGGCATTATCCGAACAAACGAAAAAAAGCATCATAAACGCAATCATGACAGCTGAACATCCGAACAAAAAAAGCCGCCTTGCTTGGCGGCCATGCATCATTCCGTTCGATAAAATTGGTAGCGGCGGAGGGAATCGAACCCCCGACCTTACGGGTATGAACCGTACGCTCTAGCCAGCTGAGCTACGCCGCCGTTAATTTTTCCAGACAAAATGTATCATAACAGCGATAAGAAAAATTGTCAATTGAATTTTCTTCCGAGCTTTTTGCGATGTACTTTTTTCAACCTATTTTACTCGAAAGAATCCTACTC
>CALKAO010000111.1 GCA_937983115.1 uncultured Caryophanales bacterium
TGATCAATGAGACGAAAAAAATTTTTGGCATGCCTGAACTTGAGGTTGCGGCGACGTGTGTCCGTTTGCCAGTAGAAACGGGCCATTCGGAATCTGTTTATGTCGAAGTCAAAGAGGGTTCCCCAACAGTTGCTGAAATTCGGCAATTGCTTGAAAATGGCGATGGAGTGACCGTGCAAGACAATCCAGAAGAACAAATCTATCCGATGCCAGTGCAAGCAGTTGGAAAAAGCGACGTCTTTGTTGGCAGAATTCGCAAAGATCTTGATCGGGAGAACGGCATTCACATGTGGGTTGTGTCAGACAATTTGCTCAAAGGCGCAGCGCTTAACTCCGTACAAATTGCTGAGAGCTTAATCCAACAGAAATTATTGTAAAATTTCATATGAGCCTAAAGAGGGTGGTCCGATGAAAGTCATCATCCAAAAGTTTGGAGGCACTTCTCTAAAGGATGATGTCGGAAGAAAACTGGCGAGCAGCCATATTGCACATGCCATTGCTGAGGGATATAAAGTCGTTGTTGTTGTATCAGCAATGGGGCGAAAAGGCGATCCTTATGCAACGGACACATTGCTGGAGCTTCTTTCACCACAGGAAAAATCAAACGGCGCATCGGTGTCAAAGCGAGAAATGGATTTGCTGATGTCCTGCGGGGAAGTCATTTCTGCCGTTGTTATGTCATCATTATTGAAAACAACAGGGTTGAAGGCAGCAGTTTTAACAGGAGTGCATGCGGGAATCATGACAAACCACGATTATGGAAACGCACGAATCACTGAAGTGAAAACGGAGAAAATCCGTTCTGTCCTGAATGCGAATGATGCAGCCATCATCCCAGGTTTTCAAGGGATTACAAATGATTTTCAAATCACGACACTCGGCAGAGGCGGAAGCGATACGAGTGCGGCTGCCCTCGGTGTGGCTCTCCATGCGGAGCGGATTGACATCTTTACAGATGTTGAAGGAATTATGACTGCAGATCCAAGCGTTGTTGAAAATGCACAGCCGTTAAAAGCGATCACTTATGCAGAGGTTTGCAACCTTGCTTATCAAGGAGCAAAAGTCATTCACCCTCGAGCGGTTGAAATCGCGAAGCAAGCGAAAATTCCGATTCGCATTCGTTCAACATTTTCGATGTCCGAAGGAACCGTCGTCATGGATGAATGGGATAAACAAAACAAAAGGAAAATATCGGATCGAGTGGTAACCGGAATTACGTATGTAACGAATATTTCGCAAATTAAAATTCACGAGAAAAAAAATTCGCATCGGCTGCAGTTTGATGTTTTTAAAGCGATGGCAGAACAGGAGATCAGCGTCGATTTTATCAATATCAGCCCTAACGGGGTGTCTTATACGGTTTCAGATGTTCAAACGGGAAAAGCAATCGAAGCGATAAAAAAGTTAGGCTACGAACCTGAAGTGGAAACGGGATGCTCAAAAGTATCTGCTGTTGGGGCTGGAATGACAGGCGTTCCAGGTGTAGCGGCAAAAATTGTAACGGCATTGACGAACGAAGGCATTCAAATTTTGCAATCCGCTGATTCACACACAACGATTTGGGTTTTGGTGAAACAGCGGGATTTAAAAAAAGCAGTTAATGCCTTGCATCAAGCGTTTCAACTAAATAAGACAAAGTAAATCCAGATAAGGAGATGGAGTTCATGGATTTTGGCCAACTGATAACAGCAATGATTACCCCATTTAACACCAATCAAGAAATTGATTTTGAAAAGACGACCCGCCTCGTTCATTTCCTTACGGACAATGGAACAGACAGTCTTGTCGTTTCGGGGACGACTGGCGAGTCTGCCACATTATCGACTGATGAAAAATTGGCGCTGTTTGAGCATGTCGTCAAAGCTGCAAAAGGACGCGCACGCGTAATTGCGGGCACCGGAAACAACAACACGAGAGAATCGATCGAATTGACAAAAGAAGCTGAACGGCTGGGCGTTGACGGCATCATGCTCGTTGCGCCGTATTACAATCGCCCTAACCAAGCCGGCTTGTACGAACATTTTAAATCCATTGCTCAAGCAACGGCATTGCCGATTATGGTTTACAATATTCCGAGCCGCTCATCGGTAAATATTGAAGTTGAAACCATTGTGAAACTGTCGCAAATTGACAATATCGTTTCGATAAAAGAGGCGAGCGGCGATCTGGAGCAAATGAGCAAAATCATTGAATATACGCCTGATGACTTTGAGTTATACAGCGGCGATGACAGCATGACGCTGCCTGTGCTGTCCATAGGAGGGCGCGGCGTCGTTTCTGTGGCGAGCCACGTGATTGGCAATGAAATGCAGCTGATGATGAACGCATTTAAAAATGGCGATTATCAAAAAGCGGCTGCCATTCATCGCAAAATGGTCCCTGTTGTCAATGCGCTATTCAGCCAGCCAAGCCCGTCGCCGCTAAAAGCAGCCTTAGCGCTGCAAGGCTTGGATACCGGCGCATTGCGGCTCCCGCTCGTTCCGCTTGACGATGAACAAACAGAAAAGCTGAAAAATACAATTGAAGCATTTAAGCAAAGCATGAAAACGATAGGCTGACTTTCATTTCGAAAGTCGCCTTTTTTTATTAGACGCAATAAGCTATAATAACAGTAACTCTTCGGTACGGCGGTTAAATGTTGCAACTTGATAAGTGAATATAGGAGGACGACACATTGTTAAAAAAGACTGATAAAGTAAAGGTTTTTGCCTTGGGCGGAGTGGATGAAGTAGGCAAAAACATGTACGTCATTGAAGACCGGAACAATATTTTTATTTTGGATGCAGGCTTAATGCTTCCAGAAGATGAAATGTTCGGAGTGGATGCGGTCATTCCTGATATTACGTATTTAATTGAAAATCGCGATCGCATCAAGGCGATATTTTTATCCCACGGACACGTTGATCACATCGGGGCGCTTGCGTATTTGCTAAAAAAAATAAACGTGCCAGTCTATGGAACGAGACTCACGCTCGGATTAGCTGAAGAATTGCTGAAAGCTGCACAATTGGGGATAAAATATCATTTTCACACGATTGATTCCAATTCAAAAATTACGATTGGCCGCACAACGTTCACTTTTTTTAAAGTCAATCACAGCATCCCTGATGCAGTGGGAATTGCCGTTCACACATCGCAGGGCATCATCGTTTATACAGGCGATTTTAAATTTGATCAAACGCCGATTAATAATGAACATACAGAAATTGACAAAATCGTCAAGCTTCGAGAAAAAGGGGTCATCTGTTTATTGTCGGACAGCATGAATGCGGAAAGCCCCGGAATGACTCTGTCTGAATCGACAGTGGGACAGCAAATTTTTGAAGTGATTTCGAATGCAAAAGGAAGAGTGATCACGGCAACGTTTGCGATGAACATCCACCGCGTGCAGCAAGTGTTTGAAGCCGCGGAAAGGCTCAATCGAAAAGTGGCCATTGCGGGCAGCCCGCTTCAAAAAAACATTGAGATCGCCCGCAAGTTAGGCCATTTGCGCATTTCAAAATCGAATATCATTTCGATTCATGAAATGAAGAGGCATCCTGACAATGAAATTGTGATTTTAACGACGGGAGATTCTGGCGAACCGCTTGCCGCATTATACAAAATGGCGACGCGCACCCACAAACAAGTGCGTATTGAAGAGGGAGACACGGTGATTATTGCAACATCTGCGTCGTATGGGAATGAAAAAGCGCTGTCGAGAACGATAGATGTGCTTTATCGGGCAGGTGCGCATGTTGTTTCGGGAAAAAGCGGAGTACATGTCAATGGACATGCAAGCCAGGAAGAATTAAAGCTGATGATCAATCTTGTCAAGCCGACTTATTTTATTCCTGTCCATGGGGAATACCGCATGCAAAAAGCACACGGCGATCTTGCTTATGAATGCGGCATAAAGCGCGAGAATATTTTTTTGGTCGAAAAAGGGGATGTCATCGAATTCAGCAACGGATATGCAAGAAAAGGCGAAAAAATTCCTGCGGGACAAGTACTCGTCGATGGACTTGGAATTGGCGATGTCGGCAATATTGTATTGCGGGATCGCAAACTGCTGTCGCAGGACGGCATTCTGATTGCCGTCGTTACATTAGATCGAAAAAACTACAAAATCATTTCCGGTCCTGAAATCATTTCGCGCGGATTTGTTTATGTCCGCGAATCAGAACAGCTCCTGCAAGAAGCGAATCAAGCGGTAACCGAAGTGCTGACGCATTTACTCAATCAAAAAGTGAGTGAATGGAATTCTTTAAAAACAGTGATACGGGATTCGCTCAGCAGTCTGCTGTTTGAGAAAACAAAACGCCGCCCAATGATTATGCCGATTATTATGGAAATCTAAAAATCAAACACAAAACTTGCCGAACGGGGCAAGTTTTTTTTTATTTAGGGGACGATAAACTAAAAAAGCAGGAAAGGAGACAGCAAATGGGTGATGCTGATAAAGAAAGACATCGGACCGCTCTCGCATTTTCCATTATTTTTTGGTTGGTGATCATCGCTTTTATTATCGGATTTATTTTAAGTGTAATTTAGCATGGTTAAAAAGAGGTGAAGCAAATGAACAATCATCATAACGAACCTTTTGAACATCAGCAAGGGCAGTCTGAAAAGAAGGATTCCGTTGTTCAAAACATTGAACAGCTTGGCCAAACGAACGTGCCGCAATTTGAACAGTCAAACATTCATTGTTTGACTGTGGTAGGCCAAATTGAAGGACATATTCAATTGCCGCCTCAAAATAAGACGACAAAATACGAACATTTAATTCCGCAAATCGTTGCGATTGAACAAAATCCAAAAATCGAGGGCTTGCTGTTGATTTTAAACACGGTGGGCGGAGATGTCGAAGCGGGCCTTGCAATCGCCGAGATGGTTGCATCGCTTTCCAAGCCGACCGTTTCTCTCGTTTTGGGAGGGGGGCATTCAATCGGCGTTCCCATTGCAGTTGCAGCCGATTATTCGTTCATTGCTGAAACGGCGACAATGACCATTCATCCGATTCGTTTAAACGGGCTCGTCATCGGCGTGCCGCAAACATTTGAGTATTTGGACAAAATGCAAGAGCGAGTGATTAAATTTGTAACGGCGCATTCCAACATTTCAGAAGAAAAATTTAAAGAATTGATGTTTTCACAAGGCAATTTAACACGGGACATTGGAACGAATGTCATTGGAAAAGATGCTGTAAAAACAGGGTTGATTGATGAAGTGGGCGGGGTCGGAACGGCGATGGAAAAGTTAAAACTGTTAATCGAGCAGCAAAGCGAGGAGGTTTTGCAATGATTTTATATACGGTCATTCCTCATGAAGACATCTTTTTGCAAAGTGAGCAGGAGTCAAACAAAGTGATGACCGTCGCCATCAATAACGTTCAGCTGGTCGTTCAGCAAAGGAATGACAAGTGGGAAATCGTCCGCCTGCTTAGTTCTGACCCGAATGACTATTTAAATGCCCGTTTTCAGCCAGGCCAGCTTCTTTCATTTAAGCCATTTGTGCAGTAGTTGTGTTTTTCCAATTGTGTTATAATATAGCAAGAAAAAACGTCAAGACAAGCAGCCGAATGAAGGGCTGCTTTATCTCTTTTTACGTGTAGGAGATGAGCAAAGCAAATGGCGAAGAAAAAACGGCGAAAGAAACAAACGTGGCATCAGCAGTTTACATATGAGATTATGGGCCTGCTCATTTTGACGATCGCAGTCATTGGGCTTGCTGATCTTGGACGCGTCGGGAATTGGGTGACATTATCTACACGTTTTATCGTTGGCGAGTGGCATGCAATTTTTTTATTAGGGATTATTGCATTTGCTTTTTATTTGATTTGGAAGCGCAGTATGCCACAGCTTTGGTCGCAGCGCCTCGTTGGCGTTTACATCGTCTTTTTATCCATTTTGACATTGACGCACATTCGTTTTTATAAATTGGGTTCAACTGCGGAAGATGACGGTTCCGTCATTCGATTTACGCTGAATAAAGCAATGGCTGGTGACGCAGCTGCAGATGTTGGCGGCGGCATGATCGGGGCGATCAGCTTTTCCTTTTTTTATCAATTGTTTGATGAAGGAGGCACGATGTTTATCTCTTTTATCTTTATTTTAATCGCGCTTTTATTGATCACTGGAAAGTCGCCGATTCGTTTTGTTATGGATTCGCTGACGAATCTTTTCCGTTATCTTTTCGCTGCAGTGAAGGAGATCTATCTCTATTTGCAGAACTGGTATCAACCTTTTATTGAGAAAAAGCAATTAAACAGGCAGAAAGAAGCCGAGCCGATGGCAGAAAATGAAGCTTCTAAACCAGCCGAAGAAAAACTAGCGCCGATTATCGAAGATTTTAGCGAAAGCATTGCGAATGAATCGCTGCATGTTCAACCAGAGCCGGAAGCATACGACATGCCGAAGCTTGAGGCATTGTCATCGCATGCAAGGAATGAAGAATTGTATGAACTGCCGTCCCTTGATTTATTAAATCGGCCCGTGAAATCAAATCAAAACAAGGATCGTGGCTATATCAATTACAATATTAAAAAGCTCGAACAGACGTTTGAAAGTTTTGGCGTAAATGCAAAAGTATTAAAAGTTCATGTCGGCCCTGCCGTTACGAAATATGAAGTCCATCCCGCTATCGGCGTGAAGGTGAGCAAAATTGTAAATTTAAGCGATGACCTTGCACTTGCATTAGCGGCGAAAGACATTCGCATTGAAGCTCCGATACCTGGCAAATCCGCTATTGGGATTGAAGTGCCGAATCGGGAAGTATCGCTCGTTTCATTGCGGGAAGTGCTGGAATCTCCAAAGTATAAACAGACGAAATCAAAATTAGCAATCGGTCTTGGACGCGACATCTCTGGAGAGCCGATTATTGCTGATTTGGCGCGCATGCCCCATTTGCTCATAGCGGGAGCGACGGGAAGCGGAAAAAGTGTCTGCATCAATGGCATTATTACAAGTTTATTGATGAAAGCCAAACCGCATGAAGTCAAATTGATGATGATCGACCCGAAAATGGTTGAACTCAATATGTACAACGGCATTCCGCACTTGTTGATTCCAGTTGTTACGGATCCGAAAAAAGCTTCTCAAGCTTTGGAAAAAGCAGTTGAAGAAATGGAGCGGAGATACGAGCTTTTTTCACGTACAGGAACGCGAAATATTGAAGGCTATAATCAGATGATTCGCCGCAAATCGAAAAAGAAAAAAGACGAGGTTCATCCGCTTCCGTATATTGTCGTCATCGTAGATGAACTGGCGGATTTAATGATGGTTGCGCCTCGGGATGTTGAAGAAGCGATTACAAGGCTTGCTCAAATGGCGCGCGCAGCCGGCATCCATTTAATCATTGCAACACAGCGCCCTTCAGTTGATGTGATCACAGGCGTGATTAAAGCGAACATTCCATCAAGAATTGCTTTCAGCGTTTCGTCGCAAGT
Source organism: uncultured Caryophanales bacterium (assembly GCA_937983115.1). Taxonomy (GTDB): domain Bacteria; phylum Bacillota; class Bacilli; order Bacillales; family UBA6769; genus Pueribacillus. Next base: position 7,427 of record CALKAO010000111.1, read on the forward strand.
GGATTCGCGAACGATTTTAGATATGGCAGGAGCGGAAAAGCTGCTCGGCCAAGGGGATATGCTGTTCCTGCCCGCTGGAGATTCCAAGCCTACCCGAATCCAAGGCGCTTTTTTATCTGATGCTGAAGTTGAGCGGATTGTAAATTTTTCGATTTCACAGCAGCAGGCGGTTTATGATGAAGAAATGCTTCCGGATGACAAAACAATAGAGCGCGCCGATGTGGAAGATGAACTCTACCATGAAGCCGTCCAGTTTGTCATCGAAAGACAAACCGCTTCTGTGTCCATGCTGCAGCGAAAATTTCGAATCGGCTATACGCGGGCGGCGCGCCTGATTGATGAAATGGAGGCGCGCAACATTGTAGGTCCATATGAAGGAAGCAGACCTCGCAAAGTGCTCGTTTCGAATCATGAAGAAGTCTCGAGTTCATAGACACCGCTTTGAATGGTTAGACTAAAATAAATACTAAATGATAAGGAAAGGAGTATATGCGTGGCTCTTCTTGAAAAACGAACGGAAATTTATCCGCATTACCGCGTTCACGTCGTTCCTATAAATAAATTTAAAACGATATCGCTTATCGTCCATATGAGGCAATCCATAAAAGACGAGAACCTTGCGAAAAGAGCGCTCATGCCATACGTTTTGCAAAGCGCTACGGAAAACTTGCCATCCGCGAAGGAAATCCGCCAGCATCTCGAACAGCTCTATGGCATGACATTATCGGTTGATTTAATGAAAAAAGGCGATTATCATGTGATTGCGTTTCGGGCAGAAATCGGCCATGAAAAATTTTTGCTGACGGAAGAAAATATTCTCGAAAAAGCCGTTGAACTGCTGGCCGATGTCATTCTGCGGCCAAAAGGACGGATTGAAAAAGCGTTTGATCCGGAAGTTGTCCGCAAGGAAAAACGAAGTTTGAAGCAAAAAATACAGGCGATTTACGATGATAAAATCCGCTACGCCAATATGCGGCTCATTGAAGAAATGTTTGAAAATGATCCTTACGGCCAAATCGTATACGGAAATTTGGAAGAAATCGATGCGATCGATGAACACAGCTTGTTCACATATTATGAACAAGCGCTTGTCCGGGATTCGATTGATCTTTATGTCGTTGGGGATGTCAGCCATCATGACATTCAGCCGCTAATTAAAAAGCATTTCACATTTCCGCCGGAACGAAAAGAGCATGTGCATGCCGCTTCCCAGTCAAACCTTCTTCTTCATCGCGATGCAAAAGAAGTGATTGATGAGCAGGAAGTGAATCAAGGAAAATTAAATATCGGTTATCGGACAAATACGCGCTTTCAAGATGAAGACTACTCGGCATTGCAGGTGTTCAACGGCATTTTTGGGGGGTTTTCACATTCAAAACTATTTATCAATGTAAGAGAAAAAGAAAGTTTGGCGTATTATGCCTCTTCGCAAATTGAAAGCCATAAAGGCTTGTTAATCGTCATGTCAGGAATCGATCCTGCGAATTATCAATTAACGCTGGCGATTATCCGCGAGCAAATGGAAAAAATGAAACGAGGGGACTTCACGGATGATGAACTGCTGCAAACGAAAACGATGCTTGTGAATCAATGGTTGGAATCGGTTGATGATCCACGCGGCATTGTAAATTTTTTATACAATGAAATCATTGCGAACCGAACGGCCTCGCTCGATGATATGATTCAAGGGATTGAACGTGTGACGCGCGAAGACGTCGTGAATGTTGCAAAGAAAATTGAATTGGACACGATTTATTTTTTAAAAGGAAAGGAGGCGGGCAAAGTTGAAAAAAGTAGCGTTTGAGCATATCGGTGAAACCGTTTTTGAAAAAAAACTTGCAAATGGGTTGCAAGTTGTGATTTTGCCGAAGCCTGATTTTAATAAAACATTTGCTACATTTACGACGAACTACGGTTCAATAGACAATCAATTTATTCCGATTGGAAAGCAGGAAAAAATTCGCGTTCCTGATGGGATCGCTCATTTTCTTGAGCATAAATTGTTTGAAAAAGAAGACGGCGATGTGTTTCAAGATTTCAGCAAGCAAGGGGCCTCGGCAAATGCGTTTACTTCATTTACGAGAACCGCGTATTTATTTTCCACGACTCAAGATGTCAAACAAAATTTGATGACGCTGTTGGATTTCGTTCAAGAGCCTTATTTTACGGATCAAACGGTTGAAAAGGAAAAGGGAATTATTGGCCAGGAAATTCGCATGTATGATGACAACCCCGATTGGCGCGTGTATTACGGGGTGATTGAGAATATGTATGAAAATCATCCGGTTAAAATCGATATTGCCGGAACGGTTGAATCAATCGCCGAAATTTCCAAAGAACTGCTTTATGAATGCTATGAGACGTTTTATCATCCGAGCAATATGCTGCTGTTTGTGATCGGGCCTGTAAACGAAAACAAAATCCTTCATCTTGTTGAAGAAAATCAAGCCAAAAAATCGTTTAAGCCTGAACAGCCGATTCAGCGTTTTTTTGAACGCGAAAAAAGCGGAGTCGTCCAAAAGAAACAAGTCATTTCAATGGCGGTAAAAACGCCCAAATGCCTCGTCGGCTTTAAAGAAAATCAAGTCAATCGCCAAGGGAAGGAATGGATTGAACATGAGCTGGCGGTGAATTTATTGCTTGATTTAATGTTTGGCCAAAGTTCTGCAAATTACGAAACTCTTTATGAACAAGGATTGATTGATTCCAGCTTTTTTTATGATTATACTGAAGAGCGCAGTTTTGGTTTTTCCGTTATCGGAGGGAATACAGAACAGCCGGAGAAGCTTTCTGAAACGCTGTTAAATATGGTGAATGAATTTCGCAAGAAAAAAATTAATGAAGATGAGTTTTTGCGGGTGAAACGAAAACATCTCGGCGCTGTTCTGCGCTCTTTAAATTCTCTTGAGTTTATTGCGAACGAATATACGCGCTATCAATTTAACGATACGAATTTATTTCATGTAACGAAAGCGATTGAAGATTTGACGATTGAAGATGTTGAAACCGTGTTGCATGAACATTTTGTCGAACCGTCGTTTACAGCATGCTATGTTGTGCCTCATTGACGGTTAAAGGATCGATAAGCGGGGGAGTCATGTTGAAGTATGCATTGGTGACTGGAGCCAGTGGGGGAATTGGCAAAGCGATTGCGCGAAGGCTGGCAGATTCAGGCTATGGGCTGTATTTGCATTATCATCGCAATGAATCGGAAATTCAGTCGCTCGTCGATCAGATTGAAAACGTGCCAGTTTATGCCATTCGCGCCGATTTTACAGAAAAACATGCGGTGACGCAGCTGCTAGCGGAAATTCATCATGAGATCGATACGATCATTCATAACAGCGCAAACACGTATTTTGGCTTAATGACGGATATGCGAGACGAGGAAGTGTTCGACATGGTTCAATTGCAAGTGACTTCGCCATTTTTGCTTACTAAATATTTAATCCCGAATATGATAAAAAAACGCCAGGGAAACATTATTGTCATTTCATCCATTTGGGGATTTACCGGCGCTTCTTGCGAAGTTTTGTATTCCATGGTGAAAGGCGGATTAAACACGTTCGTTAAGGCGCTTGCCAAAGAAGTCGCGCCAAGCGGCGTGAGAGTGAACGGTGTTGCTCCTGGAGCGATTGAAACGAAGATGAACAGCCGATTAAGCGAAGAGGAATTGCGTGCGCTCGAACAAGACATCCCGATGGGAAGGCTGGGCAAACCTTCTGAAGTCGCTGATCTTGTTGAATTTTTAATTTCAGATCGCGCTGCGTATATCAATGGAGAAATTATTTCGATCAATGGAGCGTGGTATTAACACGAGTGATTAGCTCGGCACTTGCCGGGCTTTCATGCATTTTAAATATGCCTTTTCATCATTTCAAAAATCATTTATGATTAGAAATAAATGCGATTATCGATTATTCATGTGGCAGGTGATAGCAGTGTCTGAATTAGGAGAGCAGCTCAAGCGCACACGACTTGAAAAAAACATTTCACTAGATGAAATACAAGCGATGACTAAAATTCAAAAACGCTATTTGCAAGCGATTGAAAATGGCGAGTATGATAAATTGCCCGGCTCTTTTTATACGAAAGCTTTTATTAAAAGCTACGCTGAAGCCGTAGATTTAGATTATGACTCGTTAATGGAGAATTATGAGCATGAACTTCCGAAACCGTCTCATCCTGTCGAATCTTTGCCGCCACGAAGAACTCGCGCTTCACTCATGTCACCTACCCGTCGAAAACTCGCTGCCGCATTGCCTAGTTTAATTGTTTTTCTTATTGTTATTGGCATTTTAGCGCTCATTTGGCTGTTAAGCATCAATTCGAACAATGAAACCGCGCTCGACGAACCGGGTGATGAAGACAATGTTCAAGTTGAGCAAAACGAAAATGCCATTGCCGAACAAGACAATAAAGCCGATCCGATTGCTGAAGAAAAACAGGATGAACCGGCCGATGAGCCAAAGGAAGAAGGCAACGGGCAGCTTGAGGAAATCAGCAAACGCGGCGATACGACAACATATGTATTGACGGACACCGATAAGTTCGATGTCGAATTTGCATTTTCAGGAGAATCATGGTTGAAAATTCAAGGGAAAAGCGGAGAAGTCTATGTCAATGAAGGATATTCGGACGGTCAAAATGCCGTTTTCGATTTTCGCGACGAAGAGAGCGTTCGAATTCGGATTGGAAGCACGCCAAACATTCAAATGGCCGTAAACGGCATGGAAGTTGATTTGGAGCCGCAGCCTGTTGCACAAACGGTCATTGTTGAATTTGAACGTTAAAACATTGAAGTTCTGGACGGAGGAATGGCTTTGAACTTAGCAAATAAAATCACATTATTGCGTATTCTGCTCATTCCAATTTTTATGATTTTTATGTTTGTTGATTTTTCCCTTGGCGCCGTCATGCTCTTTAATCAGGCGATTCCGGTTCATCATTTATTCGGCGCGCTCATTTTTATTCTTGCTTCGGCGACAGACTGGATTGATGGGTACATAGCTAGAAAATATCATTTGATTACGAACTTGGGAAAGTTTCTTGACCCATTGGCAGACAAAATTTTAGTCACTGCTGCCTTGATCGCTTTAGTGCAGATGGAGGCCGCACCAGCTTGGATTGTCATTGTGATACTGAGCCGCGAATTTGCAGTTACGGGCATTCGGTTAATCGCAGCAGGAGAAGGGGATGTCATTGCTGCGAGCAATTTGGCGAAATGGAAAACAGCTTCGCAAATTATTGCAATTGCTGCATTGCTGTTGTATAATATCCCTTTCACATTAATTTCATTTCCTTTTGGCGATGTGATGCTGTGGATTGCGCTTATTTTAACCATTTGGTCTGGCTTTGATTATTTTTGGAAAAACCGGCAGCTGCTGCTGGATTCGAAATAGAAGCGTGTAGGAGGTTTAACAGTTTGGATTTTAATGCTGAAATCATTTCGGTTGGGTCAGAATTGCTGTTGGGGCAGATTGTGAATACAAATGCCCAATTTTTATCGAAAGAACTTGCCCTTTTAGGAATCAATGTTTATCATCATACGGCAGTCGGAGATAATGCAAATAGACTTAAAAAAGTCATAAAAAATGCGCAAGAACGTGCGAATTTTATTATTTTAACCGGTGGTTTGGGACCGACAAAAGATGATGTGACAAAGCAGACTTTAGCGGAACTGCTTGATGCGGAGCTCGTTTATGATGAACCCGCATTAACGAGAATTAAAAACTATTTTAAAAAAGCGAATCGGACCATGACCGAAAACAACCGCAAACAAGCGCTCGTCATTAAAGATTCCCATGTGCTAGAAAATAAAAATGGCATGGCTCCTGGAATGATTTATGAACATCAGAACATCATTTATATTCTTCTTCCCGGCCCGCCTCATGAACTGCAGCCAATGTTTCTAAACGAAGTGAAGCCCTTTTTACACAAGCAAGGCTACCTTTCGCATTTTATCATTTCAAGAGTTCTTCGTTTTTATGGAATTGGAGAGTCGCAGCTTGAAAGCGAATTGGAGGATTTAATCGACAATCAGACCAATCCGACGATTGCCCCGCTGGCAACGAAAGGGGAAGTGACGATTCGTCTGACGGCAAAAGGAAAAACAGAAGATGAAGTGAATGGATTGCTTGATCGCGCGGAGAAAAAAATATTGGCGCGGACGAGCAGATATTTTTACGGTTATGATTCAACGTCATTGCCTGTTGAAGTGTCGAAGCTGCTCAAACAGAAAAAACTGCAGATCGCAACTGCGGAAAGTTTGACTGGAGGGCTGTTTTCTGAGCTGCTGACAAATGTGTCTGGTGCAGGGGCGATTTTTAAAGGCGGCATTGTCAGCTATATGAATGAAGTGAAAGAAGGGCTGCTGGAAGTGCCGCGTGGCATTCTTGAACGGGACGGGGCGGTAAGTTCAAATTGTGCATTGAAAATGGCTGAAAATGTCCGTGATCTTTTAAATGCGGATATCGGCATCAGTTTTACAGGCGTTGCCGGCCCTTCCAAAAGCGAAAATAAAGAAGTGGGAACTGTTTTTATCGGGCTTGCCTTTAACAATAAGCCGACGGCCGTCTACCCGCTCAACCTTGTGGGCAGCCGCCAAGCCATCCGGCGAAGCAGCGCCAATTACGGCTTTTACTATTTGTTGAAGCACTTAAAGAAAGGTGAATAAGATTGCAGACATTTCAAGATTTAAAACTATCAAGAGAAATTCAGTCAGCGATAGAAGAAATTGGATTTATCGAACCGACGCCCATTCAGAAAAAAGCGATTCCTTTGTTGAAGGAAGGGAAGGATGTCATCGGGCAAGCGCAGACAGGAACCGGAAAAACAGCTGCTTTCGGCATTCCAGTTGCTGAAAATTTGACAGACCAAAAACATGTGCAAACGTTGATTTTGACGCCGACGAGAGAGCTGGCCATTCAAGTGGCCGATGAATTGAAAAAAATCATGAAATATAAACATGTGAACGTTGCCGCCATTTATGGGGGGCAGCCGATTCTTCCGCAAATCAAAGCATTGAAAAAAGGCGCTCAAGTTGTCGTTGGCACGCCTGGCAGAGTTCTGGATCATCTTAGACGAAAATCATTGCTGGCCAATTGGGTGGACACCGTCATTTTAGATGAAGCGGATGAAATGTTGGATATGGGATTCATTCAAGATATCGAAGCGATTTTAAGCGCACTGCCCAAAGACAGGCAAACGATGCTATTTTCTGCGACACTGCCGCCCGACATTAAAAAATTGGCCAGGCGGTACATGAATCATCCGGAATATGTTTCAGTAACGAAAGGGAATGAAGCAGCTGATACGATCCATCAATGGTTTTATCGAACATTTGAACAGCATAAATTGGATGCCCTTACACGCATTATTGATACAGAAAATATTGAAGTGGCCATCATTTTTTGCCGGACAAAAAAAGGAGTTGCCGCATTGGCGGAAGCATTGGCTTCCAAAGGATATCGCGCGGAGGGGCTTCATGGCGATTTAACGCAGCCGCAGCGAATGAATGTCATGGAAGCTTTTCGAAAAAAACGCATCAATCTTCTCATTGCAACCGATATTGCGGCAAGAGGCATTGATGTCGCACATGTAACGCATGTCATCAATTACGATATACCAGAAGATCCGGAACAATATGTCCATCGGATTGGCAGAACCGGACGAGCGGGCAAAAGCGGCGTTGCGATTACATTAGTCACGCCGCAGGACAGCAGGTTTTTGCATGCCATTGAAGAGAAAATCAATGAGAAAATCCCCGAAGGCAATCTCCCCGATGGCCGGGAGCTGCTCATCAGCAAGTTCAAAAGGCTTCAGGATAAATTGCCAAGATCGCAAGGCCATTATCAGGAGCTATACGAATCTTTCGCGCATGAGCTTTTAAAGCACCAACCGACAGAAAAAGTCATTTCCTCTTTGCTGGCTATGCTTTTATCAGCAAATGCCCTGCATACCCCGGAAGAATATCAGTTTGGGGAAACAGGCGGCGAAAAAGGCATGGTGCGTTTTTTTATCAATGTCGGCCGAAATGTCGATTTGCATCCGAAATTGCTCGTTGAGGAAATATCGAACGCAGCGAGCATTTCGAAAAAAGACATTGGAAAAATCGACATTTTTGAACGCTTTTCTTTTTTTGAAGTTCCGGAACGGGTAGCGCCATTTGTTTATGAAAGTTTGAAACAGGAAGGAATCAATGGATCGCGGATTTATTTAGAGCCGGCCAAACCCCCGCAGCGTTCATTTCAAACGGCTCGCTAGAAAAATGCGAATAAATGTTCGCAAAAAGGATTGGCAAGTCAAAAGAAAAGGTTTATAATAAGGTCAATATTGATGAGGAGCCCGATTATCGCGCTCGTCATGAAGGAGTTGTTGGAAATGAATGAACGGAAAGCTGCTCTAGATATGGCGCTTAGGCAGATCGAGAAGCAATTTGGAAAAGGTTCGATTATGAAGCTGGGTGAACAGGCGGAACAAAAAGTGTCCACGATCTCAAGCGGTTCGCTTTCATTAGATATCGCCTTAGGGGTTGGAGGATACCCGAGAGGGCGAATCATCGAAGTATATGGGCCTGAATCATCTGGGAAGACAACTGTTGCGCTTCATGCAATTGCCGAAGTTCAGCAAAACGGAGGACAAGCCGCTTTTATTGATGCAGAACACGCGCTTGACCCGGAATACGCAAAAAACCTTGGTGTAAATATCGATGAACTGCTGCTGTCCCAACCTGATACAGGCGAACAGGCATTAGAAATTGCTGAAGCGCTCGTTCGCAGCGGAGCCATTGACATCATTGTCATCGACTCGGTTGCTGCACTCGTTCCAAAAGCTGAAATCGAAGGTGAAATGGGAGATTCTCATGTCGGGTTGCAAGCGAGGCTGATGTCCCAAGCCCTGCGAAAATTATCCGGTGCAATCAGCAAGTCGAAAACCATCGCCATCTTTATCAACCAAATTCGTGAAAAAGTAGGCGTGATGTTCGGCAATCCTGAAACCACTCCAGGCGGAAGGGCATTAAAATTCTATTCATCGATTCGCCTGGAGGTTCGCCGCGCGGAGACGTTAAAACAAGGGAATGAGATGGTTGGCAACCGCACGAGAATAAAAATTGTAAAAAATAAGGTTGCACCGCCATTTAAACAGGCGGATGTCGATATTATGTACGGCGAAGGGATTTCAAAAGAAGGCGAAATTATTGATATCGCGTCAGATCTTGACATTATTCAAAAGAGCGGCGCCTGGTATTCGTTCGAAGGCGAACGGCTTGGCCAAGGAAGAGAAAATGCGAAACAGTTTTTAAAAGAAAATCCTGAAATAAAAAACGAAATTGAATCCCGCGTCCGCCAGCACTATGATTTAGGAGAATCGGATGCTTCTCAAACGGGCGGCGAGAGCGAACAGCCTGTGCAGGAAACGCTGCTGACGGATTAAAATGAGCAGACAGCTCGCTGATAAATAGCGAACGGCTGTCTGCTTTTTTTATGTTCCAAGTAATTTTGAAGCGGAAGGAGACATATTTATAGTTTAGATTTAATTGAAAATCATCATGATTGCCGCGCTTTCCAGATTTCCTTTTTCTTGACAAGCCATTTTCACATCTATAAAATAAGACTATGCATGTTTGCTTGATTTTTTAGCCCAAATGCACATGCAGCGCAATTGTGCTTGTATGACTGGTATAAAGTTATGAAGTAAAAGAAATCCGAACAAAGTGCAACCAACAAGTAGATAGCAAGGGAGGTGAACAGAATGGATCTGCTCAGTTTCATCTCCACTATGCTTATCTCTGCAGCTGTCGGAGCAGTTGTTGGATATCTTGGACGCAAATCCATTGCTGAAGCGAAGATTTCCAGTGCTGAACACGCAGCAAAGCAAATCATCGAAGATGGGAAGCGTGAAGCGGAAGCTTTGAAAAAGGAAGCTTTGCTTGAAGCGAAGGATGAAAGTCATAAACTTCGCATTGAAGCGGAGCGTGAAATTCGCGAACGCAGAAGCGAACTTCAAAAACAAGAAAACCGTTTGGTGCAGAAAGAGGAGATTCTTGATCGAAGAAGCGAAACATTGGACAAAAAAGAAGAAACATTGGATAAACGCGAAGAATCTCTCACCAAAAAACAACGACAAATTGAAGAGATGGAAAGCACAGTGGAGGGATTGCTGCAACAACAAAAAGCTGAACTTGAACGAATTTCAGGGTTAAGCCGTGAAGAAGCAAGACAATTGATTATCAGCCAAACTGAAGAAGAAATTCAACATGAAACAACAGCGATGATGAAAGAGATGGAAAACCGTGCAAAAGAAGAAGCTGAGAAAAAAGCAAAAGAAATTTTGTCTCTTGCAATTCAACGATGTGCGGCTGACCATGTTGCAGAAACAACGGTTTCTGTTGTGAATCTCCCAAATGATGAAATGAAAGGTCGTATTATCGGTCGGGAAGGCAGAAATATCAGGACGTTGGAAACGTTAACAGGCATTGACCTGATTATAGATGATACACCCGAAGCTGTCATTCTCTCCGGATTTGACCCTATCCGTCGTGAAATTGCACGAATTGCCCTTGATAATCTTGTTCAGGATGGCAGAATTCATCCGGCGCGAATTGAAGAGATGGTTGATAAATCCCGAAGAGAAGTGGATGAGAATATTAGAGAATGCGGTGAACAGGCAACATTTGAAGTTGGCGTTCATGGCTTGCATCCAGATTTAATCAAAATTCTCGGAAGGTTAAAATATCGAACGAGCTACGGTCAGAATGTGCTTAAGCATTCGATGGAAGTTGCCTATTTAGCCGGGCTCATGGCAGCGGAGCTTGGGGAGGATGCCAGCCTTGCTCGTCGAGCGGGATTGCTCCACGATATCGGAAAAGCCATCGATCATGAAGTCGAAGGAAGCCACGTCGAAATCGGTGTAGAACTAGCTACAAAGTATAAAGAACACCCTGTTGTCATCAACAGCATTGCTTCACATCATGGGGATACTGAACCGAATTCAATTATATCCATTTTAGTAGCTGCAGCCGATGCGCTCTCGGCAGCGCGTCCTGGAGCGCGGCGTGAAACGCTCGAAACGTATATACGGCGGCTCGAAAAACTTGAAGAGATTTCCGAATCGTTTGAGGGTGTTGAGAAGTCATATGCCATTCAGGCGGGACGAGAAATTCGGATTATTGTTAAACCCGACATTATTGATGATCTGTCTTCTTATCGTTTGGCGAGAGAAATCACAAAAAAAATTGAAAATGAACTCGATTATCCCGGTCACATAAAAGTAACTGTAATCAGGGAAACGAGGGCGATAGAGTATGCAAAATAAAGTGGTCTTTGGCCACTTTATTTTACTACTCGGAAAAAATTGTAAATAGAATTGACAGATTGGAGTTTTATCTTTAATGAAGCTATTATTTATTGGTGATGTCGTTGGTTCGCCGGGCAGAACAGTTTTAAAAGAATATTTGCCTCGTTTGAAAAAAAAATACAATCCCATTGTTACAATTGTAAATGGAGAAAATGCCGCTGGCGGAAGAGGAATTACTGAAAAAGTCTACAAAGAACTTCTCGATGCTGGTGCAGATGTCATTACGCTCGGAAATCATACATGGGATCATAAAGAAATTTTTGATTTTATTGATGATGCGAAACATTTAGTCAGGCCTGCCAATTTTCCAGAAGGCGCTCCAGGCCAAGGATCGACGCTGATTGAAGTCAAAGACACCAAAATTGCGGTTATCAGCCTTCAAGGCCGCACTTTTTTGCCATCGATCGATTGTCCGTTTAAAAAAGCTGATGAACTTGTAGAAAAATACCGAAAACTGACGCCGTTTATATTTGTTGATTTCCATGCAGAAGCAACGAGTGAAAAGCAGGCGATGGGCTGGTATTTAGACGGCAAAACGACGGCAGTCATCGGAACGCATACACATGTGCAAACGGCTGATAATCGCATTTTGTCAAATGGAACCGCTTATATGACAGATGCGGGAATGACAGGCCCTTATGACGGCATTTTGGGCATGGAACGCGATGCGGTGATCACCAAATTTTTGACGAGCCTGCCTGTTCGATTTGATGTGATGTCCGGCCGAAAACAATTGAGCGGCATTTGCGTGACGATGGATGAAACGACGGGATGCGCGCTTGAAACGGAGCGCATTTTAATCAACGAGGACCACCCATTTTTTGATTAATGCCCAAAAAGGAAGGAATACAAGCGATGATCATGAATATTATTTAAAAGGGAGTAATATTTAAGGGAGGTACTAGCGATGGAAGTATTAAAAGTTTCAGCGAAATCAATTCCCAATTCTGTAGCAGGCGCACTAGCCAATGTCTTAAGAGAAAGAGGAAGTGCTGAAATTCAAGCCATTGGCGCAGGAGCGATTAACCAAGCGATTAAAGCGATTGCAATTGCAAGAGGGTTTGTAGCACCAAGTGGAGTCGACCTCATCTGTATTCCCGCTTTCACCGACATCTTAATTGACGGTGAAGAAAGAACAGCAATCAAACTCATTGTTGAACCGAGATAAAATCCGCTTACCTGTTCGATCCGAATAGGTAAGTTTTCTTTTTTCTTTTATTTTCACTGAAAAGGAACGATTCTATGTTTAAGATTTTTGATGCTCATTGCGACGTTCTGTATAAAATGTGGATGAATCCGAATATCTCGTTTTACGATGATGCACGGCTTCATGTTAATTACGTTGGCTTAAAGCAAACGGGCCGCAGCAACATCCAATGTTTTGCGATTTACATTCCTCCTCATATTCACGAACATCTCCGCTTCCAAGCCGCTCTCGAAATGATCGAAATTTTTTATGATAAAATTATGGCTTTTCCCGGAATGAAACTCATTTTATCAAAATGTGATGCGTTAAATTTGCAAGAAAATGAAATTGGCGCGATCTTGACGCTTGAAGGCTGTGATGCGGTTGGCCAGGATATAGCCAGGCTGAAAACGCTATATCGATTAGGCGTGCGTTCGATTGGGTTGACTTGGAATTATGCGAATGCGGCTGCGGACGGCATTTTAGAGCAGCGCGGCGCAGGGCTGTCGTCGTTTGGAGAACGAGTCGTCGCATTTAATAATGAACAAAAACTATGGACTGACGTTTCGCATTTATCTGAAAAAGGATTTTGGGATGTGATTGGCTTGGCCGAATATCCCATTGCTTCCCATTCAAATGCAAAAAGGCTTGCTCCTCATGTCCGGAATTTAACCGATTGCCAAATCCGTGCATTAATTGATAAAAAAGGGATCATTGGCGTAACCTTTGTGCCGGAGTTCCTGGAGGAGCATGGCAATGCGGCTGTCCGCGATGTCATCCGCCACATCGATTATATTTGTTCGTTGGGTGGCGAAAACAACGTTGGACTGGGCTCGGATTTTGATGGAATCGGCCAAACGCCGCAGCAGCTGCGAAACTACTTTCATTACGAACACTTAATCAATGAACTATTGAAAGCCTACTCTGAAGCGCTCGTTAAAAAGATTTTATTTCGTAATTTTGTAAACAAAATATCCTTTTAAAATTCGTATTTTTGCTATATTTATAGGGGTTGCACGAATAGAGATCAAAGCGTATGATTGTATTCGATTAGAGTCATGATAGGTTCAGCATAAGAAGTTGATAATGGATTTTATGAGGAGTGACAATAAATGATTCATCAACTTTCTTGGAAGGTAGGAGGGCAGCAAGGCGAGGGAATTGACAGCACAGGCGAAATCTTTGCAACAGCATTAAACCGCAAAGGTTATTATTTATACAGCTATCGTCACTTTTCGTCGCGAATTAAAGGCGGCCATACAAACAATAACATTCGAGTGAGCACGAAAGAAATTCGTTCGATTTCTGATGAGCTGGATATTCTGGTAGCCTTTGATCAAGAAACCATTGATTTGAATGCTCATGAATTAAATGCTGATGGCGTCATCCTTGCAGATGCCAGGTTCAAACCGTCAAAGCCGGAAAGCTGCCAAGCTGCTCTTTATTCGGTCCCATTTACAGAGATTGCAAAAGAGCTTGGGAATTCATTGATGAAAAACATGGTGGCCATCGGCGCATCCAGTGCATTGCTCGGCTTGCAAGCGGAAGACTATAAACAAGTCGTTGAAGAAAGATTTGCAAGCAAAGGCAAACCGGTCGTTGAAATGAATTTGGAAGCCATTCGTGCAGGCGCTCGCTTTTTAGTGGATTCATACGGAAATGAGTTGAAAACATTTAAACTTGCAGAAGCTGATGGCCAAACGCGCATGTTCATGATTGGAAATGATGCGATTTCACTTGGCGCTTTGGCGGCAGGCGCCCGTTTTATGGCCGCATATCCGATTACGCCGGCATCTGAGATTATGGAATACCTCATTCGCAAACTGCCTGAAGTTGGAGGAGCTGTCATCCAAACGGAAGATGAAATGGCAGCAGTGACCATGGCGATTGGCGCAAATTATTCGGGAGTGCGGGCTTTTACAGCATCAGCAGGTCCAGGGCTTTCCCTAATGATGGAAGCGATTGGGCTATCCGGAATGACGGAAACGCCGCTCGTCATTGTCGATACGCAGCGGGGTGGCCCGAGCACGGGGCTGCCAACGAAGCAGGAGCAATCCGATTTAATGCAGATGATTTACGGCACGCACGGAGAAATTCCAAAAATAGTGTTGGCGCCGAGCACGGCTGAAGAAGCGTTTTATGATACGGTTCAAGCCTTCAATCTAGCAGAAATGTATCAATGCCCGGTGATTATCTTGTCAGATTTGCAGCTGTCATTGGGCAAACAAACGGTTCCGCCGCTAAATTATAAAAAAGTGTCCATCAATCGCGGAAAACTGATGAACGGCGATTCACTGCCTGAACTTGAAAACAAAGATTACTTTAAACGGTATGAATTGACAGATGACGGCATTTCGCCAAGAGTTCTGCCAGGGACAAAAAACGGCATTCATCACGTAACCGGCGTTGAGCATGATGAAATGGGCAAGCCATTGGAAACAGCCGAAAATCGCGAACAGCAAATGGAAAAACGCATGAAAAAAATGCAAACCGTCGTTTCGCATTTTGACAATCCCGTTCATGTTGATGGAGAAGCGGAATCAGAACTGCTGCTCGTTGGTTTCAACTCGACGAGAGGGGCAATTGAAGAGGCAATGGAAAAACTCCGCAAGGAAGGAATGAAAGTCGCGCATGCCCACATTCGCCTGCTTCATCCCTTTCCGACTAACATTGTGGAGCCTTTGATTGCCAAGGCTGGCCGCGTCATTGTTGTAGAAAACAACTACACAGGCCAACTGGCAAATTTAATTCGACTAAATGTTGGATACGCAGAAAAAATTCACCAGATTAACAAATATGACGGAACCCCATTTTTGGCAAATGAAGTGTATTCAAAAACGAAGGAGTTGATTCCAATTGGCAACATTTAAAGATTTTCGCAACAATGTAAGGCCCAATTGGTGCCCTGGCTGCGGAGATTTTTCCGTTCAGGCGGCGATTCAGCGCGCTGCAGCCAATCTAGGTTTGGAACCGCATGAGTTGGCAGTCATATCTGGAATTGGCTGTTCTGGGCGGATTTCAGGCTATATTCGCTCTTACGGGTTTCATGGCATTCATGGGAGAGTGCTTCCAATCGCCCAAGGCGTAAAAATGGGCAACCGCGATTTAACTGTGATCGCAGCCGGCGGAGACGGAGATGGATTTGCCATTGGAATGGGGCATACGATTCACGCGATTCGCCGCAACATTGATATCACGTATATCGTTATGGACAATCAAGTGTATGGATTAACAAAAGGCCAAACTTCACCGAGAAGCGAAGTCGGATTTAAAACAAAAAGCACGCCGGAAGGCTCGGTAGAGTCAACACTGTCGATTATGGAAATGGTTCTTACGGCTGGCGCGACATTTGTCGCTCAAAGCTTTTCCAGTGACTTGAAAGAACTGACTGAATTAATTGAACGAGGCATTCAACATAAAGGCTTTTCCTTTATTAACGTATTCAGCCCGTGCGTCACATATAACAAAATCAATACGTATGACTGGTTTAAAGAAAATCTGATCCGTTTAGATGAGCTTGAAGACTATGATTCTCACAATCGCATCCTTGCGATGAAAACATTGATGGAGCACAATGGATTCGTTACAGGTTTGATTTATGAAGACAAAGAAAAGAAATCGTATCAAGATCTCATCCACGGGTACAGTCAAACGCCATTAGCGCAAGAACAATTAGAATTAGGCGAAGAAAAGTTTGCCCAGCTCATGTCTGAATTCATGTAAACCGAAAAGCTCATCAAGAGCTTTTTCTTTTTTCGGCATGATTTGTTATAATATATTGGTTGCAAATGATCAGGTTATTCTCAAAGGAGGAAAGAACAAATGGCAAAAAGACAAGGACATAATTCTGCGGACTTAAAATCCGTAAAGGATTATGCGAAATATTTTCAGACGATCTACCAGCCGCCTTCGCTGCGGGATGCGAGAAAACGGGGAAAAGAAGAAGTAAAAATCCATTACGATTTTGAAATACCTGAAGATGTAAAAAACATTGGAGCCGGCCGAAAATTTTACATCCGCACTTACGGCTGCCAAATGAATGAACACGATACAGAAGTGATGGCGGGAATTTTGACTGAATTGGGCTATGAAGCGACAGTTGAAGCTGAAGAAGCCGATGTCATTTTATTGAACACTTGCGCGATTCGTGAAAATGCAGAGAACAAAGTATTTGGGGAAATCGGACATTTAAAGGCATTAAAAAGAGAGAAGCCCGAACTGATTCTCGGTGTGTGCGGCTGCATGTCCCAGCAGGAATCGGTTGTCAACCGCATCTTGCAAAAACATCCTCAAGTGGATTTAATTTTTGGAACGCACAACATTCACCGTTTGCCCATTCTTTTAAAAGAAGCATTATACAGTAAAGAAATGGTTGTTGAAGTGCTCTCAAAAGAAGGCGACATCATTGAAAATTTACCGCGTGTCCGCAAAGGCAAAATTTCAGGCTGGGTAAACATCATGTACGGGTGCGATAAATTTTGCACGTATTGCATCGTTCCTTATACGCGCGGGAAAGAACGAAGCCGCATGCCGAAAGATATTATCGAGGAAGTTCGCCAGCTTGCACGGGAAGGCTATCAAGAAGTGACGCTTTTAGGCCAAAATGTCAACGCGTATGGAAAAGATTTCGATTTTGAATATGGCTTGGGCCATTTATTGGATGAAATCCGCAAAATCGATATCCCGCGCATTCGGTTTACGACAAGCCATCCCCGTGATTTTGATGACCATCTCATTGAAGTGCTTGCTAAAGGCGGTAATCTAGTCGAGCATATTCATTTGCCTGTACAACATGGCAATTCCGATATTTTAAAATTAATGGGACGCGTTTACACGAGGGAAGAATATTTGGAGCTTGTTCAAAAAATTAAAGCCGCGATTCCGAACGTCGTGTTGACAACGGACATCATTGTCGGTTTTCCAAATGAAACGGAAGAACAGTTTGAAGATACGCTTTCGCTTTATCGCGAAGTTGGCTTTGACAGCGCCTATACGTTTATTTATTCGCCGCGGGAAGGCACGCCTGCCGCAAGAATGAAAGACGATGTGCCAATGTCCGTTAAAAAAGAACGCCTTCAGCGGTTGAATGCGCTTGTCAATGAAATCGCGCTTGAAAAAAATAAAAAATATGAAAATGAAGTCGTTGAAGTGCTCGTTCAAGGCGAAAGCAAAAAAAATTCAGACGTATTGACAGGGTATACGAGAGGAAACAAAGTCGTGCATTTTAAAGGGCCAAAAACACTGATTGGCAAGCTCGTAAACGTTCGGATTGTAAACGCAAAAACGTGGACACTTGATGGCGAATTGGAAGAAGCATTCGAGGTGAAAAGTTCGTGACCTATACGAGAGAGCAAATTATTGAAAAAGCCATTGAACTTGCAAATATGGTTTCCCAAACCGAAGAGGTTGCTTTTTTTAAAAAAGCGGAAGCTAAAATCAACAAGCATGAAAAAGTTCAAAAGCTGATTGCCGAAATAAAAAAACATCAAAAAGAAGCAGTCAACCTTCAACATTACAAGAAGCATGAAGCATTAAAAAAAGTGGAAGCAAAAATAGATGAATTAATGGATGAAGTCGATGAAATTCCGCTAGTGAGAGAATTTAAGCAGTCGCAGACGGAAGTGAACGATTTGCTTCAATTAATTGCAAAAACCATTTCGGATACGGTGACAAAAAACATTGCAAATGATTCGAGCAAGACACCTTAATGGGTGTCTTTTTTTTGGCTGAAATCATGAAGACGGCGCACTCAATTGCGCCAATAAAAATTTGAACAGCTCGTTCCAATGCGGCACACAGGGCATACGCCTTGCATAGGATGTCAGTGAAGAAATGATGAGGAGGTATAATCAAATGTCTTTTGCTGACGATTCGAAGTATAGAGAAATAGTAGCAAAAGCAGTTTGCGGAAAAGGTAGCAAATATTCAAAGGCTACTCATACGGTTAATCCGCTGCACCGACCTTCAAGCATTTTAGGCTGCTGGATTATAAATCATGATTACAAAGCAAAAAAGGATGGCGACGCTGTCGAAGTTGAAGGAACCTATGATATTAACTTATGGTATTCCTACAATAAAAATACGAAAACCGAAGTTGTAACGGACACAGTCAAGTATAGCGACGTGATTCCGCTTAAAATGAGAGATGACGAAAATTTAACCGATGAATTTGATGTTGTCGTAAGAACGATGCAGCAGCCGAATTGCTTGGAAGCGACGATTTCCCCCAACGGGCAAAAAATTCTTGTTGAAGTTGAACGCGAATTTATCGGCGAAGTGATTGGAGAAACAAAGCTTTGCGTCCGCGTTGATCCAGACGGCTGCGTCGATGAGTTTGAAGAGAGCTCCGAATATGATCTTGACGAAGAATTTGAAGATTTAGATGAGGATTTCTTGCTTGGGGAGCTGGATGAGTAGGAAAAAGGTTCAGATGGCGAAACAGTCATCTGAGCCTTAT
>CALKAO010000112.1 GCA_937983115.1 uncultured Caryophanales bacterium
TTTCATCAGGTTTAATTTCTTCAGATTGTCCATAGCTTATTTCTTCAATGCTCCTATCCTTTTCTAATTTTAATGGTTCTTTGTTTGTATATTCTGTTTTACCATCAATTCTTGGTCTTATAGATTCAAAAATTTCCTTTAATTCATTAAAATAAGAATTATATTACTTAAATTGGTGTGATCAAACGTTGACAACTTATAAAACAAAAATCAGAGGCATCTTAATAAAAATATATAGAATTCTATTTCAATTATCAGGTCGATTCTTGCCAAAAAAGAAAAATCTCGTTATATTTGAAAGTTTTTTCGGCAAATCTTACAGCGACAATCCCAGAGCGATTTATGAATATCTCAGGCAGCATTATCCAGAACTGAAACTCTATTGGAGTGCAGACAGGAGGCATGTCGACACGTTTAAAAAACATAACGTGAAATTCGCGGCCCGCTTCTCTCTAAAATGGCTGTTCATTATGACGCGAGCAAAATATTGGGTGGTAAATACGAGAATGCCTCTATGGTTGCCGAAACCGAAAAAAACAATCTATGTTCAAACATGGCACGGCACCCCATTAAAAAAGCTTGGAGTAGATATCGAACAAGTCCTTATGCCAGGCACAACAACAGAAAAATACAAAAAAAACTTTTTATATGAAGCCAGCAAATGGGACTACTTAATTTCGCCAAATCGATATTCCACTGAAATTTTTACCCGTGCATTCGGATTTAATAAAACCATCATTGAATCGGGATATCCTAGAAATGATTTTTTAATTAATCACAACAATTTAGAAACAATTAAAAAAATTAAACAAAAATTAAGGCTTCCATTGAATAAAAAAATCATTTTATACGCTCCTACTTGGCGGGACAATCAATATTACTCCACAGGAAAATATAAATTTAATTTGCAATTAGACCTTGACAAACTCCAATCCGTTATTGGCGACAGCTACATTTTTATTTTGCGATTGCATTACCTTGTCGCCGAAAACCTTGATTTAAGCGATTATGAAAATTTTGCCTTTGACCTTTCAGAATACGAAGATATTCGCGAACTCTATCTGATCTCTGACTTGCTTATAACGGATTATTCGTCTGTTTTCTTTGATTATGCAAACTTAAAACGCCCTATGCTGTTTTATGTTTACGACATTGACAATTACAGGGAGCATTTGCGAGGGTTTTATTTTGACTTAGAACATAATGCGCCGGGCCCGCTCGTTAAAACAACAGACGAGCTTATCGCTGAAATTCAAAAGCTTGAGCAAAGTGAATACAGCCTTTCTGAGACATTTAGCACTTTTTATGCTAAATTTTGCTCGCTGGAAGATGGAAAAGCATCTCAACGGGCGGCAGATGCTATTTTTGGCAAACAATTAAAAATTAGTTAATTGATACCGATAATAATTAAATAGAAAGGAGGTTGAGTAAATTTTTGTTACAAAATAGACTGGTAGTAGTTTATCATTGGAGGGCATCATTGTGAGGTTAACAAAGCAGGTCACATTTATATTTTTACTTTTATCCTCTTTTTGCACTCTGCCGTCTCCTTCATCTGCTCAGTCAGATTTCGAAAGTACGAACCAGAGTGAAGAAGTCGTTTTGCTGCATGAGTTTGCACAAGAATTTGTTGAATTATACGAAGATGAATCCCTTAATCAGCTTCAGAAAATGATTCCTGATGATACGGCAGCAACGTTATTAGAAAAAAATAATGATTGGGCTTTTATTTTGTTTTATTCAGATGAAGACGGTTCAATTATCACCGGTTATGTACATTCAAAATATGTGATCCCTAAAGAAGAAGCGGAAACTTATCGTCTGCATCGTGAACGAGAAACGGAAAATGATAGTTATGATGCCAGCATAGAAGAACATGAAAAATCTAACAATGAGCCTAACAATGCCGCCAAAGAACCGAATTCAAAAAAAACAAATGCAGCAACTGCTCCAGAAGAAAATAACCTGCAGCCGAACGATGAAAAATCAAGTCAGCTTGCCCAAGTTGAACAATTAAGAGGAATTGCATTAAAGCAGCCAACCCACGTCTATGCACAAATGTCAACAAATTCCACAATTTTAAAGTCTTATAATCAAGGGCATATTTTACTGTTTCGGCCACACAATTCAGAATGGCATTCCGCAACAGTTATCATTGACGGACAACGACATTCGGGGTTCATTCATGCCAATGATGTTGATGTCATCACTCAAAATCAAGAACGCCTCAATGGATTTGCAATTAGACATGTTGAGGTTTATGCTTCACCTGCTAGAAATGCCTCTGTTTTAAAAAGCTACCAGCAAGGGCACAGATTAATTTATCGAACGTTTACTTCAGAATGGTACGAAGCAACTGTTTATGTAGATGGAGTTGCACATACAGGATATATACATAAATCAGACGTAACTGACACGCCGCCAAAAAATAGCTCTGAACGTTTAAAAGGCGTTGCTAAACTTTCAAGTACACATGTATACAGTGAACAGTCGAGAAATTCTCGCATACTTAAAACTTACAATCAAGGGCATGTTCTGATTTACCGTTCACATAATGAACAATGGCATCAAGCAACCGTTTATTTAAATGGCAAACCACATACAGGGTACATTCATGCAGATGATGTCGAAACGGCGACAAATCATACGCAGCACTTAAGAGGCATTGCGAATACCAGTCCAACTCGCGTATATGCATCGGCAACTAGAAATGCAAGTACGTTAAAAAGTTATCAACAAGGGCATATTCTGAAATATCGATCCTTTACCCCGAATTGGTATGAGGCAACCGTATATATAAACGGTCAGCCGCATACAGGATACATTCATATATTTGATGTCGAAACAGCAGTTTCTGTCCAAACAACAATCAACGGCATCGGCGCTGCAAATCCCACACACGTATACGAACGCGCTTCGACAAATGCCCGTTCATTAAAAAGCTATCAGCAGGGACACGAACTAAAATACCGCACTTTTTCATCGAATTGGTATGAAGCGACTGTTTACTTAAACAGCACAGCACACACGGGATATATCCATAAAAACCATGTTGAAAACATTGCTTCAAACCAAAAACGAATTGAAGGCTTTGCATTGAAACAACCAACAAGAGCATATAGCAGAGCCTCTAAATATGCGCCAGTATTAAGAACGTACTCATTTGGCAGCAAACTCATCTATCGCACCTATACTGAAAGTTGGTACGAAGCTACCGTTTACGTCGATGGCAAAGCACATACTGCATACTTTCATAAAGACGATGTATCAGTACGAAACGGCAAAATTGTTGTCATTGATGCAGGTCATGGCGGTCACGATCCTGGCGCCATAGGCAATGGATTGTATGAAAAAAATCTCACATTAGACATTGCCTTGCGCACACAACGTCTGTTAGAAGAAAAAGGCTTCACAGTTATCATGACAAGAACTGAAGATGTTTTCGTCGCCTTATCGGAAAGAGCTAATATAGCCAATCGGGCGAACGCAGATATTTTTGTCAGCATTCATATTAACGCTGGAGGAGGAACAGGCATAGAAACATATTGGAATAGCAAAGGGCCTGAAGCTCAAAAAAGCAGTACATTAGCAACGAGCATTCAAAATGAGCTGATTTCAGAAACAGGAGCTCGAAATCGCGGCATAAAAGATGCAGATTTCCAAGTAAATAGAGAAACCAACATGGCAAGTGCTTTAGTGGAGCTTGGCTTTATCGACCATTCCAATGATGCAGCAAAACTAAAACAAAACAGTTATCGAGAACAGCTTGCAAGAGGAATTGTCAATGGCATCATAAGATATTTCAGTTAAAAAAAGTCAAGTGTTCCAAAACATTTGGGACACTTGACTTTTTATTTGTTAACGCAAGCGAACGACAGAAATCAATTGAGCCATGCAATTGGCTGAAAAATCACTTGAACTTGTTCCAAAAGTTCGTTAATTTAAAGTTGACGCAACTAAGACAATAAAGCAAGATTTTTTAACAATCAATGCAATTAAAAAGCTTAAATGAACATAAAATATACTTTTTACTGCTCCCCGCTTTTTTCTACTTTACCTTCAATCCGTAATTATCCCCGATTGTCGTATAAAAATCGAATTCTTTTTCTGTATGCGTGATCATATGCCGCGTATTCATCTTAATCATTAAATTTCGATACTTATCGTAGCGAATAAACACTAAATAACTGGATGAAGAAAGCTTCGCTAATTCATCATAAGGCAGTGAAGCGGCATGCAATTGTTCATCTTCTTGCTTAATAGGAAAATGCAGCTCGTTCAAATGATTGGTGCGCTCGCGAACAACAAGTGCATGGATGTCGTGTTCTCGTTCTCCGTAAATTTGAAAACGAATCGTTATCTCCTCTTTCCCTCTTTCCGAAGAATGAAAAACCGCTAATAATGGGATTCTTGCGAATTCATAATCGCCATCGAAAGGCAAGCGATAATACGGCAATCCATCCTTAATAACTGTTTGCTTCGTTGTTTCCTTAAGACTCCAGCGAATGAGAGATACGATATCATCATAACGTTCTTCTTTAAATAATTGAACAAGAACTTTATGCCAGGGTTCAAAAAAATTTTCAGTGAAATCATAACGAAGTTGATTCGTAGTGCTTAACACTTCAGCAAACTTTTCAAAATACTTTTCTTTCCGTCGGGAATTTAAAAAATGATGCCGATTGAAAAGTCTCGTAATGCAATCGAACTCATATAAACGATTTAATACCATTCGTTCAATATTTTCCGGCAATTTCTTTTGAATCACATAGTTAATAACCGCAATGTTCGTATCGGTTTTCTCAAAAATCGATGTGCGGGAGACTAAGCTTTTATTGTCTTTGTTGCGGTTGACATAATAAATAATTTCCTTTGTTGTCGAAATGGACGGACAATTCGTGAGCACATCTATAAAAAATTGTTTATCTTCAGCATAGCGCATATTTGGAAATTGGCAGTTATGTTCTCTTATAAATTGTGTTCTCATCATTCTAGCTGTTGGCCCCAAATGTTGAAAAACATGAGGAATTGTGCATGGATGAACCGATTCACGCTCTTCGCAGCTGTTGTATTCACCTGTAATAGAATACGTCTTATCTTCGACTTTGATGGTTCGGCCAATGGCATAATGATCCCCTGTTTTTTTTAATAAACGATACAATTTCTCAATGCCCGTTGGAGCAAGCCAATCGTCTGAATCAACAAACATGATATATTCGCCTTTTGCCAATTGAATGCCAATGTTTCTTGGAATGGCTGGCGAGCCATTATTTTTTCTAAAAAAAACAGGAACAACATTCGGATAAATGCGTCCATAAGACAAAATAATCGAGCGAGACCGATCAGTTGAACCATCATCAATTATAATTAGTTCAATATTATGAAACCCTATCGATTGGCGAACAATTGAATCAATCGTCTTTTTAAGTGTTTTCTCGGCATTATAAACCGGCATAATAACGGTTGCCAACGGGTCGGCAATTCTTTTCTCACGATGAACATAATATCCATCTTTATTGTACTTGGCTTTTCTTAATAAAAAGGCCTCCCGACTAAATGTTGGTATCATTTGACGAATGATGCCCATGAAACATCCTCCTTGCCTTTCCCACCAAAAATATCGCCTGTAAATATCAAAAGCATCATCCATCGTTTCCAACTCTTCACTGATTTATAACTTCAACGACTATTTTTAACACGCTTTGGCTATAGCTTATCCTAAGGAAATGATTGGATTTTTAGAAAGGTTAGGAGAACACTCGATGGCTATTTCAAATACGATCGAATTGACTGCTTCGTCAATTCAAAAACAATCTGATTCATTTCAATTGTTCATACCCATCCATAAAAAATTGATTGCAAATAGTGAAGAATATAACTTTTATATCAAGCAAAGAAACGGCAGAAAAAAAATTGCGCTCGACTCAAACATTCATCGGTTTACTGGCAAACATGCCATTATAAAAACAACCATTGCGCCGCCGCCATCACAGCTTTTAAAAACAGAAAAACAAATTTGGGATCTATTTTTCTTTACTAAAAATGAAAAAAATGAACTGACTTATCGAATAAAAACCGTTGAAGATGAATTAAACTTGCTGGCCATATTAGTTGATAATCATAAAAAAATGTTTTATCCCTATCGGACCAGACACTCAAATTTATCTTTTGTATTAAGCTTCCCCAATGTGCTCGCTATCATCAATCGCGTAAACATTGCAAAAGACTGTCTTCAAATCAGAGGCTACATGAACTATCCGCTTCTTTCGGAATCAACGAATATGAAAATAAAGAAAGCGCAGCTTGCAGTTGCAGCCAGCCAAAATCAGGAGGAATATACCTTTCAGCTGACAGACATGGTTCAACGCAAAAACAATCCGTCGATTGTTGATTTTTATTGCGGCATTAACCTGTATGACACGTGCTGCGCAAATGAAAAAAAAGCGTTTAAATTTTTTTTAGAACTTGACGTTGCTCATAACGGATCAAGCGAAACGTTAAGAAGCGAACGGATATGCTGGATCAATGCAAAACGGAATTTCAAGCTAAAATCACGATTAAACCATGCTTCTTTTGGAAAAAGAAAAATAAAAATTATCGCTCGTCCAACAAAAAAAGCAAAATACTTAAGTGTAAACATTACAACGTATGATTTTAGAAACGCCCTAATAAATGAAACGAAAGAAAAAATAATAAAAACGAGAAGAAGCAAATGGGTGCTATATCTTTATAAACAATTTTTCGCTGCAATTGGATTGCTCCCGAAAAAAAACATCATCATATTTGAAAGTTTCCATGGCAAACAATTCAGCTGCAGTCCAAGAGCCATCTATGAATACATGAATGAAAACAAAATGAACTACAAAATGTACTGGAGCGTTGACCGAAAATATGCGCCCCAATTTCATCAGTTTGATATACGTATGGTGCAGCGATTTACATTGAAATGGCTCTTTCTGATGCCAAGAGCAAAATATTGGATTACAAATAGCCGTCTGCCGGGATGGCTGCCTAAACCAAAACGAACCATTTACGTGCAGACGTGGCATGGAACCCCGCTAAAAAAATTAGCCGCGGATATGGACGAAGTCCATATGCCTGCGACAAACGCCGAAAAATACATCAATAACTTTTTAAAAGAAGCAAATAAATGGGACTATCTTATCTCACCGAATGCTTATTCCACACAAATCTTTCGCAGAGCGTTCGGTTATACAAAAAGAATCATTGAATCGGGCTACCCTAGAAATGATTTTTTAATCCACAACAACAATAAAGAAGCAATCGAAAAAATTAAACAAAAACTATTTCTGCCTTTAAATAAAAAAATCATTTTATATGCTCCAACTTGGCGAGACCATCATTATTATGCAAAGGGGAAATACAAGTTTGAAATTCAAATCGATTTTAATCAATTAAAAAAAGAGCTTGCTGATGACTACATCGTTTTATTGCGCCTGCATTATTTAATCGCCGAAGAACTTGATTTATCAGCTTACAAAAATTTTGTATTTGATTTTTCCCGGCATGAAGATATTCGCGAACTTTACTTAATCTCAGACATCCTGGTTACTGACTATTCCTCTGTATTTTTTGACTATGCCAATTTAAAGCGGCCGATGATCTTTTTTGTCTATGACATTGACGAATACAGAGATAAGCTTCGCGGATTTTATTTTGACTTTGAACAAAATGCTCCCGGTCCTTTAGTTAAAACAACCGATGACTTGATCACTGAAATTAAAAATCTGGAACGAAATAATCTTGCGTATACAGATGAAAAAAAAGCATTTTTCGAAAAGTTTTGTTCCCTTGAAGACGGTTCTGCATGCGAACGTGTTGTGAATGAAATATTTCATAAAAGTGCAAAATAGGCTAATGCGTTAGAAATTAGCCTTTTTTATTTGTCTTTTTAATTATCTACTTGTATAATTTAATGGCGTATATTCAAGCAAAATGCACTTTTTATTTAAAGGATTGAAAGGAATTTAACGAAATCTATGAAATCAGCGATAACGGTCATTAAAGAACAAATCGACCACTTTTATTTAATTCGGCGACTATCGTTGTATGAATTAAAAAGCAAAAATAAAAACAATTATTTAGGGATGGCATGGGAAGTCATTAATCCGGTCATCCAAATTTTAATTTATTGGTTTGTATTTGGAAGCATCCGGCAGCGGGCTGATATTGATGTTGCTCCCGGAATGGACGTCCCTTTCATTTATTGGCTGCTGTGCGGTTTCATTTTGTGGACGTTCTTTTATCAATCCACGATTCAAGGTTCAAAATCGATTTACACACGGCTTCGCTTGTTGTCTAAAATGAATTTTCCAATGAGCGTCATTCCGAATATTGTAATATTTTCCCAATTTTACATTCACTTGGTTTTGCTTATCATTGCCTTTATCATTTTTCAAATTGCGGGTTATTTCATCACCATTTATTTTATTCAAATCCTTTATTTTATCGCTGCTTCGTTTTGTTTAATCTTTTCGCTTTCATTGATCACGTCTACGCTTTCAACGATCATTCGCGACGTGCATATGTTTTTAAACTCAACATTGCGCATGCTGCTTTATTTGTCGCCAATACTTTGGCAAATGACGGTGTTAAGTGAAAACGTGCAATTTATTTTAAAGCTGAATCCCCTCTACTATCTAATTGAAGGATATCGCGCTGCTTTCTTTGGCTTGGAATGGTACTTCATCGTGCATTGGAAATATACGCTCTATTTCTGGGCAGTTGTTATTCTTTTGTATCTCATTGGCTCGATGCTTCATATGAAATTTAGACGTCATTTTATTGACTACTTATAATCGGTGATAACTGTGGATAAAGCGATAATTGCCAAAAACATTACAAAAAAGTACAAGCTATATAACAGCACTAAAGAACGTTTATTCGATCTGCTTTTGCCAAAAGAATACGGAGAGGACTTTTATGCTTTGGCAGGAGTCAATTTTGAAGCTGAACGCGGCGATGTTGTTGGCTTTGTCGGAATTAACGGCTCAGGCAAATCAACGCTTGCCAACATTATAGCCGGCATTGTTCCCGAAACAGCTGGCGCCGTACAAGTGAATGGCGAGGTTTCCCTCATTGCGGTTGCAGCAGGTTTAAAAGGGGATTTGACCGGTCGAGATAACATTGAGCTAAAATTGTTAATGCTCGGTTTCAACAAAGACGAAATCAAAGCTCTAGAACCCGATATTATTGAATTCTCAGAGCTGGGCAACTTTATCGATCAACCAGTTAAATCGTATTCCAGCGGCATGCGTTCACGGCTCGGTTTTGCCATTTCCGTCAATATTGATCCGGACATTTTAATCATTGACGAAGCGCTCTCTGTCGGCGATAAAGCTTTTGCTGAAAAGAGTCTCGCAAAAATGAAAGAGTTTAAAGAAAAAGGAAAAACGATGATTTTCGTCAGCCACTCAATCAGCCAAATGAAACAGTTCTGCGACAAAATTCTGTGGCTGGAATATGGGATGGTCAAAGATTTTGGCACTGTAGATGAAATTATTCCGAAATACGAAGCTTTTTTAAATCAATACAAAAAAATGAACAAAAAGGAAAAAGAACAGTATCGCTTGGAGGCCCTTGACCGGCAAAAAAATTTATTGGAACAGCTTTTTAATGATTCATCCTTATCTGCCAGATAGTTTACGCAAAATTGTTGCAAACGAAATAAACAAGAGCGGCGAATATAGAAAAGACCCTATCCGGGGTCTTTTTTATTCAAAAATTTTCTACAAACAATCATATAACCTCTTTATATTAAAAATTTCTTTAAGAAATAAACATGCATTCCTAAATAGCCATTTCAATCTCAAGAATTTTTTATCATTATTTATTCAACAATCACTTATCAAACTTGTATGCTCGATAGCTAATCAAGTCTTCATCATGTGGATAAAAGATAAATAATTTTTCACCGCTATTTAAATTCACTTCGGTAAAATGTTCATCGTTGTTCTCGCCGCTTCCCCAGCCGATAAGAACAATATTTTTGTCTTCATCAAGCATTTGCACAGAGCCTCGAGTTGCTGAGAAGCGGCCTGTTGGAAACGATTCATACTCGACTAGCTTCAAATGATCCTCATCTATTTTCATTTTTACAATTGTTGTTTCCGCCTTTTCATTCCTAATGGGATCATCTTCAGCAACAATCGGGTATGGTGCAACCGGCAGAAGATTGCCGTTATTAAACAGCAAAATTGAGCCATCACTTAAGATTGACACTTTATGCTGGCGGTGAAATTGCTGCTCTTCACTTAAACCAAACTGATCCCCTTTGCCGCCTAAAATCCATATGATTTCACCATTTTTTCGATCAAGCTTGATTAAAGCATCCAAATTTCTAAAAGAAAGGACGAAGTTGTTATCTTTTGGATCAACAGCTAGTGCATTAAAATGCATGTAATCTGCAAAATTTGAATGAACATTTGTGAAATCATTATGTTCTATGCTTAAAGCATACAATTCTGGGTGTTCAGTGCTTTTCCATTCCCAAATCACTTGATTGTCTTTGATTTCTTGAAGATATGAAGCGATAACTTTTGTACCAAATTCATTTTGTTTCATTTCGGAAGGAATATTGTACACCCTCTCAGGATAATACGCACTCACGATGTAATGGCCCAAATCAAAAAAAATAAATTCATGGCTTTCAATCGGCGTTCTTTGAACTAAATCAGTCGGAAGAATCGAATCAACTTCATCAACCACTTGATAATTCTCATCCATTATTACAGCTTTTGTTGTTTCATATCCAATTCCTTCAATTTTTTCCTGACGGTTTGTTTGCACCAAGTAACTATAATATATTTTTCCTTCTTCTGTTTCATTCACTTTAAAATCATAAGATTTTTCAGTACCCACATCTTTGTAATAAACAACATGGCCATTCGTATCCAGCTTTACAATATAATTGCCATACGAAAAATAATAATAACCATCTTCAGCGCCGTTATTTTCAATCCTGTACCCTTGCAAACCTTCAGGAAGTGTACGTATGTAAAAATCTTTCCCATCGACCGTTACAGCAATGAAATGATCTTCAGCTATTGTATCGATTTCAAGTTCATAACTGGCTTTATCCGACACATCATTGCCATTAATCCGTACGTCATGTCCAGATAACGAACGAAGATCAATTCTATTTGCTGCTTCCACAGTTAAAGACTGAATGTCATAGGTTTCGCCAGGTGCATTTAAATCTAGATCTGGAAGTGGAATCCAATTGTAATCTTCTTTAAGCCAATCTTTGGAAGCAGTTTGTTGTTGAAGATGTTTCTGCTCTTGATTTAAAACGTTTTCGGACTGTTTGAGTGTTAAAAAATATGTCACTCCAGCTACTAGCGCCGTATATAAAATCATTCCGGCAACCGTTAGAAAGGGTTTTTTAATTTTCATTTGAAACTCCTTATCATAAAATTTTTCTCAAATTAGTTTATTGCCAAAATAATCATGTATATACTTTACACACTTAAATCCCTTTTCAAAAACAGCAATAAGATATTGACCCCTTTTCTTCTGAACAAAAAAAGACCCCTCTTTTTCAAGAGGGTTTCTGTTTTAATAAATCGCGAATTGCAGTCACTCATTCAATTTGTTCATCCGATTCTTCGGCTTCTTCCTCTTCTTTTTGTTTTCGCATCCGATTGATTAGCCGGATAAACAGAAAAAGAGAAAAAGGAATTATAAAATATCAACGACATTTTGAATAAACGAACCGTATGTAATCATCGTTTTTCCGATCGCCGCTTGCAAACCATCAAAATGGATGCCTCCAAGCAATAAGCCGAAAAGCGGCATAAACATGTCATTTGCCAATGAAGATGCAATATTGGTGAAAGTTGCGCAATAACTACAGCATTTGCTAAATCCACAACATTTCCTTATGAGGCACATGCTTTAAAAATCTTGCCGCATCGCCTATCCTCCCTTCTTCTAATGTTTTAATCCCATTTTCTATCGGGCAATAACTAAAATCTTTTCCCTAAAAAAGAACATGCGAAGCGCAAGAATCGAAATTTCAAGTTTTATACAGCGGGCAATTTGATAAAAGCTTTGGCATCGCAAAACTTTAAAGCCGTGACTAGGCCCGGCTATCACTGCTGCTCTCTTAGGATTTCGACATTCCCTAAATCATCCAGTGAAAAACGGCTTTTTGGATTATGCGCAAACCAGTCCGTCAATACTTTATCGTATAAAAAATAATCTTCATATTTTATTAAATCCTCTTCGGATATATTGTGTTTTTCCATAAATTTTGCGATTTCTTCCGGGTCATTCGTTTCACTATCCTGATGTTCAAGTTCATTTGATGCAATGACAAGCTCAATTTCCCGGATGATCAATTGCTTGGAATTTACGCGATATAAATAAGCAAATCGGAATCCTTCAAATTTTTCTCCCGCAGGGTCTTTTGAATAATCCAACGTGCCGATAAACGTTACGGTTTCTTCATTTTTATCAAAAAAAACGCTTATGCCTTCATTGTTTTTCAAAGCATCGCTTTTATACGCTTCTTGGTATAAATTTGGCAAATAATTTTCTCGCACGGTATGCGGCAAATTTTCCAAAACTTGCGCCGACACAAGATTTTGAAAACTTGTCGATGTATACATCTTTGAAACCGGCTGCACTTCTGCAAAGTACATCTCATCAAACACATTTTTTACTTTGGCTGCTTTATACACAAAATGACCTCCGGCAAAGGATAGCACAAGGATTAAAATGGCATAAATGATTTTTTTCATGCGTAACTACCCATTTCGTGTTGGTTTTCTTCAAGGCTGCGAATAAAATTATACGTTTCAGGCGCTTTCTCTTTTAATGCATCCATATCTTTGATTTTCAATTCCGAAAATACTTGTTCTTTCACTCTTTCAATCGGTGTATGTTTAAGAAATCGTTCTGCCCGTGTATACGATTTGCCCACTTCTTGATAGTATTTATTCACAGCGTCTTGATATGATAAATGATCCGTTTTCATTAAATAATAAATATTTTCAGCATCTAAATCTGCCATATAATCATCCGCCCCAAAACTAGGAGGGTCCCCTAACGTGGCATCGCCTAGCCAGCCTGCCAAGTCTTCTGTTTTCTCTTTTCCTGGATACAGATTGTGCAAAAGGCTGTAGCCGCCATCATAAAGCATTGAAGAAGTGGTAATTTGCTGATGTGAAAAATCGCCTTTCTTCACCATGTTGTTATACTGATTTATCCAATACTGCTTAAACTCCTCGTTCGTTAATTTTCTTCCAATCGCTTTTTCCAGGCTTTTCTTGTAAATGTCAATTTGGCCGTCTTTTTCAATCTGCTTCCAGCTCAGTCTTTCCGGTGAAGATACAATTTGATTTTGTATGCGAACTTTATACCTTAGCAAGTGGTATTCATTTTTGGAAAAACCTAAAAACTCCGTAAAAAATTCTTCTTCACTCATTCCTTTATAAGGAGAGCCTGCTGTCTGCTTCCATTGAATTTCATCCCATCTCCAGCCTGGACCGCCATAACTGAATCCGCCGATTAATCGTGTAAAGTAATAATCCAATTCCCGCTGTGAAGCATCTGGAAACTTCTCATTTAATCTTTCTTTTAATTTCAACATAAGCGCTATTTCTTCCTCTTCAAAGCCGAATTGCTCTTTCATTTGCAGCGAAAACTTTTGATCGTCATCTAGAAGAGAATAGTCCCAGTCTTTCGTTAAAATAATGCTCCATTCCATATCGGTTAATGAAAATTCAAAGGTTTTTGCATCTTCATTCCAAATGTTTTTATCTGATACCGCCGATAAACCTTTTTCAATTTGAGCTAATAAAAACTTTGCATATTCATAAAAACTCAGTTCATTAAAAGCGCGCAGGTCTTCAATCAATTGCATCATTTGTTTCGCTTTAAAAATTTCTTGAATCAAATGACGGCGATTCAACGTAAAACGATCCAAAATTGCGTTTTTCAATAAATTTTGCCAATGAGTCACTTTTTCAATGAATAAATAAAGCTGAGCTTCGTCAATGACAGCTGCAGGCGATGGGTCAACGAAAGCCTGAAATTGGCTAATAAATTTTTGATTCCCTTGAATCATTTCTTCGCATGCAAGAATGATTCCTTTCGCAAGCGCTCCATATGTCGCATCAAAGTAGATTTGCGCAGAGCGATATGATTTCCCGATTAATTCCGAGTCATGAATAAAGCTTTCCAATGCCTTCAAAACACTTTCCGCAGATTTGATTTTTTCGTTTAAAATGCGATTCATTCCTTGAATCTGTTCATGAACCTCCGGCATATGTACTTTTAATCCCATTTTCACTGCTCCCTAGTTTTTAATTCTGCATATGCCTTTTGCAATAATTCCGTTTGCTTGCTTAACTGGCGGCGCTTCTCCAAAAGCTCTTCTTTATGATCATGAAATTCTCCTTGAATTTGCTTACTCAGTTCCCTGTAATGATGGAATGATTGATCCAAAAATCGATTCGCCCGCTCTCCTTTCCAACTTTCACTTATTTCTTGAAATAATTCATTTCCTCTTCGAAAAATGCGGTCAGTTTCAAGCAATTGGCTTTCCAGCTCTTTTAATTGCAGCGACGTTTTTTCTAAAGCTTCTTCATTTTGGCCAATTTCAAGCAAAAGCTTTCGACGTTTATCAAGCGCTCCCATAGTCATCCCTCAATTTAAATCGGTTTGGCAGGATGGCCGCCCATTTGTCGAGCGAGAAGTTTATCCCGTTCTTGAAACGACCAGCCGATGGATTCAACGCGTTCAATGTCTTTTTCCAGACAAGCGCAGAAATGATGAATCAAACGAAGCGAATCAGCGAAAACATCTTTCATTTCATCGTTTGGAGACAGATTTGTATTTGCCGACATTGGAGCAATTCCTTTTGTCTCCAGCAACCGTTCTTTGCACGCAAATAATTTGGCTGTCAGCGTTTTTACATGTGATAAATCAGACTTTATCTCAGACACCTGCCGTTTGACTCCTTTCTTGCGTTTTATTACTGCAATAGGCGCCCGATAAAGACATTGCTTTTGATTTGCTAAATTTTCCCTGTCAAATTTTAACATGCTCAAATTAATACCAAAAGGTGATGACGACCCATGACTTAATATTGAATTTTCTTTATATATCGCTGCATATTTGCACGAATATCCAATAAATCCCATTTTTTTATAGCAAAGAGAATAAGCCAAACAAGCTAATGCCTCATTTTTTCAGTCTAAAACCAATGCCTGTTTAAATCATGGCGCGCTTTTCGATGAGAAGCCAACTTTATGACTATTGAATGCAGCAGGGCTTTGTATTAAATAAACAATAAATGGGGTCGGGAAAATTGAAATTTGCAGCGCTCAAACGACAATAAGTTATGGAGTTGAGAATATGACGCAGGCGCTTGCTACACGCCTTAAACAAACCTTCTTGCTTTTGTTCACGCTTTTAATTGCCTCTGGCTGTTCATTCAAACATTTTCAAGAAAAGGTTCTATTGCCAAAAATAAAGATTGAAGAGGCGGAAGAAGAAATACATTCGTACTTAATTCAAAAGTACGGCAAGGAATTCACAATTGCCAAATTAGAGAGAGGATGCACAGGATTAGGTTCCGATTGCGCCAAACAAGTATATGCTTATGTCTATCCTAACGAAACGCCGGGAATCAACTTTCGCGTAACCTACGACACAAAGACAAAAAAGATCCGCGATGATTATCTTCAAGCCGTCTTAGAAAACCAAATCGAAAAAGAATTTCAAGATTTTTTGGAAGAAAATTTTGAAGGGCGGACATTTGTAGCCATTCGTTCCAACGTGAAAGAGTTAGACGTGGCATCATTTCCGGATTATCGCGAGCTTCTGGGAAAAGAAATAACGAATATCAAATTTGTTGCAACCCTTCATAAATGGACAGAAAGTGAAGAAAGCTGGAGAATAGAAGCGAAAAAACTCATGAAACTCAAGCAAGTGCTCATGAACAAAGGATTTGACGAAAATCAATTAAAAGCGTTTGAAATCGCTGTTTGGGTAAGAGATCGCAGCAGCCATGATGCAGACGCCATGCTTTTGTATAAAGTCAATTTAAGCGGCATCTCAGAAGAAGATTCAGCCATGAAAGCCATTCAAGAGCAAGCGCAGCAATGAATGAGAGACTAAGCGAGGCATGTTAGAAAGAGGCGGCGAAGATCAATAAAACGCACTGCTGCTTTTGAATGCACAAGCAGCTATCAAGAAGCTTGCTTAAAAAGACAAAGGGGGCTCCTGTCCACAAAAGCAGGAGGATCTCCGGATCTAAAAGCAATCTAAAAGCAAGAAAGAGCCTTACTCCATAAACAAGAGGGGCCCCTACACGAAGGTGTGTTTTCCTCTTTTGCTTGCCGTACACGTTGAAAACCTTATTTAAAAGCCAGGTTTAGCCGCTTTTCTTAAATCGATTCCCTGCATTCATGAAGTTCAGCATAAAGATGACAATGGCAAGAAACATAGTGATCCAAATAATAAATAGCCAAGCGGCTTCAAACACAATGCTTAGTAGCCAAAATACCATGCTGAAAGATAAAGCGAAGATCATCTGGCCCATAAATTTGCATAAAGCTTCCTCATCATATTGGCTTTTTTCTTCCGGCGGCATGGCATTATACCCGGCAATTAAGAAAGAGCCTTTTCCGCTGTAAAACATCATTCCTAAAATCATAAATAAAACGATAAATCGACCAACCACAACTGCAGCCGCCATCAATTTTCCCTCCTAAATCAGCTAATAAAAAGCACCCGCTTAATAAGCTTAAAAAACATAAAAGCTGCTAAATCTTGATGTCTAAAGCCTAATCATTTTAATCATTTTTGCAAGTTACCCTTATCACAAGTCTAAGAAGGTTATTAGGTTCCGTATGAAGTTTACAAATTCAGTTTTTTGTATTTCTTATCCATTCACTTGCTTTTGGGCTTAACCATATCAGAAAGTTTATCGCCGCAATGGCAATCCATTTATCATTTACTCAACTTCATCAACGTATAGAATTGAAAAATAAGGCCGTTCTGCTTGTAAATACTTTCATCGTGCCTGCTGTTTCAAAAAACATGCGAGGCAGATTCGACTTAAAAATGATTCGTTCACTAGAGAATGATAACATATCAATTTCCCCTAAACCGGATGCTTGCAATTGTGATTTTTTAATAAGCGGAGTTTCTGGAATTTTAATCAAAAGCCGCTTGCCAGTTTTCTCAATATACTGTTCAATTGGCACTAACGAAAAATAATAATCTTCTAATCTGACACGCTTAATAATGCAAAAGCACTGACTGGCCATCCTGGCTTAATAAGCCATCATCCGCGATCACGTGAAACGTTTTCTTTTCCCGGTCCCAAACGGTAGAATGATCAAAATATAACATTCTCTTTTCATCTTGATTCATTGGATTCGCAAGCAGCAAATTTTCAAATACATGTTCGTTGCCATGAGCCATTAAAGCTATTTCCGTTAACGGCATGGCATTGATTTTATCAGCGAATGTAACAAAATAAGGTTCGACTTCTTCATTGTCAGATTGAAGAATGAGCGCTTCCTCATTAAAATGTGTGACGTGCCATTGTTCTGATGCAACAGGAATGGAGAGCCGCTCATTCCCTTTTATAATCGCAATTTCTCCAGATTTAAACGACACTTCAGGAAGGCCGTAAGCTTCTCGGTCTGCACGTTTTAAAAACGCATCCAGCAATTTAATGCGCACTTGTAAGCCGCCAGCGTTTTCCATCGAAGCTGCCTTCTTCCACCGTTCAACATCAAACTGATAAAAAGCGATCGGTTCTTCTGTTAATTCTGGCTCGACAACATATAAAATAGTGTCCCCGACTTTAAATCTTGTTTGATTCTGAAGGGACAATTCTTCATAAATTTGCTGCAAAAAGCTGCCCAACATCCACTCTCCAAGCAATTTTTTTCACGGCTTGCTCAATCATATAATGACGTCCTGCAAAACCGATGGCAATCACCATTAAGATTTCCGCAAACGATTAAAAACTTTTTCACATTGCTTGACCTCTTTTCGCGTCGCAAAGCTTTTCAATACAACTGTAACAATCATTTTATCCCTTGAATAGAGAATTAGATTTCAATCCATGCTGCAACTTTAGCCTGCAATTGCCTTAATATTGTATCGAAAACTTGAGTGAACTTTCAGGAAATAACTAATTCAAAACTGCAGCGTTTATAAAAGAGACAAACAAAGTGAAATCAAGTGCAGCTGCTGCATCGATGCAACGGAAGCGGGCATTCGTTCAAATCATCACGATATCAACAGCTTGTATACGCTTAAGCATCTTACAAAGCATGGGCTTTTTCAATATTATTCATCAAAATAACTTTGATAAATCAAGCGATAGCGTCTTTTTTTCTGATTCAAATCAGTTGGAACATGGTCGCCATCTGTTTCTGTAAATAAATTCCAATTTAAATTTTTTATACGAGCTGTTTTATATGCAAGCAAGGTTTCGTTATAATCGAGAACAGAATCGTTGTCGCCTTGAATTAAGTAAACCGCATTGTCATGATCTTTTTGAAAAAATTTATAATGAAACATCACATTGATTTCAAAGCGGTTAAACCTTGTCTTGAACCACCTTAACTCTTTGGCATCAAGCTTATTCAAATGGCTCTTTAAATTCATTAAGGGGGCTATCGCGATAATTTTTTCAAAATTTTCATTGGACATCTTGCCAGCGAGCAAACCTAATGCAGCGCCAAAACTTACTCCTAATAACGTTATTTTATTTCTTGAAATTCCATATTTTTTTTCAAGAAACTGGCTGCATTCCAATATTTCTTTCACAACATTGCGCCAGTTTTTCCAGGCAGACTTTCTCGTTTTTAAAGATCGATATGCTGAGCCTTTGTAATTCAATGCACAAACAAGAACGCCGCGATATACAAATTCTCGATAAATCCCATTAAACCTGAATTCATCAAATTCAAATGATTCTGGCCCCCCATGAATGGAGATGATAATTTTTTGTATTTCTTTTTGTCTCGGCTCAAACAATATGCATAAAACCGGGTGCTGAAAGTAGGCGGCATTAACAAAATCGACACTGTTCACTGTGCTTGCAGGAAATTCAATTTGCAAATCTGTATTAATATATCCCCAGCTTACCCCATCAGACAGACTCGTTTTTTTTATCATTATTTTATCGAAAACTTGAACATGCAGCTCTATATTCGTGTCAAATGAATAAATTTTTTCTATTTTATTTGACAATATATTTAATACGGCCATTTCGATATGACCTGCTTTATTTAATAAGCATATTAAACGATTGTTATCCAGCATTTTGGCTGAAATGATTGGATTCTCAAATTCAAATTTTAAATCTATATGAAAAGTGGAAAGATTCATCACAACAACTTTTTCGGAATGTTCTTTTTCAATTGAAAAAACGACATATTCACCATAATGACAATGGTATTTATCTAGATGCCATTTCTTTTCGCTGCCGACGATCACAGCTGACAATCCGACTCCTGGCCTTTGTGTTGTCAATAACTGATTGGCATTTTGAAAAGAGATCGTTTCAATATGTGCTGCTTCATCATCTTCTTTCATGCGTTTCATTGTTGTACATTTCAGTTCCTCGGTAATCTTTACTTCTAAACTTATATTTTTTTCAGTCAAAACAACTAAATATAAATTTTTTTCAAGCGAATCGAAATAGACATTTTTGATGTCAACAAGATGCATTTCGCCGTTAAAGCAATAACATTGGGAATCTTGCTCTTCTAAATCTGTATTATATTTTTTGACTTTTAGAATACTATGATCCAGCCAAATCATGTAAAACAACGGTTTGGTTTTTAATGCGATCAAAGCTTTAAACGTCTCATCGAATAGCAGCCGCTTCGTGCCATCCGATAAAGAAATGCCGTCATCATTTAAAAATACAGCTTGATTTTTTGAATTGATTGTTAACAAAAGCGGCTCAAAAAACATGTTGTCATCATGATAAAATTTCATGAGCTTCACCTGACTCAGATTTATTTAAAATCATTCGATAAAACAATGGAAAAAAGAGCGCATTCAACAGTATTAAACATGAACACATCATCACGGAATAATTTGAATTTACACTGAATAAAATGCCTCCTATCGAACCGCCAATGGCATCTCCAACAAAAAAAGAAGATTGAGACAGTCCGAACAACAGTCCAATGGCGTATTTTGGATACATATTCAATTCCATCAATTCCTGGCAAATCACGGAACCCGTAATAAAAAAAGCTCTAGCAATAATAACGAGTGGAACGATAAAATAATGCAATTTCAGCATAAATAAAAGTGTTAAAACTCCTACAAGCAGCTCAAACCAAAAAAACAGCTTGGCTTTTTTTTGATTGACCTCATCGCTTCCAAAGATTGGCGCAAACAAAATCGAACTGATGCTAATTAATGCAACATACAATCCAATGAAAGCAATCGGAACTCCCTGCTCTTTCAGAATAACAGGGAAAAACGGAATAAATAAACTGACCGACAAACCGGTAATCGCGCCAAAAGCGACAACGCCTATAATTAACAATTTAGAGACGGGTTTTTGTGTTTCCTTTGCATCTTCATCTAGACTTTCATCAGCTTTTTTTAAATTCGGCACAACAAACATGGCGGCTAAAGATAACATCGAGGACAAAATCAATACGGCGACCAGCGCATTTTTTAAAAAATAAGACAGCGCCAATACAAGCAAACCAGCTAATGATGCCCCTGCTGCAGTGCCGATATTGCTTCCGGTTTCTTTTAAAGCAACTATGGATGCTCTGTTTTCTTCACCTCCGATTGAAAGGATCCAATGCCTCATCGAAACGATGACTAATGAAGCGCCTAAACCCGCTATAAAGCCAGAAACTCCGGCAATGATAAGCGAATGCGTAAATATTCTTAAAAATAATCCAATCGCATAAATCAAAACGCCAAGGCGAAGTGCAAAACCAGGCGAAACGAGATCGCCAATTTTTCCAGTAATAAAAGATAAAACGCCGGCAATGGCCATCATTGTATAAGAAAAGCCATAAAATGTAAGCGCATTTTGTTCATCAAACCAAAGCGCATGAACGGTTTTTGAAACGGCCATGCTCAAAAAAAATAAAATGCTAAAGAGTAAAAACGCTTTTGCAGATGGATAGTTCTTCATTGTCAAAATTAGATTTTTCATAGAATCTCCTTGCATAATCTTTTTTCATTTTCTCGCAGCAATCTATTTTTCGGATATTTTTTAATAGCTGCATGCAGCACGTCTGCCGCTTCGGCTTCAGATTTTATATGAAGCAGGCATTCCGCTTTAATAATTGAAAGATTGACATACAATTCTTCATTCAACTCAGTTTCTTTATTAAAAGGATGTTCATGAATGATTTTAGAGCACTTGTCATAATCGTTTTCTAGCGTAAGCGCATAAACGAAATCATATAAATATTCATCGCTTTGATTGGATAGCCTATATGCTTTCTCAAAACTATCTTTTGCTAATCGAATCTTATCTTTCGACAAATAATAAAGGCCGAAATAAGAATACGTCTCAGGGATGTAAGGATTTAAATTTTTTGCATGCATCAAATGATGATATGCGGAATCAAATTTCTCATGATTGATTAAATACTTGGCATACTCTAAATGATTTTCTGGGTAATATGGATCCATTTTTATTAACTTTTTAAAGGCGGAACTCGCTTCCTCAAACCGATTTAAAGCGGCATAACATTGTGCTAAGTTATAAGTTAATACACTTTCGTGCAAGCCATGATCTTCATCAGATAAATTGTTTTTTTGCAGATTACTGATGCCAGTTAATAAAATATCGATCGCCTCTTCAATTTTTCCTCTTCTGTATAGAATTAATGCATAGCCATTTCTATTAAAAATTTTATGAAAGCTCATTTCATCGTTTTTAAGTGATTGAAACGCTTCATTTAGCAGCTCTTCCGCTTTGCTGAGCGATCGCAAATATTTTGGATGGTGGCGTGCGTATAGCATCGCCAAAACATAATTCGAATCAATCACTCTTTTTGCATTTCCATACGCTTTGCTTTTATTTAAATAAAATTCAGCTGCTTCCGTATCGCCAATCTGGCTGTAAGCAATGCCGATATCATAGAAATATTCATCATTCATTTCTATGCTTAAAAGCCTTTTTAAAAGGGTTATAGCTGTCCAAGCATCCCCAACGGAAAGGAATTGCAAGGCTAACTGATGCATTTGATTCGGATCTGCAGCTGAATACGCTTGTTTGACTGTTTCTTCAATGATATCAGCTGATGCAGAAATTGAGGAAGGATTGGCTCGATACTCAACAGTGCCGGCGCCATTTTTAACTAAAGCATCTATAAATAATTTAGAGCCCGCATCCAATTCTTTCGAGTGGCAAATCGTTATTTTTAACTTATCTTTCACTCTATTTTTTATAGAAAAAACTAATGTATTTAAAACTCTTTTGATTCTGTCCAACGTATAAAACCTTAATTGTTTTTGATAATTTTGAGCTTCCGTCAAACTGCGATGTTTATTCGCAACTTGAAAATTTATAGGATGCAGCAATCGATAGCTTTCTTGCTCATACAAGTGAAAAGGTTTATAATTCAGCTCATTGCAAATAAGGCGAGCAGCATGAAAGTTTGACAGATTTTCGCCATTCACACCAATTTCCACATTCATCATAACTCCACCTTCTTTTTTAATAGGTTGAGGCTCACCAATTGGTGAACCTCAAAAATTGTTAAAATCTCAATTATCTGACTTTTCCTCCATACATCACTGAAAATTTTACTTTTTTAGTCCTTGGTTTTGACTTAATCAGTTTCATGTTCTCACCTCCTTTTTTTTACATTTTATGACATAAATTTGAATCTAACAATCAGGGTTACTACCTAAAAATAATAAATTTTTATAGTTTAACAAAAAATATATAAAAATTGAACGCGCCATGAGTGCATAAAGACAAGCAAAATTCCAAAACATTCAAAAACAAAAGCAGCGTTTGCTCAAAGAGAAAAATTTTAATTATCTAATTTCCATATAGCCGACATTCCAAACCATCTTTTGGGATAAACATGCACTTCCTTCTCAAATGGGCTTTTTCCATCAAATGGACTTGGCAATCAACCTTAATGAAAAGCTTGCAGGTTTATGAAATTATCAATGACTAAAAGCAAGAAAAATTGTTAAGTATCAAAGAAAATAGAAGAAGAAACATATATTCATAAGTTTCATATCAAGGAATTTTTATTTAAAAGCAGATGCACATTCAAACTCACATGCGCTTCCGATTATAAAAATGAAAAAAAGCCCTTGCCACATATCACATGGAAAGAGCCATAAATCGTTTATATTTAAAAAGTGAGTCAAATTTGCTCAGAGCATCCAAAAATTTAGGCATTTTTTGGCATTAGCCGCATCCCCAAACAACACGAAAACCCCTTCCCGCATTTCGAGAAGGGGCAGCAAATAACGACGTTAGCGTTTTGAGAATTGCGGTGCGCGGCGTGCTGCTTTGAGACCGTATTTTTTGCGTTCTTTCATACGCGCGTCTCGTGTGAGGAAGCCTGCTGATTTCAAAATTGGTCGGTAATCAGGATTTGCTTGCAGCAGCGCGCGTGCGATGCCATGGCGAATCGCACCTGCTTGACCCGTAAAGCCTCCGCCTTTCACATTGACGAGCACGTCATATGTGCCTTCTGTTTCCGTTGCAACGAGCGGTTGCTTTACGATCAATTTTAACGTTTCAAGTCCAAAATAGTCATCTAAATCACGCTTATTGACGATAATGCGTCCGTTTCCTGGAACAAGCCGCACTCGTGCAACAGCGCTTTTACGGCGTCCTGTACCATAATATTGTACTTGAGCCAAAATTGTTTCCTCCTTTTTCTTAGCCGCGTAATTCATACGTTTCAGGTTTTTGTGCTTGATGCGGATGCTCAGGTCCACGGTAAACGTGCAGCTTTTTAAACATTTTGCGTCCAAGCCTGTTTTTCGGGAGCATCCCTTTAATGGCCAGTTCGATCATTTTTTCCGGACGTTCTGTCCGCATTTCAAGAGCTGTTCTTTGTTTAATGCCGCCTACATATCCCGTATGGCGATAATAAATTTTATCCGCCAGCTTTTTGCCTGTTAATTCAATTTTATCCGCATTAACAATAATCACATGATCGCCAGTATCAACATGAGGTGTATAGATCGGTTTATGTTTTCCGCGCAAAATGGCAGCAACTTCACTTGCCAAACGTCCGAGTGTTTGGCCAGCTGCATCGACAACATACCATTTGCGGTCAACCTCATTGGCTTTTGCCATATATGTTGTACGCATGCGTGTACCTCCTCAACTGTTCATCGACTGCAAACTGCATAGCGCGAACATTCCATTCCCATCAATCAACGATGCATTTCAGCGCCTGCAGTTTCATTTCATTTCTTTCATTCCAATGAATAAATCTAAATCCGGGGCTAGTGGAGATAGAAATACCAAAGTTAATATTATATCACAAAAAAACCAAAGTCAAGCAAATTTGAAGTTCAATCTTGCCATTTTCTGCATTTTTCATTCATAGCTCACAGACCAAAGCACGAGCCCTTGCGGCGGAGCTGTTTTCCCTGCAGACTGCCGCGAACGTGCAGCTAAAATCGATTTTATAGCGTCTCGTTCACGTTCGCCGCGGCCAATTTCAATAATTGTACCGACAAGAATACGGACCATATTGTATAAAAAGCCATTTCCAACAAAGGTGAGCACAATTTCATCCTGCTCTTCCTGCAAATGAGCCGCATAAATCGTACGCGTTTTTTCTTCTACAGCCGTTTTCAACGAACAAAACGAAGTAAAATCATGCGTGCCGACAACGTCTTTGATGGCAGCTTCCATTGCGCCTACGTTTAACGGCTGCGGCACGTGATACGTATAATGCCGCCGGAATACGTCCGGCGTTTCACTCGTGAGGATGCGATAGCGATACTCTTTCTTTATTGCATCATAACGTGCATGAAAGTCAGCTTTCACCCGGACAACGCTGCGAATGGCGATATCATCTGGAAGCAAGGTTTGCAGCGCTTTTGCCCAGTTTTTCTCTGGGATTTGCAGCGGGGAAGCAAAGTGGACGACTTGGCCTCTCGCATGAACGCCGGCATCGGTTCGGCCTGAAGCATATGTGCGAATCAGCTTTCCTTTGTGCATCTTCGCAAGTGCGTCTTCAAGTTCGCCTTGAACCGTGCGGGCATCCGGCTGAATTTGATAGCCTGCAAATGCTGTTCCGTCGTAAGCAAGCACGGCTTTTAATCTTGGCATCTAATCACCTTTTCTTTTGCCAAACTCCAAGCATTTTTTGCTACTTCATATAAAAGCGAATCCAAACGAGAATCGCAGTTAAAATAAAAAGTGACAACAACAGCAAATGGTCGCGCAAACCCCACGTTAAAATTCTTAATTTCGTCCTTCCTTCGCCGCCCCGGTAACCGCGCGCTTCCATCGCAAGCGCCAAATCTTCAGCACGCTTAAAAGAACTCACGAACAAAGGAATTAGCAGCGGGACGATCGCTTTCATTCTTTCTTTCAGGGGGCCGCTTGTAAATTCAACGCCTCGGGCGG
This sequence comes from uncultured Caryophanales bacterium, assembly GCA_937983115.1. GTDB lineage: Bacteria > Bacillota > Bacilli > Bacillales > UBA6769 > Pueribacillus. The sequence goes on from CALKAO010000112.1 coordinate 25,610, forward strand.
ATTGCGCTTTAATAATTTTTTCCGCTTCTTCAAGCAGCGTTGGAATAAAGCGCAAAGCAATCGACATCATGAGCGCAAATTCATGAACAGGCAGCCGCAATCGCTTCAGCGGATGAAGCAGCGCTTCCAGTCCATCGGTGATTTCAATTGGCGTCGTCGTCAGCGTCAACAATGAAGTGAAAAGAACGAGAAATAAAAGCCGCAGTGAAATATACGTCCCTTGAATGATCCCTTCTGAATAAAACTTCATCGAACCGATTTGAAAAACAACTTCGCCTTGCTTTGTTAAAAAAAGATGAAGAAGAAACGTGATGATGACAACGATGACGATCGGCTTCATCCCGCGGACGATGAAAGAAAGCGGAACACGGCTGAGCAAAACCGCTGCACCAATAAATAAGCCGATTACTCCGTAAGCAATAAAACTGTTGGCTAAAAATATAATCAAAATAAATAAAAAGACCGAAATGAGCTTTGAACGCGGGTCAAGCCGATGAACGATTGAATCGACAGGAACATACTGGCCGATAATAATTGGAGGCATTACAGGGAACCCTCCTTTTTCAGCAAAGCGATGATTTCATCTGCCAACGCATCAATCGTATAAGCATGGCGCGGCAGCCGGACGCCAAATTTTTTTTCAAGTTTGATGATAAATTCAATTGTTTCTGGAATGTCCAAGCCGACTTTTCTTATCGCTTCCGGCTCTTTAAAAATTTCCTCTGGCGTGCCGTGCATAAACACTTTTCCTTGCTCCATCACAACAATCTCATCGGCATAGCGCGCAGCATCTTCCATGCTATGCGTGACCAGAATCGTCGTTAATTTTTTTTCTTTGTGCAGCCGATAAAACATTTCCATGATTTCCATTCGGCCTCTTGGATCGAGCCCTGCCGTCGGCTCGTCTAAAATCAGCACTTCCGGTTCCATCGCGAGAACTCCGGCTATAGCAACGCGTCTCATTTGGCCTCCGCTTAAATCAAAGGGCGATTTTTGCAGTACATCTTCTTCCAGACCGACGATTGGAAGCAGTTCCCGCGCTTTTTGTTTCGCGGCTTCTTCGCTGATTCCAAAGTTCATCGGTCCAAAACAAATGTCTTTTTCCACCGTTTCTTCAAATAACTGATGTTCCGGATACTGAAAAACAATGCCGACTTTTTTGCGAAGCGGCTTTAAATTTTTCGCTTTTTCTTGAGCGCGGATCGTGCGATCGCCAATGGTGATTTCACCTTTTGTTGGTTTCAGCAAACCGTTTAAATGTTGAATCAATGTCGATTTCCCAGATCCGGTATGCCCGATGACCGCGATGTACGCATGCGGGGGGATCGTTAACGTCACGTCAACGAGCGCCAATCGTTCAAAAGGAGAGTCCGGCATATAGCGATGTTCTAAGTTTTTAATGTTAATTTCCATAGCTCATCCACCAATTCTTCATGTGTCAAGGATTGACCGCTTAATGCAATTCCTCTTTCAGAAAGCTTTTCTTTCAGCTGAATGGAAAACGGGAGGTCCAGCTGATACGCTTTCAAACGCTCGCCATGCATGGCAAATAATTGTGCGGGTTCGCCTTCAAGCACTTTTTCGCCGCGATTCATCACAATCATTCGATCGGCCAGCATGGCTTCTTCTAAATCGTGTGTAATCGAGATAATCGTTATGTTTTCTTTTTCGTTGAGCTCTTTCACGACGTCGATGACTTCTTTTCTTCCTCTCGGATCCAGCATTGACGTTGCTTCATCCAAAATTATAATTTCTGGCTTTAAAGCAATGACGCTGGCTATGGCAACTCTCTGCTTTTGGCCTCCGGAAAGCCGATGAGGTTCATGCTTAAGAAATTTTGTCATCTTTACTTTTTCCAGGCTGTCTTCAATCCGCGCAAGCATTTCATCCCGGGGGATTCCATTGTTTTCAAGGCCGAAAGCAACGTCATCCAAAACCGTTGTGCCAACAAATTGATTATCCGGATTTTGAAAAACGACGCCGACGCGCCGCCGAATCTCCCAAATATGTTTTTCATGATCGGTTAGAAAACCGGCGACAGCGATCGTTCCCGCATAAGGATGCAAAAGTCCGTTTAGCAGTTTCGCCAAAGTTGATTTTCCTGATCCGTTATGGCCGACAATCGCCAGCCACTCCCCTGAAAAAACAGATAAGCTTACCCCTTTTACAGCGTCTTCAGCATCTTCATTGTAGCGAAAATAAACATCATTCACTTGTATCAGTTCAGCCACTGCTGCGATCCTCCCCCCGCCTGTCATCAGAAGAAAGCGAAACCTGTCAATCCCTTGTAAAAAAAAAGGGCACAGAATCAATTTTCAATCGCAAAGTGATCCTGTCCCGTCTTGTTCAACGATTCATTGATTTGACTGTGCTCACAGACGAGAGCACATCACTCCTCGAAGCAAGATCGCCCTTATTCCACAAATTCGATAATGACCATCGGCGCATTATCCCCGCGGCGCGGTCCGAGCTTGCGAATTCTTGTGTAGCCGCCTTGACGATCTTCATAGCGTCCAGCAATATCGTTAAAAAGCTTTTGAAGCGCGTTTTGCTCCACTTCTTCAGTATCTGCCGCTTCTTTGCGGACAAATGCTGCTGCCTGGCGGCGTGCATGCAAATCGCCGCGCTTGCCAAGCGTGATCATTTTATCAACAAAAGAGCGAAGCTCTTTCGCTTTTGCTTCAGTCGTTACAATCCGCTCATTGATAATCAAATCGGTGACGAGATCGCGGAACATCGCTTTTCGATGAGCGGAATCTTTTCCAAGTTTTCTGTAAGCCATGTGACTGTCCCCTCCTTTACGCTGTTTAATCACCGTGCAAATAATGCCAATCTTAATCTTCCTTGCGCAAAGACAAGTTCAGTTCAGCAAGTTTCTCTTGGACTTCTTGCAGCGATTTGCGTCCAAGGTTGCGAACTTTCATCATGTCTTCTTCCGTTTTTTGCGTGAGCTCATGGACCGTATTGATGCCCGCACGCTTCAGGCAGTTGTAAGAACGGACAGACAGATCGAGCTCTTCGATCGTCATTTCAAGCACTTTTTCTTTTTGATCTTCTTCTTTTTCAACCATAATTTCAGCTTGTTGGGCTTGATCCGTCAAGCTTACAAAAATGTTCAAGTGCTCGGTTAAAATTTTGGCTCCGAGCGAGACCGCTTCCTCTGGACGAAGGCTGCCATTCGTCCATACTTCAAGCGTAAGCTTATCATAGTTTGTAACTTGTCCGACTCTCGTATTTTCAACATGATAGTTTACACGTTCCACCGGTGTATAAATGGAATCGACTGGAATGACGCCAATTGCTAATTCTTCAGATTTATTTGCTTCTGCCGGTACGTATCCTCTGCCGCGTTTAGCAGTCATTCTCATTCGAAGAACGCCATCTTCAGCAAGTGTTGCGATCGGAAGGTCGGGATTCAATATTTCTACGTCACTGTCATGAAGAATATCGGCCGCTGTCACGATTCCTTCGCCTTGTGCATCAATTTCCATTGTTTTCACTTCATCGGAGTAAATTTTTAATGCGAGCTTTTTTAAGTTCAAAATGATTTGCGTAACATCTTCAACGACGCCTTTGATCGTTGAAAATTCATGCAAAACTTGATCGATCTGAACCGTTGTAACAGCGGCGCCAGGCAAGGAAGACAGTAAAATGCGGCGAAGAGAGTTCCCAAGCGTTGTCCCGTATCCACGTTCGAGCGGCTCGACAACAAATTTCCCGTAGCCTTCTTCTTCATTGATATCAACCGTTTGAATCTTTGGTTTTTCGATCTCTATCATCCAACAAACCCTCCTTCAAAACGTCGGCTTCCGGTTCATTGCACCAACCGAAATTCACCTTTATTAGGCGGTTCTAAGCAGCAGCAACTTTATAGTATATGCCCATTTTCGCGTATGATACATCAACAGTATAGACATCGTCTAAAAAACTATACTACGATCCAACCCAATTTTAAGCGAGCGCTATTACACGCGACGACGTTTTGGCGGACGGCATCCGTTGTGCGGCACAGGAGTCACATCGCGAATTGCTGTGACGTCAAGTCCAACCGCTTGAAGTGCACGAATTGCAGCTTCACGGCCAGAGCCTGGCCCTTTGACCGATACTTCAACTGTTTTCATGCCATTTTCAAGCGCTTCTTTGCCAGCTGTTTCAGCTGCCATTTGTGCTGCAAACGGCGTGGATTTGCGTGAACCTTTAAAGCCGAGGCTGCCTGCACTTGCCCATGCGATGGCGTTTCCATGCATATCTGTAATCGTTACGATAGTATTGTTAAACGTCGACTTGATATGTGCGATGCCATTTTCGACATGCTTTTTTGCACGACGTTTGCGAGTTTTTGATTTTACAGCCATTTAATCACGACCTCCTTTACTTTTTCTTATTTGCGATCGTACGACGAGGGCCTTTGCGAGTACGAGAGTTGTTTTTCGTGTTTTGCCCACGGACCGGCAGGCCGCGGCGATGGCGAATGCCCCGATAGGAGCCAATTTCAATCAAACGTTTAATGTTAAGCGACACTTCGCGGCGTAGGTCGCCTTCAATTTTATACGTATCAACGACTTCGCGAATGCGGTTTAATTCATCATCAGTCAGATCTCGAACTCTCGTATCTTCTGATACATTGGCTTTCGCAAGAATTTCTCTCGCTCTTGAGACGCCAATGCCATAAATATATGTCAATGCGATAACGACTCGCTTCTCGCGAGGAATGTCAATTCCAGCAATACGCGCCATGTTAGCACCTCCTTCTTAACCTTGACGTTGCTTATGCTTTGGATTTTCACATATGACCATAACAGCGCCTTTTCGGCGAATGACTTTGCATTTTTCACAAATCGGTTTTACCGAAGGTCTTACTTTCATTGTTTAACCCTCCTTGAGATCGGGAGTTTCACGCTTCCATAAGCGCATCTTTTCATTTCGTTTCAATTTAAAATAAACGCTCTCGCGAGTTTCATTCTTTCCGCAATCCATTGCAGCGCATTGACAAAGCGAGGTTCGCCGCCAGCCGCTTTTTATTTATAGCGGTACGTGATGCGTCCACGTGTCAAATCATACGGCGACATCTCAACCGTCACTTTATCTCCAGGCAAAATTCGAATGTAGTGCATACGGATTTTGCCGGATACGTGGGCTAAGATCTTATGGCCATTTTCTAGTTCGACACGAAACATTGCGTTTGGCAATGGTTCAATGACTGTGCCTTCCATTTCAATAACATCTTCTTTCGCCATCCATTTGCTCTCCCTTCTTCAAATCAAGGACTCGTTCATTTATACATTTGGAAAGTGCAAGACGCGGCTTTCCATTTGCTTCGCGACTTGATTCTTCAACACAATCTCTGGCTTCTGCAAATATGCCAGCAGCGAGCGCAAGAAGAACCAGTTGTTTGTTGGCTCGCTTCGTACGCAATTCACACCGAGCGATCGCTAAAGATAGGTTATCGCAAATTGCCTGTTGGCTTCTCTCCCTCTTATCCGCGAACAGCTTGCCGATGGACGACTCCGATTCATGCGCGAATAAGATTGTTATGCTAGGCTTTTGTCAATATTTCATATCCATCTTCTGTAATCGCAATCGTATGCTCGAAATGAGCACAGCGCTTGCCATCTACCGTTACGACTGTCCAATTATCCGCCAGCGTCTTTACATACCGTTGTCCAGCATTTACCATCGGCTCAATGCAAAGTACCATCCCAGGCTTCAAACGGGGTCCTTTTCCCGGCGGCCCGTAATGTGGTATTTGTGGATCTTCATGCAAATGTTGCCCAATTCCATGGCCAACGTATTCACGAACGATAGAAAAGCCTGCTGCCTCTACGAAAGTTTGAATTGCGTGAGAAATATTTGAAAGACGTTCGCCCGGCTTGGCTTCGTCTAACCCAAGATATAAGGATTGCTCTGTGACTTCCAACAGCCGCTTGCTGTCGGCATCGATTTCGCCTACTGGATAGGTCCATGCAGAATCGCCGTGGTAGCCGTTATAGCAGGCGCCAATATCGATACTGATAATATCCCCTTCGCGCAGCTTGCGCTTTCCAGGGATGCCGTGCACGAGCTCATCATTCACTGACGTGCAAATGCTGCCAGTAAACCCATTATAGCCTTTAAAAGAAGGGATTGCACCTTGCGACTTGATGTATTCTTCCGCAATGCGATCAAGCTCTTTTGTCGTTATACCTGGACGAATGTGCTTTTTCAATTCCGCATGAGTTTGCGCAACAATCTTTCCAGCCACACGCATGATGTCAATTTCACGTTTTGTTTTTAAGACGATCATTCAGAAAGTCTCCCAATCAGTTGATCGACATCTTGAAACACATCTTCGATGCTGCGATTTCCGTCAATCGTCTGCAATACGCCATTATTTTTATAATACTCCAGCAGCGGCTCCTGTTGAGCGATGTTCACTTCCAAGCGATTCGCCACCGTTTTTTCATTGTCGTCTTCACGCTGGTACAGCTCGCCGCTGCATTTATCGCAAATGCCTGCTTGCTTTGGACGATTAAAGACCATGTGATACGTCGCCCCGCAGCTCCGGCAAATTCTGCGGCCTGTGAGGCGCTCAAGCAGTTGTTCGTGATCCACATCGATATGAATGACATAATCGATGCTTCGGCCCATTTCCTGCAAGATGTTATCAAGTGCCTCTGCTTGCGGAACAGTCCTTGGAAAACCATCAAGCAAAAATCCATTTTTACAATCTGATTTCGCTAGGCGTTCCCGTACGATTCCAATCGTTACTTCGTCCGGAACCAATTCTCCGGCATCCATAAATTTTTTTGCTTGCAAGCCAAGCTCTGTTCCTTCTTTCATTGCTGCACGGAACATATCTCCAGTCGAAATATGAGGGATGCCGTACTTATCAATGATCATCTCTGCTTGCGTTCCTTTTCCTGCACCTGGCAAGCCCATTAATACAAGGTCCACCATCATCCCTCCATCCTACTTGATGAAACCTTTATAGTGGCGCTTTATAAGCTGGCTGTCAATTTGTTTCATCGTATCGAGCGCAACACCGACGACAATGAGCAGACTTGTTCCTCCAATTTGAACGGTTGGAGGCAGTTTTGCAAAGATCATGAAGAAAACAGGAATGATCGACACGAATGCCAAGAAAAGCGCGCCAACAAACGTCAGGCGATACAAAATGCTCGTAATGCGTTCCTGCGTAGCTTTTCCCGGCCGCGTCCCCGGGATATATCCACCTTGTTTCTTTAAGTTTTCAGCCATTTGCTCTGGATTCACTTGAATGAATGTATAAAAATACGTAAACGCAATAATGAGCAGTACATAAACGATTGCGCCAATGGGATGTGTATAATCAACGGTTTGAATCAGCCAGTTTGCAAATTTGCTGTCTCCAAAAAAGCCGGCAATGGTGCGCGGTGTGTAAAAAATCGCAACCGCAAAAATAACCGGAATCACACCCGCTGCGTTTACTTTTATCGGCAAATACGCCGTTTGACCGCCAATCGTTTGACGACCAACAACCCGCTTTGCATACTGAATCGGAATTCTGCGCACGCCCTGTTGCACGAAAATAATAAAAACAACAAGAGCTAAAACCGCAAGAATAATGCCGAGCGCTTTCGCGATGACTAAAAACAGCTGATCTTGATTCTGAAATTGCGACAAATACAGCTGATGGGCGCTCGTTGGGATAGCGGCGACAATTCCAGCAAAGATAATAATGGATATGCCATTTCCAACTCCATTTGCCGTAATTTGTTCGCCAAGCCACATTAAAAACGCAGTGCCTGCAGTCAGCACGATGGCAATCGTTAAATAGGTGGATACGCTTGGATTCGGAACAAGGCCTGGAAACAGATTGTTAAACCCTATTGAAAGCGCCAACGCTTGAATAAAGCCAAGCACGATTGTTCCATATCGTGTAAACTGTACAAGCTTTCGCCGCCCAACCTCACCTTGCTTTGCCCATTCCGCAAATTTGGGAACGACATCCATCTGCAAAAGTTGAACAATAATCGATGCGGTAATGTATGGCATAATGCCCATGGCGAAAATTGAAAAACGTTCCAATGCACCGCCGCCGAACATGTTTAAAACACCGAACAAGCTCGCGTCGCCACTGAATTGAAGCACATCTTTGTTTACTCCTGGAACAGGGATGAATGCCCCGATGCGGAACACGATGAGCATCAGCAATGTAAACAATATTTTTTTACGCAAATCGGCAACTTTAAAAATATTGACAATTGTCCCGACCATTAAATCACCTCAGCGTTTCCGCCTGCTGATTCAATCGCTTTTTTTGCAGAATCGGAAAACTTATGCGCTTTAACGGTCAGCTTCTTTTCAAGTGTTCCGTTGCCGAGAATTTTTACACCGCTTTTTAGTTTCCGAATCACGCGAGTTTCCAAAAGCAATTCCGGTGTTACTTCTGTGCCTTCATCAAATTGATTTAACTTGTCGAGGTTCACAATCGCATATTCTTTACGATTGATGTTCGTAAAGCCTCGTTTTGGAAGACGTTGGAGAAGCGGCGTTTGACCGCCTTCGAACCCAGGGCGAACACCTCCGCCAGAACGTGCATTTTGCCCTTTATGCCCCCGGCCGGATGTTTTGCCATACCCGGATCCGATTCCACGCCCAACACGTTTTCTCGCGTGACGTGAACCTTCTGCTGGTTTTAACTCATGAAGTTTCATTTTGGCACCCCCTTGTTATTAACTATTTCACCATTTTTATTAAATTTCCTTTACTTCAACAAGATGCGACACCTTTCGAATCATGCCGCGTATTGCAGGATTGTCGTTATGAACGACGGTTTGATTGATTTTTGTCAGCCCGAGCGTGTTCACCGTCACACGCTGATCTTTCGGTCGGCCAATCAGACTGCGAGTGAGGGTAATTTCTAATTGCTTTGCCATTGAATTTCCCTCCTTATCCTAATATCTCTTCGACTGTCTTTCCGCGCAGCTTTGCGACATCTTCCGCACGTTTCAAGCTTTTAATTCCTTCGATTGTCGCGCGAACCATATTGATCGGATTGCTGGAACCGTGAGATTTTGTCAATATATCGCCAATCCCGGCAAGTTCAAGAACAGCGCGCACGGGACCGCCGGCGATTACTCCTGTACCTTCTGAAGCGGGTTTCAACAATACGCGGCCTGCACCGAAGCGGCCCACCACTTCATGTGGAATGGTCGTGTTCACGCGCGGTACGGATATGATGTTTTTCTTCGCATTTTCAACTGCCTTGCGAATGGCTTCTGGAACTTCTTGCGCTTTGCCTGTTCCAAACCCGACATGGCCATTTTTATCGCCCACAACAACGACAGCGGCAAAACGAAAACGGCGTCCGCCTTTCACAACTTTTGCAACACGGTTCACTGTAACAACACGTTCTTCCAATTCAAGTTTATTTGCGTCAATAGCCATTAGTTTTGAATTCCCCTCCTTCGATTAAAATTCCAAACCAGCTTCTCGAGCTGCTTCCGCTAACGCTTTGACTCGTCCGTGATATAGATTTCCTCCGCGATCAAATACAACTTTTTTATATCCTTTTTCAACGGCGCGCTTTGCAATGAGTTCTCCAACTTTTTTAGCGGCTTCAATATTTCCGCCTGATTGCCCGTCAAATTCTTTATCAAGGGAAGAAGCTGATGCAAGCGTAACGCCTTGATCATCATCGATAAGTTGGGCGTAAATATGCTTTGTCGAACGGTATACATTTAAGCGCGGGCGCTCTGCCGTTCCGTGCAGATGACGGCGTACGCGAAGATGGCGCTTTTTGCGCGCTTTTTTCCGATCAACTTTCGTAATCAATCCGGCCACTCCTTTCTCTTTCATCTGTCGTTCAAACTTTAGAGGCTAAAGTGCTGCATTCAAGCGCATATTATCAATGGTTTTAACCGAAGATCGCCATTTGACAAACCTTTTTTTGATTGAATCTGTTGAATCGCCTTTTTCCTCTTTTTGAACGTCTATATTGACGAAACATTACTTGCCAGTCTTGCCTTCCTTGCGGCGCACATATTCGCCTTCGTAGCGAATTCCCTTTCCTTTGTAAGGTTCAGGAGGCCTTACTGCGCGAATATTCGCGGCAAGTTCGCCAACGCGCTCTTTATCAATGCCTTTCACAATTACTTTCGTATTTTCCGGCACTTCGATTTCAAGCCCTTGTTCCGGCTCAAATTCAACAGGATGAGAATACCCCACGTTAAGGACAAGTTTTTTCCCTTGTTTATTTGCGCGGTATCCAACGCCGACGAGTTCAAGACGGCGCTCAAAGCCATTTGTTACGCCTTGTACCATATTGTTGATGATGCTGCGTGTTGTGCCGTGCAACGAGCGATGTTCTTTTTGATCGGATGGACGCGAAACAACGATTTGATTTTCCTGAACATCAATTTGCATATCTTTGTGAAACGTTCGTGTCAGTTCACCTTTCGGGCCTTTTACTGTAATCGTGTTTCCTTCTTTTGTTACAGTCACGCCATTCGGAATTTCGATGGGCTTCTTTCCTATGCGAGACATACGCACACCTCCATTCGAGTACACTGTTACCAAACGTATGCTATAATTTCGCCGCCGACTTGCTGCCTGCGGGCTTCTTTATCGGTTAATACGCCTTTCGATGTTGAAACAATCGCTATGCCTAAACCGCCAAGGACGCGTGGAATTTCATGCGCTTTCGCATACACGCGCAAGCCAGGCTTGCTGATTCGTTTCAATCCTGTAATGACGCGTTCATTTGATTTTCCATATTTCAAGTAAATCCGAATAATGCCTTGCTTATTATCGTCGATATATTCAACATCGCGAATGAATCCCTCACGCTTTAATATTTCGGCAATTTCTTTTTTCATTTTTGAGGCGGGAACTTCTAATTTATCGAGACGAACGTTATTCGCGTTGCGAATTCGCGTAAGCATATCTGCAATTGGATCTGTCATGACCATTTCCTAATTACCTCCTTCCCTTAGCGGGCTTACCAACTAGCTTTTTTCACGCCAGGAATTTGACCTTTATATGCGAGTTCACGAAAACAAATCCGGCACAGTCTGAACTTGCGCAAGACCGAGTGTGGGCGTCCGCATCGTTCACAGCGAGTGTATTCGCGCACTTTAAACTTTTGTGGGCGGCGTTGTTTAGCGATCAATGATTTTTTTGCCACGCTGAAACCTCCTTCATCGATTATTTTTGAAATGGCATGCCGAGTTCTGCCAGCAATTCGCGAGCTTCTTCATCCGTTTTTGCTGTTGTAACGATGACAACATCCATGCCGCGAACTTTGTTTACCTTATCAAACTCAATTTCAGGAAAAATCAATTGCTCTTTTATCCCAAGCGTATAGTTCCCTCTTCCGTCAAACGCTTTTTTCGATACCCCGCGAAAATCACGCACACGTGGAAGTGCAACCGAGATTAATTTATCTAAAAAGTGATACATGCGATCACCGCGCAAAGTGACTTTCGCACCGATTGGCATTCCTTCACGGAGTTTAAATCCGGCGATTGATTTCTTCGCTCGAGTCACCAGCGGTTTTTGACCCGTAATCGCCATCAATTCTTCAACTGCGCTGTCGAGAACTTTTGGGTTTTGAACAGCATCGCCAACTCCCATGTTTACGACAATTTTTTCAATTTTTGGCACTTCCATGACGGAACGGTAATTAAATTTTTGCATTAGTGATTTAACGATCTCATTTTTATATTTCTCTTTTAAACGATTCAACGAGAGTACCTCCTTTCCTGCGCTGCTCCTAATCTAACGGTTTGCCAGATTTTTTCGCAATCCGAATTTTTTTCCCATTCTCAAAACGGTATCCAACGCGAGTCGGTTCATTCGTTTCTGGGTCAAGCGGCATAACATTTGAAACATGAATCGGCGCTTCCATTTCAACGATGCCGCCTTGCGGGTTTGCTTGTGAAGGCTTCGAATGTTTCTTAACGATATTCACACCTTCAACGATGACTCGCTCTTTTTTCGGAAATGCTTGAAGAATCACACCTTGTTTGCCTTTATCTTTGCCAGAGATGACCTGGACTTTATCTCCTTTTTTAACGTGCATAACGATCTGCACCTCCTTAAGCCAAGAAACTGCTCTATTGTTTATCCGTAAATCACTCATGCAATCGCTTATAGCACTTCAGGCGCCAATGAAATTATTTTCATATATTGATGATCGCGAAGTTCGCGTGCAACCGGACCAAAAATACGCGTCCCGCGCGGGCTTTTATCATCGCGAATAATAACAGCTGCATTTTCATCAAAACGGATATAGGATCCATCGCTGCGGCGAACGCCGCTTTTTGTCCGAACGACAACGGCGCGAACGACATCGCCTTTTTTGACAACGCCACCGGGTGTTGCCTCTTTGACTGAAGCGACAATGACGTCTCCGATGTTTGCGAATTTGCGACCAGAGCCGCCGAGCACTTTGATGCACTGGATTTCACGCGCACCTGAGTTATCAGCGACTTTGAGGCGAGTTTCCTGCTGAATCATTTGCCGAACCTCCTTCCAATCTCAACTCGTTACACGACAACAGATTCTTCTACGATTTCAACAAGGCGAAAATATTTATCTTTTGAGAGCGGGCGAGTTTCCATGATTTTTACGATGTCGCCAACTTTGGCGCGATTGTCTTCATCATGAACTTTGTATTTTTTTGAATATTTCACGCGCTTCCCATAGAGCCGATCTTTTTTATACGTTTCTACAACGACCGTGATCGTTTTATCCATTTTGTCTGATACAACGCGTCCAGTGTAAACTTTGCGATTATTGCGTTCGCTCATTGCTCATGACCTCCTCTCATTATCCGTTGTTTATTCCAAGTTCCCTTTCACGCAAAACGGTTTTCGTACGGGCAATTGCTTTACGGACTTCACGAATGCGGGCTGGATTTTCCAATTGGCCTGTTGCAAGCTGAAAACGCAAATTGAACAACTCTTCTTTCAGTTCTTTAATCTGCTGTTCAATTTCCGCGTTTGTCATATTGCGGATTTCGCTTGTTTTCATTCTGAGTCACCACCCCATTCTTCTCGTTTGACAAACTTCGTCTTAATCGGAAGTTTATGAGAGGCGAGTCGCAATGCTTCCCGAGCGACTTTTTCAGAAACACCGGCTACTTCAAACATGATTTTACCTGGCTTGACAACGGCAACCCATCCTTCAGGCGCACCTTTACCAGAACCCATTCTTACCTCTAATGGCTTCGCTGTATACGGCTTGGAAGGAAAAATTTTAATCCATACTTTTCCGCCGCGTTTCATAAAACGCGTCATGGCAATTCTCGCTGCTTCGATTTGCCGGTTTGTAATCCAAGCCGGTTCAAGTGCTTGCAAACCGTATTCTCCAAAAGTGATTTCAGTTCCGCCTTTTGCATTGCCTTTCATGCGGCCGCGAAATTCTTTGCGATGTTTTACACGTCTTGGCATTAACATGATTATTTGCCTCCTTCCTCTTTTTTCGAACCTTTGGCTGGAAGGATTTCACCACGATAAATCCAGATTTTTACGCCGAGCTTGCCGTAAGTAGTATCCGCTTCGGCCGTGCCGTAATCAATATCAGCACGCAGCGTATGAAGTGGCACTGTTCCTTCACTGTATGATTCCGAACGAGCAATATCTGCTCCATTTAGCCGGCCTGATACTTCTGTGCGAATGCCTTTCGCACCTGCGCGCATTGCACGTTGAATCGCTTGTTTCATTGCGCGTCTGAAAGCCACGCGATTTTCCAATTGCGTTGCAATGTTTTCCGCCACAAGTTTTGCGTTCAAATCAGGTGTTTTGATCTCAAAAATATTCACATGCACACGTTTCCCTGTCAATTTGCTCAACGCTTTGCGCAGGGATTCAACTTCAGAACCGCCTTTGCCGATGACCATGCCAGGTTTTGCCGTTCGAATGGTGATGTTTACTCGATTTGCAGCCCGTTCAATTTCAATGCCTGCAACCGCTGCATCTTTAAGACGCTGTTCAATGTATTCACGAATTTTGATGTCCTCATGCAGTAGATCTGCATAGTCTTTTTCTGCATACCATCTTGATTCCCAATCGCGATTGATTCCGATTCGCAATCCAATTGGGTTTACCTTTTGACCCACGCACTATCCCTCCTTCTTTTCTGATACAACGACCGTGATATGGCTCGTTCTTTTATTGATTCTGCTTGCACGTCCCTGTGCGCGGGGACGAAATCGTTTAAGCGTAATCCCTTCATCAACATACGCTTCGCTAATGACGAGATTGTCAGGATCCATTTCATAATTATGTTCAGCATTCGCAATCGCTGATTTCAACACTTTTTCCACTATGGGAGAAGCTGCTTTTGGCGTATGGCGCAAGATCGCAATTGCTTCGCCGACTTCTTTGCCTCGAATTAAATCGACGACGAGGCGCGCCTTGCGAGGTGCAATGCGGACTTGTTTTGCAACAGCTTTTGCTTGCATTGGATGATACCTCCCCTCAAATTAACTTAACGTCTGGTTTTTTTGTCGTCTCCTGCATGGCCTCGAAACGTTCGTGTAGGCGCAAATTCACCGAGTTTGTGGCCGACCATGTCTTCTGTAATGTAAACTGGAACATGTTTTCTTCCGTCATGAACAGCAATGGTATGGCCAACAAATTCCGGGAAAATCGTTGAACGGCGCGACCATGTTTTAATGACCTTCTTTTCATTTTTTTCATTGAGCGCAACGATTTTTTTCATCAAATGATCATCAACGAAAGGTCCTTTTTTCAAACTGCGACCCACGGCATTTCCTCCCTTCGCGATTGTTCTGCTGCGGTTCTGATGAACCATAGGCCAATCAAACTATTTTTTACGGCGTCGCACAATATATTTATCCGAGCTTTTGTTCTTTTTGCGTGTTTTGTAGCCAAGTGTCGGCTTGCCCCACGGAGTGACCGGCGACTTCAATCCAATTGGCGCACGGCCTTCACCGCCGCCATGCGGGTGATCCACTGGATTCATTACTGAGCCTCGTACAGCAGGGCGTTTTCCAAGCCAGCGTGAACGGCCTGCTTTTCCGATGTTAATCAATTCATGTTCAACATTCCCAACTTGGCCGATCGTCGCACGGCAAGTGGCGAGAATGAGTCTTGTTTCACCTGATGCCAGTTTAACAAGAGCATATTTGCCTTCTTTTCCAAGCAGCTGCGCTTCTGCTCCCGCTGAACGCACAAGCTGCCCTCCGCGTCCTGGCTTTAATTCAATGTTGTGAATGGTTTGCCCCACCGGTATATTTGCAAGCGGCAGCGCATTTCCAATTTTAATGTCTGCATCTGGGCCAGACATGATCTCCATGCCAACTTTTAATCCTTTGGGCGCAAGAATGTAGCGTTTTTCACCGTCTGCATAATGAATGAGCGCAATGTTTGCTGTTCGATTTGGATCGTATTCAATTGAGGCAACGCGCCCTGGTATACCATCTTTGTTGCGTTTAAAATCAATGATGCGGTATTGGCGTTTATGGCCGCCGCCTTTGTGACGCGTCGTTATTCTTCCTTGATTGTTGCGGCCCGCTTTTTTATTTAAAGGGGCGAGCAATGACTTTTCCGGTTTGTCGGTTGTAATTTCGCTGAAATCCAATCCTGTCATGCCGCGACGGGCATTTGACGTCGGTTTGTATTTTTTAATAGCCATCTCATTTTCCCTCCTTCTCTAAAATGGTTAAACTCCGTCAAAAAAGTCAATTTCTTTACTATCAGGAGTTAGTTGAACGATGGCTTTTTTGCGCTTTGGTCGATATCCTGAATAACGGCCAAAACGTCTAAATTTGCCTTTGTAATTCATTGTGTTTACTTTTTTTACTTTGACTCCAAAAATTTCTTCAACCGCGCTTTTGATTTCTGTTTTATTCGCGCGCGGGTCAACTTCAAATGTATATTTCTTTTCGTCCATCGTTTCCATTGAACGTTCTGTAATGACGGGGCGCTTAATAATATCGCGTGCGTCCATTACGCCAGCACCTCCTCTACCTTTTCAGCCGCATCCTTTGTCATAATCAGCTTATCGTGGCCTAAAATATCAAGGACTTTAACGTCTGACGCAGTTTTTACAGTCACACCAGGAATGTTGCGGGCGGAGAGAACAACTGCATCGTCGTATTCATGCATCACGATAAGCGCTTTTTTGTCAGCTTCCAAGTTATTTAGAATGGCAGCCATTTCTTTTGTTTTTGGCGCTTCAATAGTTAAAGCGTCAACGACGATTAGATTGTTTTCTTTTACTTTCGTCGAATAGGCTGATTTTAGTGCAAGCCTGCGCACTTTTTTCGGCAATTTGTATCGATAATTGCGAGGAGTCGGACCAAATACAACTCCGCCGCCAACCCATTGTGGAGAACGGATTGATCCATGGCGCGCCCGTCCAGTGCCTTTTTGCCTCCATGGCTTGCGGCCTCCACCGGAAACTTCGGAACGATTTTTCGTTGCATGTGTCCCTTGTCTTTTTGATGCTTGCTGCATCACAACAACTTCATGAAGAACGTGATTGTTCGGCTCGATTCCAAAGACATCATCAGACAGTTCAATGTCTCCTACTTGCGAGCCTTCTTGATTTACTAGAGTTAGCTTAGGCATCGAATAAGCCTCCTTTCTTATTGAGCATTTGCTGCTTTGATTGCAGAACGAATTGTAACGTAGCCTTTTTTCGGACCAGGCACGTTCCCTTTTATAAGAATTAAATTGCGTTCGGCGTCAATTTTCACAATTTCAAGGTTTTGCAGTGTCGTCCGTTTTCCGCCCATGCGGCCTGGCAATTTTTTGCCTTTGAAAACATGGCCTGGATCAACCGGACCCATGGAACCTGGACCGCGATGATAACGCGAGCCGTGGCTCATTGGACCACGCGACTGGTTATGCCGCTTGATCGCGCCTTGAAATCCTTTCCCTTTTGAAATGCCGGTAACGTCAACCTTTTCGCCTTCATTAAAGACATCGACTTTAATTTCCTGGCCGACTTCATATTCGTCTAAATTTACACCGCGTATTTCTCTAACGTAGCGCTTAGGTGTTGTGCCTGCTTTTTCAGCGTGGCCTTTCTCAGGTTTTGTCGCGCGATTTTCCTTTTTATCCTCAACTCCAATTTGAATGGCTTCATAGCCGTCCGTTTCCATTGTTTTCTTTTGCAGAACAACATTTGGCTTGGCTTCGATCACCGTTACAGGAACGACATCGCCATTTTCCAAAAATATTTGCGTCATGCCAAGCTTTCTGCCTAAGATTCCTTTCATTCTTTCCACCTCCTAATTCCCGCATTACAGCTTAATTTCAATATCCACGCCTGAAGGCAAATCTAAACGCATCAGCGAATCGACCGTTTGCGGCGTTGGCTCAATAATATCAATCAATCGTTTATGAGTACGCATCTCAAATTGCTCTCGTGAATCTTTATATTTGTGCACTGCACGCAAAATCGTATACACCGAGCGTTCCGTCGGCAGCGGTATCGGCCCCGAGACCTTTGCGCCTGAACGTTTTGCTGTCTCCACAATTTTTCCAGCTGATTGATCCAATACTCTGTGATCATAAGCTTTTAAACGAATGCGAATTTTTTGCTTTGCCATTATTTTCCCTCCTTCGCCCATTTTTGCATGTTCATTCGATGGAAATTATTCGTCATTGGCCATATGCGAATGAACATCATAGACAATTCTCCGCGGAAATTTCCTACACACCGCCCATGGCAAAGGGGCCGGGCGTGTCAGCAACCTCCCGCTTCATCGCCAGTACAATGACCAACATTCAACATTATAATGAAATTATTCTTCATTTGCAAGGCTTCTTTTTTAGATGAAATTCGCTTGCAAGTTTCGCCAAAAATTTTAATCGTCAAAATCAAACCATGTTATAAGCTTACATGTCTGCAGCAGCCATTTTTGAGGGTTTGATGATCGATTCTTGCGATGCGATTTTCGCAAGCCTGCATGACAAATTGAGTTTATAAGTAAAAAATCTATATCGAGTGCAGGTTTACAAGAAAACATTCAAAATGAAATAGAAAATGCCAGCCAAAAGCGCAGAGATCGGAAGCGTGCTGATCCACGTTAATATCATGTTTTGCGCTGTTCCCCATTTAACTCCTTTGATGCGGTGAGATGCACCGACTCCTAAGATCGAAGATGAGATGACATGTGTTGTACTGACAGGCATGTGCAAAACCGTTGCCCCTAGAATAACCCCGGCTCCAGTCAAATCGGCTGCAACACCATTAACAGGCCGGATTTTAATAATTTTCGCGCCGACTGTTTTTATTATTTTCCAGCCGCCCATCGCGGTGCCTAAAGCCATAGCCAGCGCACATATAAATTGCACCCACGTTTGAATTTCATTCGTTGACTGATACTGGTTTACGATGAGCGCCATCGTAATAATGCCCATTGCTTTTTGGGCATCATTCGTTCCATGCGAGTAAGCTTGAAAAGCTGCAGTGACAATCTGGACTCTGCGAAATCTTTTATTTGTTTTCGATAAATTGCTGTTTTTAAACACAACTTTAAACACACTGTAAACGATATACCCAACAATAAAAGCGATAACAGGAGAAAAAATGAGCGCTTTAATAATATTTAAAAATCCGCTGTAATTTAAAGAATGAAAACCGGCTGCAGCAATCGCAGCGCCTGCGATTGAACCGATAAGCGCATGTGATGAACTGCTTGGTATCCCGTAATACCACGTAATTAAATTCCATGCAATCGCTGCAAGCAGTGCAGCGATAATCACAACGTTGCCATTATCTAATGTAAATGGATCAACAATATCTTTCGTAATGGTCTTCGCAACACCTGTAAATGTCATTGCGCCAACAAAATTCATCACTGAAGCTAAAAGAATCGCTTGGCGCGGACGCAGCGCTTTCGAAGAAACGGATGTGGCAATCGCATTTGCTGTATCATGAAACCCGTTGATGAAATCAAAAACAATTGCTAAAACAACGATTGTAAACGTCAATAGAAATACCAAATCCATTTATGAGCTGGCTCCTTACGCATTTTTCATGATAATGGCTTCAAAAGTGTTGGCAACGTTTTGACAACAGTCTGCAATATGCTCAAATTCTTCATAAATTTCTTTGAACTGAATAATGCGAATCGGGTCTTTTTCGGCTTCGAATAAATGTTTAATGGATACCCGATAAATTTCATCGCATGTCGATTCGTAATCTTTGATGGTAATTGCGTGTTCGCGTATGTCCACCAGTTTCTTTTTTGACAGCAATGCAACGGCTTTTACGATTTCATCAACAGCCGTTTTAATAACTTCAATAAACTGGAGCATATAATTGTCAAATTTCTTAATCGAAAACATTTCAAAAAATGCAGCCGTATGCTCTAGACCGTCCAATACATCATCCATGTTCATCGCAAGCGCCAAAATATCTTCTCTTTCAATTGGAGTTATAAATACAGCGTTCAAATCTTGAATCACTTGATGAACAATCTCGTCTCCTTTTTTTTCGTACTCCTTCATTTTATTGGCAAAAACTTTTAAGCTTTTGCTGTCTGCTGCTTCAAACTTCATAAAATAATCCGCCGCTTCCAATAAATTATCCGCGATGTTATGTAAGTGGATCGAAAACTTGTCTTCTTTTTTAAAAATCATTTGCTAGCTCCCACCCCATATTTTTTGACGCATTTATCATACCCCATTTCACCGAATAAATATAGTAATATAATGTGGCAAATGTAACAACTTTTTCAATTAATCATCCGTAAAAATAAAAAATGAGTCCAATCAGATGGACTCATTTTTTTATCAATCAATTAATCAAGAATTTCAGAAACGACGCCAGCGCCAACCGTACGTCCGCCTTCGCGAATGGAAAACTTCGTTCCTTGCTCAATTGCAATTGGAGCAATCAATTCCACACTCATTTCAACGTTGTCGCCAGGCATAACCATTTCTACGCCTTCTGGAAGTGTAATTGTGCCTGTAACATCAGTTGTGCGGAAATAGAATTGCGGACGATAGTTTGAGAAAAACGGTGTATGGCGGCCGCCTTCTTCTTTTGAAAGAACGTAAACTTCAGCTCTAAATTTCGTATGGGCGGTTACAGTTCCAGGTTCAATCAACACTTGGCCGCGCTGCACTTCCTCACGAGAAATGCCGCGAAGCAATGCGCCGATATTATCGCCGGCTTCTGCATAATCGAGAAGTTTGCGGAACATTTCTACACCTGTAACTGTCGTTTTTTGCGGTTCGTCAACAAGGCCTAAAATCTCAACTTCGTCGCCGACTTTGACTTGCCCTCGTTCAACGCGTCCTGTTGCAACCGTTCCGCGGCCAGTAATGGAAAAGACGTCCTCAACCGGCATCATAAATGGTTTGTCAACATCACGCTCTGGTGTTGGAATGTATTCATCGACGGCTTCCATAAGCTCGATGATGCGATCTGGCCAATCTCCTTCGCCTTCAAGCGCTTTAAGCGCTGAACCTCTAATGACAGGAATATCGTCGCCAGGAAACTCGTATTCGCTCAAGAGTTCGCGAACTTCCATTTCAACGAGCTCGAGCAGCTCTTCATCATCAACCATGTCGCATTTGTTCAAGAAGACGACGATGTAAGGAACACCGACTTGGCGCGAAAGCAAAATGTGCTCGCGTGTTTGCGGCATTGGACCGTCCGCTGCAGATACAACAAGAATTGCACCGTCCATTTGCGCAGCACCAGTGATCATGTTTTTAACATAGTCTGCGTGTCCTGGGCAGTCTACGTGTGCATAGTGGCGGTTTTCTGTTTCATATTCAACGTGAGATGTTGCGATCGTAATGCCGCGCTCACGCTCTTCAGGCGCGCCGTCGATTTGTTCGTAAGCCATTGCGTCGCCAGAGCCGTATTTTTTGCTGAGGACAGTTGTAATTGCGGCTGTCAATGTTGTTTTGCCATGGTCAACGTGTCCAATAGTTCCAATGTTTACGTGTGGTTTCGAACGATCAAATTTTTCTTTAGCCATTTTATGAATTCCTCCTTAATCAAAGAAAAATAATTTTTTTGCATTTCATTAAGTATATCATTGATAGACTTTTTAAGCCTATCAACAATGACATGAAATCCAATGGCGCGTTTTATTCGCCAGTTGCTTTTTTAATAATTTCTTCAGCGATTGCTTTTGGCACTTCTTCATAATGGTCAAAAACCATTGTATACGTTCCGCGGCCCTGCGTATTGGAACGAAGCGAAGTTGCGTATCCAAACATTTCAGCAAGCGGGACAAATGCATTCACGACTTGAGCATTTCCTCTGGCATTCATTCCTTCAACGCGTCCGCGCCGGCTCGTGATGTCGCCCATGATGTCGCCCATGTATTCTTCCGGAACAACTACTTCAACTTTCATAATTGGCTCAAGAAGAACGGGCTCACAAACTTCTTTCGCTTTTCTCAGCGCCATTGAAGCTGCAATTTTGAATGCCATCTCACTTGAGTCAACCTCATGGTATGATCCGTCATAAAGCTTCGCTTTAATATCAATAACTGGGTACCCTGCCAGCAAGCCGTTTTGAAGTGCGTCTTCAAGCCCTGCTTGAACAGCTGGGACGTATTCGCGCGGGACAACGCCGCCGACAATCGCGTTTTCAAATTCAAATCCTGAACCTTCTTCAAGCGGCTCAAATTCAATCCAAACGTGTCCGTATTGGCCGCGTCCGCCAGACTGGCGAATAAATTTCCCTTCACATTGGCCTTTTTTCCGAATGGTTTCTCGGTAAGAAACTTGCGGCGCTCCAACATTTGCTTCAACTTTAAATTCACGTTTCAATCGATCGACGATGACGTCTAAGTGAAGCTCACCCATGCCGGCAATGATCGTTTGGCCGGTTTCTTCATTTGTTTCGGTTTTAAATGTTGGATCTTCCTCGGCAAGCTTTGCAAGGGCAACGCCCATTTTATCTTGGTCGTTTTTCGTTTTCGGTTCAATAGCAACGGAGATGACAGGCTCAGGAAACTCCATCGACTCTAAAATAACAGGATGTTTTTCATCGCATAGCGTATCGCCTGTTCCCGTATCTTTCAATCCTACTGCAGCAGCAATGTCTCCCGCATATACCGTTGAAATTTCTTCTCGGGAATTCGCATGCATCTGCAGAATGCGGCCAATGCGTTCACGCTTTCCTTTCGTTGAATTTAACACATATGAACCCGAATTCACGGTTCCAGAGTATACGCGGAAAAAGGTAAGCTTTCCAACAAATGGATCTGACATGACTTTAAATGCCAGCGCTGAGAACGGACCATTGTCGTCCGCTTCACGCGTCACTTCTTCTTCCGTTTTCGGAACGACGCCTTTAATCGCTTCAATATCAAGCGGCGAAGGCAAATAATCAATTACCGCGTCAATCACAAGCTGAATTCCTTTATTCTTAAAGGCAGAACCGCATAAAACCGGATAGAATTCAACTTGCAATGTCGCTTGGCGAATCGCAGCTTTCAGTTCTTCAGCTGTGATTTCTTCGCCTTCCAAATATTTCATCATCAAATCTTCATCGAAATCTGCTACCGCTTCGATGAGTTTCGTGCGCTGTTCCTCGGCAAGTTCAATCAAATCTTCCGGAATGTCGCGTTCTTCCATCTTTGAACCGAGGTCATCCAGATAATAGTACGCTTTCATCTCGACAAGATCAACCATGCCTTCAAAGCTGTCTTCTGCTCCAATTGGGATTTGAATGGCATGTGCATTTGCGCCAAGCCGATCATGCAGCGTGCTGATTGCGTACATAAAATCAGCGCCGACTTTATCCATTTTATTAACAAAAACGATGCGCGGCACACCGTATGTCGTCGCTTGACGCCAGACGGTTTCCGTTTGTGGTTCTACTCCAGATTGAGCATCGAGAACTGTTACTGCTCCATCCAATACACGAAGAGAGCGTTCCACTTCAACAGTGAAGTCTACGTGTCCAGGCGTATCGATAATGTTGATGCGGTGACCTTTCCATTGAGCGGTTGTCGCAGCGGATGTGATCGTGATCCCGCGCTCCTGCTCCTGCTCCATCCAGTCCATTTGCGAAGCGCCTTCATGCGTTTCACCAACTTTATGGATACGGCCTGTGTAAAATAAAATACGCTCTGTTGTCGTTGTTTTTCCGGCATCAATATGCGCCATAATTCCAATGTTTCGTGTATTTTTCAAGGAGAATTCTCTAGACATGCTTCTTTCTCCTTTCTTCTCTATTGTTAAATCACCAGTCTATTACCAGCGGTAATGAGCAAATGCTTTGTTTGCTTCCGCCATTTTGTGAACGTCTTCGCGCTTTTTAACCGCAGCACCTGTATTATTTGCTGCATCAATAATTTCATTCGCAAGACGCTCTTCCATCGTCTTTTCATTGCGAAGACGCGCATAGTTGACGAGCCACCGCAAGCCAAGCGCTGTTCTGCGTTCTGGCCGAACTTCGACAGGAACTTGATAGTTCGCGCCCCCAACACGGCGGGCTTTCACTTCAAGAACAGGCATCACGTTTTTTAATGCTTGCTCAAAAACTTCCATTGGATCTTGATTTGTGCGCTCTTTTACAATTTCAAAAGCTTTATAAAGAATTTTTTGCGCCTTGCCGCGTTTGCCGTCAATCATAATGCGATTGATTAAGCGGGTGACGAGCTTCGAGTTGTAAATTGGATCCGGCAATACATCGCGGCGCTCCACGGGACCTTTACGAGGCATATCGTATTCCTCCTTTCATGTCAACATCGAGCATGCTGTTTATTCTTTTGGCTTTTTTGTTCCATATTTCGAACGGCTTTGCTTGCGATCGGTTACGCCGGCCGTATCGAGCGCGCCCCGAACAATATGGTAGCGGACGCCCGGCAAATCTTTTACACGGCCGCCACGAATCAAGACCACGCTGTGTTCTTGCAAATTGTGGCCGATGCCTGGAATATATGCCGTCACTTCGATCCCGTTTGTCAAACGGACACGAGCATATTTGCGCAGCGCCGAATTGGGTTTTTTCGGCGTCATTGTTCCAACACGCGTGCAAACCCCTCGCTTTTGCGGCGAATTTACATCGGTCATCACCTTTTTAAAGCTGTTGTAATTTTTATTCAAAGCCGGGGAATCTGATTTTTTCGATTTGGACTTGCGCCCTTTGCGAATTAATTGGTTGATTGTAGGCATTCATTCTCCTCCTTTCATGTGCTCCTTGCATAGAACCAGCTTCACGTTTTGAAAGCTCATTTATGCGCATCGTTGTGCGCAAATCTAATTCCACACATCCAGGTGGCTCATTATTGGGAAAAAGAAAGATTTGCACAAAAGTGCGTGCAAATTTATTATTTCTTTATTGCTACCGCTGCTGCTCCAACTTCTATGCCGCAAGCTTTTCCAAGCTTTTTCATCGAGTCGACTTTCGCAATGGGAACGCCGAGCTCGCCGGCAAGCTCTTTCACTTTATCCACAACACGCGGTTCAGCATCTTCGGCGATAATCAGCTCTCGCACTTGACCATCTTGAAGAGCTTTCAATGTTTGCTTGGTCCCAACAACAATTTCTTGCGCCTGTGAAACTTTTTCATAAGACATCAAATAATCCTCCAAAGCACAGGTTTCGAACCACTTTGTAATAATAGCACCTATGAAGAACGTTTGTCAACAACAAAAATGATTCGCTTTAGAAGGCGGTTTGCACCTTCTAAAGCGAGCGCCAAACGCAATTGCTTTAAAAGCTGCGATTCCATGAAACGCTTCCTTATTCTTGAGCAATTAACGTTTCTTCATTTTCCGCGTCCGCTTGTTCCGCATCCTCTGCTTCGCTCTTTACCTTGATGCTGCGGTATCGAGCCATTCCAGTGCCCGCTGGCACAAGTTTCCCAATAATGACGTTTTCTTTCAAGCCGAGCAGCTCGTCAACTTTTCCTTTGATTGCTGCGTCAGTCAAGACTCTCGTTGTTTCTTGGAAAGAAGCTGCTGACAAGAAGGAATCCGTTTCAAGCGAAGCTTTCGTGATTCCCAGCAATACCGGACGCGCTGTCGCAGGACGGCCGCCATTCAACAGAACTTCTTTGTTCACATCTTTAAAGGTATGCACGTCAAGCAGCGCGCCTGGAAGGACATCCGTGTCGCCGGCGTCGATAATGCGAACTTTCCGCATCATTTGGCGGACCATCACTTCGATGTGCTTATCGCCGATTTCAACGCCTTGCATGCGATACACTTTTTGCACTTCGCGAAGCAAATAAGATTGAACGCCTTCGATTCCCGTAATCCGAATCAATTCTTTCGGATCGATCGAGCCTTCCGTAATTTCTTGGCCGCCTTTGACTTCATCTCCAACGGAAACTTTAATTCTCGCACCATACGGAATTGTGTAGCGGCGCGTTTCGATTTCGCCTTGGACGACGACTTCACGCTTGTCTTTTGCATCGATCACATCGATGATTTTTCCATCTAATTCACTGATGACGGCTTGCCCTTTTGGATTTCGAGCTTCAAACAGCTCCTGAATTCTCGGCAAACCTTGCGTGATATCGTCTCCTGCCACACCGCCGGTATGGAATGTTCTCATCGTAAGCTGCGTACCCGGTTCGCCAATGGACTGGGCAGCGATAATGCCAACGGCTTCGCCGACTTCGACGTCGTCTCCTGTCGCTAAGTTCCGGCCATAGCATTTTTTACAGACGCCGTGTCTCGATTCGCATGTAAATACTGAACGAATCTGAACTTCTTCAATGCCGGCTTCAACAATTTTTGATGCAATGTCTTCGTTAATTTGTTCGTTTTTCTTCACAAGCACTTCATTCGTTTCAGGATGTTTGACAGTGCGAAACGCAGTTCTTCCGACAAGTCGATCGTACAAGCTTTCAATCACTTCGCTGCCATCCTGAATCGCCGTAACCGTTAAGCCGCGATCGGTTCCGCAGTCGACTTCTCTTACAATGACGTCTTGTGCAACGTCAACGAGGCGGCGGGTCAAATAGCCGGAGTCTGCAGTTTTCAAAGCCGTGTCAGCGAGCCCTTTGCGTGCGCCGTGCGTCGAAATAAAGTACTCAAGCACCGTTAGACCTTCGCGGAAGCTTGACTTAATCGGCAACTCGATAATTCGGCCCGCAGGGTTCGCCATGAGCCCGCGCATGCCCGCAAGCTGGGTAAAGTTTGACGGATTCCCTCTCGCACCGGAATCGCTCATCATAAAGATCGGATTCATGCTGTCAAGCGATTTCATCAAACGATCTTGGATGATGTCTTTTGCTTCGCTCCAAATGGAAATGACGCGTTCATATCGCTCTTCTTCTGTGATTAATCCGCGGCGGAATTGCTTTTGGACTCTTTCTACTTTTTCTTCTGCTTCTTTTAAAATTTCCTGTTTTTCAGGGAGAACAACAACGTCAGTTATCCCGACGGTTATCCCCGCCTGAGTGGAATATTTAAAACCTAGATCTTTCATAAGATCAAGCATTTTTGATGTTTCTGTGATTTTAAAGCGCTTGAATACTTCGGCAATAATTTTGCCAAGAATGCCTTTTTTAAACGGAGGGACAGGCTCGCGTTTTTCGAGCTCTTCTTTAATGTTTGCGCCAGGATCGACGAAATAGCGATCAGGCGTGGCCTGCTGCAAGTTTTCTGTTGTCGGCTCATTGATATACGGGAACGATTCCGGCATGATTTCATTGAAAATGAGCTTTCCGACGGTTGTCAGCAGCAGCTTTTTCTTTTGCTCTTCCGTAAAAGGCTTTTTCCCAAGCGAGTCCGCTTTAATCGCAACGCGCGTGTGCAAATGAACATGCCCGTTTTGATAGGCGATCAATGCTTCATTCGTATCTTTGAAGATCATGCCTTCGCCAATCGCGCCTTTTTTCTCAATCGTCAAGTAATAATTGCCGAGCACCATGTCTTGAGAAGGCGTTACAACCGGCTTTCCATCTTTCGGATTTAATATGTTTTGGGCAGCAAGCATTAAAATTCTTGCTTCAGCTTGCGCTTCGGCCGATAACGGAACATGCACCGCCATCTGGTCGCCATCAAAGTCAGCATTATACGCGGTACAGACGAGCGGATGCAGTTGAATGGCGCGGCCTTCAACAAGGACGGGCTCAAACGCTTGAATGCCTAAACGATGCAGCGTCGGAGCGCGGTTTAAAAGCACAGGGTGCTCTTTAATGACTTCTTCAAGAACGTCCCACACTTCAGCATGAAGTTTTTCAATTTTTCGTTTTGCACTTTTGATGTTATGCGCAAACCCTTTTGCAACAAGTTCTTTCATGACAAACGGTTTAAACAGCTCAAGCGCCATTTCTTTCGGCAAACCGCACTGATACATTTTTAATTTTGGCCCTACGACAATGACGGAACGCCCAGAATAGTCAACGCGCTTTCCGAGCAAGTTCTGTCTAAAACGGCCTTGTTTTCCTTTTAGCATATGGGAAAGCGATTTTAACGGACGATTGCCCGGACCCGTGACAGGCCGGCCGCGGCGGCCATTGTCAATCAGCGCATCAACAGCTTCTTGCAGCATCCGCTTTTCATTTTGCACGATAATGTTTGGCGCGCCCAAATCAAGCAAGCGTTTCAAACGATTGTTTCGGTTGATGACGCGGCGGTACAAATCGTTTAAATCAGACGTTGCAAAACGGCCTCCGTCAAGCTGAACCATCGGGCGAAGCTCCGGAGGGATGACAGGCAAAACATCTAAAACCATCCATTCCGGTTTGTTTCCTGAATTGCGAAACGCTTCAAGCACTTCCAAGCGTTTGATGGCTCTTGTCCGCCTTTGTCCTTGAATGGTTTTCAACTCTTCTTTTAATTCTTCGACTTCTTTTTCCAAATCAACGTCTTGAAGCAGTTTTTTAATCGCTTCGGCCCCCATTTGCGCTGAAAATGACTGCCCATACTTTTCGCGATACACACGATATTCTTTTTCTGATAGCAGCTGCTTTCTCTCAAGTGGTGTATCACCCGGATCCGTAACAACATATGATGCAAAGTAAATAATTTCCTCCAATGCGCGCGGCGACATATCGAGCAGCAAACCCATTCTGCTCGGAATCCCTTTAAAATACCAAATATGGGAAACTGGGGCAGCCAATTCGATGTGCCCCATTCTTTCCCTTCTCACTTTCGCGCGAGTCACTTCAACGCCGCAGCGATCGCAAACAACGCCTTTATATCGAACACGCTTATACTTGCCGCAATGGCATTCCCAATCTTTTGTCGGGCCGAAAATCCGTTCGCAAAACAGCCCGTCTTTTTCAGGCTTTAACGTGCGGTAATTGATCGTTTCGGGTTTTTTTACTTCCCCTCGCGACCATGAACGAATTTTATTCGGTGAAGCTAGACCAATTTTCATATACTCAAAATTGTTGACATCTATCAAAGGGGCTACCTCCCTTTCTATTTCGGCTGCTTATCTTGCTATTGAAAAACAACACGCTTATTCTCTAGCGCCAACCGATTCCGTCTGCAAGTTCAATCGCTCATTGGACGGATCATCTTCATCATCCAGCTCTTTCATTTCAATTTCTTCATTATCGCCTGACAAAATTTTGACGTCCATTCCGAGGCTTTGCAATTCTTTTATCAATACTTTAAATGATTCTGGAACGCCTGGCTCCGGTACATTTTCACCTTTCACGATCGCTTCATACGTTTTCACACGTCCGACGACATCATCAGATTTAACCGTCAAAATTTCTTGCAGCGTGTAAGCCGCTCCATAAGCTTCGAGCGCCCATACTTCCATCTCGCCAAAACGCTGTCCGCCGAATTGCGCTTTTCCGCCAAGGGGCTGCTGCGTAACGAGCGAGTATGGACCCGTTGACCGAGCATGAAGCTTGTCGTCAACCATATGTGCCAGTTTGATCATGTACATCACACCGACAGAAATGCGATTGTCAAACGGTTCGCCGGTTCTGCCGTCATATAATATCGTTTTTCCATCACGCGGCAATCCAGCTTCTTCGAGCGTATCCCAAACGTCCTGTTCATTCGCTCCGTCAAATACCGGCGTTGCGACATAAATGCCCAAACGCTTGGCCGCCATGCCGAGATGAAGTTCAAGCACTTGGCCGATATTCATCCGCGACGGCACGCCGAGCGGATTCAGCATCACGTCAATCGGCGTTCCATCAGGCAAATACGGCATGTCTTCGACCGGTAAAATTTTGGAAATAACCCCTTTATTTCCGTGGCGTCCTGCCATTTTGTCGCCTTCATGGATTTTCCGCTTTTGAACGATGTACACGCGGACAAGTTGATTGACTCCTGGAGGCAATTCATCGCCGTCTTCGCGGTTAAACACTTTAACGTCCAGAACAATGCCGTCGCCGCCATGCGGAACACGCAGTGACGTATCGCGGACTTCGCGGGCTTTTTCACCAAAAATCGCATGCAGCAGACGTTCCTCCGCTGTCAATTCAGTCACGCCTTTCGGCGTCACTTTTCCAACGAGAATGTCGCCGGCCCGGACTTCAGCACCGATGCGAATGATTCCTCTTTCATCTAAATTGCGAAGCGCATCTTCTCCTACATTCGGTATATCGCGTGTAATTTCTTCCGGCCCCAGTTTTGTGTCACGAGCTTCCGATTCATATTCTTCGATATGGATTGAAGTATAGACGTCATCTTTGACAAGCCGTTCGCTCATGATAATCGCATCTTCGTAGTTGTATCCATCCCAGGTCATAAATGCAACAAGCACGTTGCGGCCAAGTGCCAGTTCGCCTTTTTCCATTGACGGGCCGTCAGCTAAAATCTCATCTTTTTCAACTCGTTCGCCTTTTTTGACGACTGGCCGTTGATTGTAGCAGGTGCCTTGGTTAGAGCGTACGAATTTTTGCAAGTTGTATTTATCAAGTTCTCCATGCACCTCTTTGCCGTCGACCTCTTCAATGCGTCTCACCCAAATTTCGGATGCTGTGACGCGTTCAACGATGCCGTCATGTTTGCAAATGACGGCAGCCCCTGAATCTTTTGCGGAAACATACTCGATTCCAGTGCCGACAATCGGCGCCTCAGGAACGAGAAGCGGCACAGCTTGACGCTGCATGTTCGCACCCATGAGCGCACGGTTTGAGTCATCGTTTTCCAAAAAAGGAATGCATGCGGTCGCCGCCGATACCACTTGTTTTGGCGACACGTCCATGTAATCAATCAATTCACGCTTGAATACCGCATTGTTTCCGCGAAAACGGGCATACACCGTTTCATTGGCAAACGTGCCATCTTCATTTAGCGGTTCGTTCGCTTGAGCGACAATATAATGATCTTCTTCATCTGCCGTTAAGTAATCAATTTGATCCGTTACTTTTCCTGTTTCCGGATCAACCCGGCGGTAAGGCGTCTCAATAAATCCGTATTTATTGACTTTTGCGTATGTTGAAAGCGAGTTAATCAAGCCGATGTTTGGCCCTTCGGGCGTTTCAATCGGACACATTCTTCCGTAATGGGAATAATGCACATCACGGACTTCCATGCCTGCACGCTCGCGCGTCAACCCGCCTGGCCCCAACGCTGAAAGGCGGCGTTTATGCGTCAATTCCGCCAGCGGGTTCGTCTGATCCATAAATTGAGAAAGCTGCGAACTGCCGAAAAACTCTTTGATCGCTGCAATGACCGGGCGAATGTTAATGAGCGCCTGCGGCGTGATCACGTTTGTATCTTGAATCGACATCCGTTCGCGGACCACCCGTTCCATCCGAGAAAGCCCAATTCTAAACTGATTCTGCAGCAGCTCGCCGACAGAACGAAGGCGGCGGTTGCCGAGATGGTCAATGTCATCAATATTTCCAACATTGTGAAGCAAATTGAAGAAATAATTCACCGAAGCAATAATGTCTTCAGGCATAATATGTTTTACACTTTCCTCAATGTTTCCGTTGCCGATGACATGAATAATTTTTTCATCATCATCAGGAGCGAAAATTTTAATCGACTGAATTTTGACTTCGCCATCGTCAACAACTCCGCCATAAGGCCGGAACGTGCGATAGCCAACATTTTTTTCCAATGAAGGCAAGATTTTATCGAGCAGTCTGCGATCGAGAACATCGCCGACATCTGCAAGCACTTCGCCAGTTTCAGCATCAACAATCTTTTCAGCCAGCCGCTGATTGAATAAGCGGTTTTTAATATGAAGCTTTTTGTTGATCTTGTAACGACCTACGCTGGCAAGATCGTATCGTTTCGGATCAAAGAATCGCGATTCAATTAAATTTTTCGCATTTTCAATCGTCGGCGGTTCGCCTGGACGCAAACGTTCATAAATTTCAATCAACGCTTTTTCTGGACTGTCGGTATTGTCTTTTTCCAGTGTATTTCTTAAAAACTCGTCTTCTCCCAGAAGGTCGATGATTTCTTGATCAGAGCCAAACCCTAATGCCCTTAGCAGGACTGTAACCGGAATTTTGCGCGTCCGATCAATTCGAACATACACAATATCTTTTGCATCGGTCTCGAATTCGAGCCATGCTCCTCGGTTTGGTATCACGGTAGCCGTAAAGCCGCGTTTCCCGTTTTTGTCAATTTTCTCGCTGTAATAAACGCTCGGGGAACGGACAAGCTGAGATACGATGACCCGTTCGGCTCCATTAATAATAAACGTGCCGTTTTCCGTCATGAGAGGAAAGTCTCCCATGAACACCTCTTGCTCTTTCACTTCGCCGGTTTCTTTATTAATCAACCGAACTTTGACTCGAAGCGGCGCCGAATATGTAACATCGCGTTCTTTCGCTTCTTCTACCGAATACTTCGCTTCTCCGAGACTGTAATCTACAAATTCAAGCACAAGATTCCCCGTAAAATCTTCAATCGGAGAAATGTCTTGAAACATCTCGCGCAATCCCTCATCAAGAAACCATTGGTAAGAAGCCGTTTGAATTTCGATAAGATTTGGGAGCTCCAATACTTCGTTAATTCTTGCATACGATCTTCTTTGGCGGTGGCGTCCATACTGAATTAGTTGACCTGTCAACTCATTCACCCCTTAAATCATTGCATTTTAATGTCATCTACCATTTGAGAAATCGGCGCGCGTTCCATTATAAATTGAACTTCTGGCACGCAAGCTGCCAACAGGAACCCAGTAAAAAAGTCAGGTGTGCGATCGTTTAAAGAACAAAAAAGAAAAGGGAGACGAAAGCCTCTTTTCCCCTTTAACTTTTCTAATTATGTTAGTCTTGCCGAATCTCTTTTTATTCATACATGACAAAAAGAACCTTCTCACATTGCCTTTTTACATATGCAAGGCTTCGCTGCCTAAGGAACGGAAGGATCTTTGCCGGTCTTTCGTAGAATTGACGGTCTAAAGTGTTAGCATTAAATAATGCTATCATATTTAAAACCAAGAATCAACAACAATTTTCATTTCCAACGAATATCCGAAAAAGCCGCAATGGAAATTTTTTTCATAAGTTAAAAGGCATCAGCCATGGACATATTTGCATCATGCCGCAGCTTGCCCGCTTTGTGCAGCGATGAAAGCTTTCGAAGCTTTGCGCCAGCCGCCATGCATTTTTATGCCGAATCCAGCGCGCGAATCGAAACTTCTGAATCGGTTGGCAAGACAAGATAGCGGCGGCAGAACTTCTTTTTGTTAGGGGAAAAATTCAGAATTTTTATTGTATTGCCAAACATTTTGCGCCATTTTTTGTTTAAAGGGGGCGTCGCACATGGAGAAAACGATAAAAAGCGAGATTCTTGATTCCGACGCAGCTACGCTTGCAAAAGAGATTCGCTCTGGAAAAATCTCTTCCTATGAAGCTGCGAAAACATACATCACGCATATCAAGCGGATCAACCACCGGATCAATGGGCTGGTGGAAGAACGGTTCGATGAAGCTTTGCAAGAGGCAAAGAAATGCGACGAACGGCGAAAAGCAGGGAAAATTGCCGGAAAATTATTCGGCGTTCCAATCACCGTTAAAGATCTGTTTCATGTCAAAGGGATGAGAACGACTTCAGGGCTTGTTCACAGAGCGGATACGATTGAATCCGAAGATTCCAAAGTTGTAAAACGATTAAAAAACGAAGGAGCCATTATCATTGGAAAAACGAATACGGGCGTGTTGGGGCTGCATTTTGAATCAGCAAATAAATACACGGCGCAACGAAAAACCCATGGAATGAAACGCGGACGGCCGGCGGTTCCAGCGGCGGATGCGGCGCACTCATTGCAAGCGGCGGAGCAGCCGCCAGCGTCGGATCGGATATTTTCGGTTCGCTGCGCAATCCAGCCCATTTTAACGGAGTCATTACATTTAAAAGTGGATCTCGGCAAAGTTTCAGACGCCGGCCATCTCCCCGCGCCTGCCGCCCACCCTTTGCAAGAGGCAATGCTCGGAATTGGAGCGTTGAGCAAATCGGTGGCTGATGCAGAACTGATTCACTCGATCATCGCCAAAGAAAATCCTCCAGACATAAATCTTGAAAAGTTTCAGCTTGTCATTCCTGAACCGAAATATCGCGTTTCATCCGATACGTTAACGGCACTGCATGCCGTGCGCGCTTTTTTAAAAAAATCTTTTCCCGTGCTAACCGAAGCGGACGTTCCGCACTTAAACTCCATGCTGACGATTCATCATTTGCAAATCTTATCGATTGACGGCGGCAAAGATATCTGGCCACTGGCATTCAACGACAACATGAGGTTTCCAATTTTTCGCACATTAATCAAAGAACGGATGGCCAATAACACCGATGACAACTGCTTCTTTTTAAAAACAATGGCGCTCGGAAAAATCGGAACCGTTCTATTTCAGACAAATTCAGAAAAAATCAGAGGGCTGGAAAGAAAAATTGCCAAAAAAATTGAAGATGCAAATCGATTTTTTAAATCATGCGGTTTTAATCTTGCCGTCGTATCCGACACCCGCTAAAAAACATCAAAAACTCGACGGCGGGCTGTTTTCAAACCGTTTAAAAATCCTGAGAAAAATGCCTTATACGAGCTATGCCAACGTTCTCGGGCTGCCTGCGCTTTCCGTTCCAATTGCAGAAGATAAACACGGTCTGCCGATCAGCTTGCAGCTGATCAGCCGCATTGGAAATGAAAACGCATTGTTTCACATCGGCGCAATTCTTGAAAAAGCGTTTCGCGGCTGCAAACGGGCAAAACACTTGGAAACATAAACGCATTATTTGCGCATCCGGAAAATGTTATATCCTTTCGCTTTGTTGACGACGTCAACATTGCCAAACAGCGACATTAATTTTTTTTGAGCCGAAGGCGCGCCCTGCTTTTTTTGAATGACGAGCCAAAACTCGCCTTCCGGAAGCAAACTTTCATGCGCTTGATGAAAAAGTTCATAGACAACTTTTTTTCCAGCTCGAATGGGAGGGTTTGATACAACCGCGGCGTAACGCTCCGTTTTTACGTTTTCCAGCAAATCGCTTTTCAGCACGACTGCATTGTGCACTCCGTTCACCAAGCGATTTTTTTCAGCCAGCTCGACTGCGCGCTCGTTAATATCAACCATCACAATTTTTCGTTCAGGCGCTTGTTTCGCCAATGCGAGGCCGATGGGGCCGTATCCGCAGCCAACATCGGCAATGGGCCCTTTTTGGGCTGGAAAGCGAAACGATTCAATAAGCAGCCTCGTTCCAAAGTCAATCATGCGCTTTGAAAAGACGCCGACATCTGTTGTAAACGTCAAATGATGGCCATTTACAGTTAAATCAATGCGTTTCGGCGCACGCTTCGCTGATGGTTTTTCAGAATAATAATGCTCCAAGCTTCCCACCTCTTTTGCCAATCTTCATGGCCAGAATGCAAAATAGCAGGGCATGCCCTCCTTTTCAACAGGCACACCCTGCTTTTTTTCATCGCTTATTTAAGTTCGACGCCAGCGCCGACTTCTTCAAGCTTCGCTTTAATTTCTTCAGCTTCTTCTTTTTCTACGCCTTCTTTAATTGGCTTTGGAGCGTTGTCAACAAGTTCTTTCGCATCTTTAAGGCCAAGCCCTGTAATTTCGCGAACCACTTTGATGACTTTAATTTTGCTTGCACCAGCATCTGTCAAAACAACATCAAATTCTGATTGCTCTTCTGCTCCATCTCCTGCAGCGGCTGCTCCGCCAGCAACTGCAACAGGTGCAGCGGCAGTAACGCCAAATTCTTCTTCAATGGCTTTGACAAGATCATTTAACTCAAGCACTGTCATTTCTTTTATCGCTTCAATAATTTCTTCTTTGCTCATAATTCATTTCCTCCTTAAATGAAAACTTTCTTTGTCATCAGGCGATCTGATTATGCGCCTTCTTCTCCTTCTTTTTGATCAGCAACTGCTTTTGCAGCCAGCGCAAAGTTGCGCATTGGCGCTTGCAAGACGCTAAGCAGCATGGAAAGAAGCCCTTCGCGAGACGGCAGCTCTGCAAGTGCTTTAATTTCATCAAGCGATACGACACGGCCTTCAATCACGCCTGTTTTAATTTCGAGCGCTTCATGATCTTTGGCAAATTTGCTCAGCACTTTTGCAGGCGCAACAACATCTTCATTGCTGAACGCAATCGCTGTAGGGCCGACGAGTTGTTCATCGAGTTCTGTCATGTCAGCTTCCGCTGTAGCGCGGCGAACCAGTGTGTTTTTGTATACTTTGAATTCTACGCCGGCTTCGCGCAGCTGTTTGCGCAATTCTGTTGCAGCCGCGACATTCAAGCCGCGATAGTCAACGAGAATCGTCGCTTTACTCGCTCGCAGTTTTTCTGTAATCTCGCTAACAATTTGTTTTTTGCTCTCTAATTTGCTGCTCACTGTGACACCTCCTAAATCGTCATACCGTGCCGCGGTAGCGGCGGCAGCCTAAAAAAACCTTCATGCCGATCGACATGAAGGTGCTATCTATCGAACGAAACGCCGTTCGTTCCGCCAAATAACCACCTCGGTAGGATGATTAAGTGCGCATCGGCACCCCTACTGTCTACGGTATGATTGCATTTCATATTTTCACTTGTTTCAGTATAAACGCGATGTACAAACAAGTCAACGCTTAAACATAAGCAGCAGGATTTACTTTAATTCCAGGCCCCATCGTAGACGAGACTGAAATATTTTTCAAGTACGCGCCTTTTGCAGCAGCAGGCTTCGCTTTGACAAGCGCATCAATAATCGTTTCAAAGTTCTCTACCAGCTTCTCCGTCTCGAATGAAACTTTTCCAATTGGCGTATGAACATTGCCTGCTTTGTCAACACGATACTCGACTTTTCCAGCTTTGATTTCTTTTACCGCCTTTTCAATTTCAAATGTCACTGTTCCGGTTTTCGGGTTTGGCATCAATCCTTTCGGACCGAGAACACGTCCGAGTTTTCCGACTTCAGCCATCATGTCCGGAGTTGCAACAATGACATCAAAATCAAACCAGCCTTGGTTGATTTTATTAATATACTCTTGATCGCCAACATAATCGGCGCCGGCTGCTTCCGCTTCCTTCGCTTTTTCGCCTTTAGCAAACACGAGCACGCGCTGTGTTTTTCCAGTGCCGTTCGGCAGCACTACAGCGCCGCGAATTTGTTGATCGTTTTTGCGCGGATCGACACCTAGGCGAACCGCAACTTCGACGGTTTCATCAAAATTCGCTTTTGCTGTTTTTTTAACCAGCTCCAGCGCTTCCTTTGCATCATAAAGTTTCGTTTTGTCAATGAGTTTGACAGACTCCAGGTATTTTTTGCCTTTCTTTGCCAATTTCATTTCCTCCCTATTGTGGTATAACGGATTGTCCTCCCACGCGTTCAACCGAAACCTCGGCTTCCTGCCTTAATCTTCAACAGTAATTCCCATGCTGCGCGCTGTTCCTTCCACCATTTTCATCGCCGCCTCTACGCTTGCAGCATTTAAATCAGGCATTTTCAATTCAGCGATTTCACGAATTTTTGCACGCTTGATGGTTGCGACTTTGTTTTTGTTCGGCTCGCCTGAACCTGATTTAATGCCGGCTTCCTTTTTCAAAAGCACAGCAGCAGGCGGTGTTTTTGTAATAAACGTAAATGAGCGATCTTCAAAAACGGTGATTTCAACCGGAACGATTAAACCTGCATTTTCTTGCGTACGCGCGTTGAATTCTTTACAAAATTCCATAATGTTGATGCCAGCTTGGCCAAGCGCAGGCCCCACCGGCGGCGCTGGATTTGCTTTTCCAGCAGGGATTTGAAGTTTAACAACTTGAAACACTTTTTTAGCCACGTGACACACCTCCTTAAGTCCGTGATGTGGTATTTGGGCTTGCACCCTCCCACCCATAAAAAACAAAAGCCGCAAATGGACTTTTGAAACATTAAAATTCTATCATTTTTATAAAACAAAAGCAAACTCGCGATTAAATTTTTTCAATCTGCGTAAAGTCCAATTCAACCGGCGTTTCCCTGCCAAACATATTTACGTGGACTTTCACTTTTTGCTTGTCAAAATCAATCGCTTCAATTTTTCCGACAAAATCAGCAAAAGGCCCTTCTTTTACTTTTACACTGTCATTGACTTGAAAATCAACTTCCGGTTTTGGCGTTTCATAACCCATGCTTTTTAATATCGATTCCACTTCTTCCGGTAAAAGGGGAGTTGGTTTTGAACCTGCACCGCTCGAACCGACAAATCCAGTCACACCCGGCGTATTGCGGACAACGTACCACGAATCATCCGTCATGATCATTTCGGTTAAAACGTAGCCGGGAAACACTTTGCGCATCGTCTTTTTCTTTTTGCCGTTTTTAATTTCCGTCTCTTCTTCGACTGGGACCAATACGCGGAAAATTTTATCTGACATTCCCATCGATTCTACACGTTTTTCTAAATTTGTCTTTACTTTATTTTCATAGCCGGAATACGTATGAACAACGTACCATCTTTTTTCCATTCGCTTCAGGACGCTAAGTCCTTCCCTCCCCAATGTGTTTACTTCCATTTTATCCTGACCTGTCAGAATCTATAACGCTTAATCTGTGATCCATTTAAGCAGGGATGAAATGCCAAAGTCAACTACAACGAAAAATAAAGTGACAAAAGCTACAGTAACAATTACAGTTATCGTATATTTCACTAATTCATTTTTTGTCGGCCAACGAACTTTTTTCATTTCGTTAGCGACATTTTTAAAAAATTGGCCTGCCTTCTTGAACATCGGTTTTATTAAGTCTCCTTCCCAACTTCAACAATCGCAATCGATTCAACCATTTTTTCATCATTTCGTCTCTTTGTGCTCGGTATGGGCATTGCACGTTTTGCAATACTTTCTGATCGCAAACCTTTGTGAATGAGAAAGTTTGTTTTTAACCGTTGAATAATTTCGATGCCCGCATTCCGAACATGCCAGGATCACTTTCACGCGCAACAGAACTCGCTCCATCCCATCAAATCTTTACTGAACCAACTTTATCACAGCTAAAAACAGCATGTCAACGTAAGCCGAAACTTGCAAACCTTCTGCAATGAATCAGAAAAACAGGGAAGCTCCCTGTTTTTAAAAGGTGAGTTCGCGAATCTCCAAATAACGTTCAAGCTTTCTTTTCACACGCTGCAGCGCATTGTCAATCGATTTCACATGGCGGTTTAAATCATCCGAAATTTCTTGGTATGAACGGCCGTCTAAATACTGCATCAGCACTTGCCGCTCCAAATCGCTTAGCACTTCCGTCATTTTCACTTCAATGTCATTAAACTGTTCACGATGTATGAGCAAGATTTCCGGATCCAACTTGCTCGTTCCCGACAACACATCCATTAAAGTCCGATCCGATTCTTCATCGTAAATGGGCTTGTCCAACGAAACATAGGAATTGAGCGGAATATGCTTTTGCCTTGTCGCTGTTTTTATTGCCGTAATCATTTGCCTCGTGATGCAAAGTTCGGCAAACGCTTTAAATGTTGACAGCTTGTCCTCGCGAAAATCGCGAATGGCTTTATACAATCCAATCATGCCTTCTTGGACGATATCTTCCCGATCAGCGCCAATTAAAAAATAGGATCGCGCCTTTGCTCTGACAAAATTTTTATATTTTAGAATCAAATATTCAAGGGCTTGCGCATCCCCATCTTGAACCATTTTCACAAGCTCTTCATCTTCAAGCGATTGAAATTTGACTGGCTCTGCAACTTCCAACATGTTCCATTCATTCCCCCCAACCATGATGTATCATTCTGACAGCTAGCATTGTGTTTCTGTGTATGCTGCTTTGTGAGCGGTTTCAGAACATCCCTCGCGATTTGGCAAACAGTTGGCGCAACACGGAAAAGTCGAAAAATTACATATTTTAAAAAAATGGAATTATTTCTATTATAACAGTATTTTGAATAGCGTCAACATTAGATTAAACCGCGCCGCATTTTCTCAAATTTTTCTTGAACTTCCGGTGAAAGCCGTATTTTTGACTGCCGTTTTTTCGTATAATTGGCTTCAATGTTTTGAGCTATGTTCTTTTCAATTTTTTCCATTTCAATGAGCAGCTCCCGAGCGGATTTGCGCAATGCGCCTTGTCCAAAAATCATTTTTTGCTCTGCGTAATCCGAGGTAGCGACATAAATTTGCGTCGTGACATCTTTCAATTCTTTAACAAGCGCTTCAATTTTTTCATCGGCCGTTTCGTTTTCATTTGTATAAATGACCGTGACATCATGCTGCTGATAGATTTGTTGAATGCCTGGAACGAGATGGGCGTCAAAAACGACAATCACTCTATAGCCTGTATATGCTTGATACTCTGCCATTTTAGCAATGAGCAGATCGCGGGCGCCTTCTAAATCTTCTGTTTTTAAACGTTTCAATTCAGGCCAGGCGCCAAT
This sequence comes from uncultured Caryophanales bacterium, assembly GCA_937983115.1. Taxonomy (GTDB): domain Bacteria; phylum Bacillota; class Bacilli; order Bacillales; family UBA6769; genus Pueribacillus. The sequence goes on from CALKAO010000112.1 coordinate 65,281, forward strand.
CATGTTATACCCGTCCACTAGCAAAATATCCATTTTCTAACCTCCCGCCAGACTGCGTTTCCGAAACACTTCATACATGAATACGGCCGCTGCGACAGAAGCATTAAGCGACGCTACTTTTCCTTTCATCGGCAAACGCACAAGAAAATCACACTTTTTTTTAATCAATCGGCTGATTCCTTGTCCTTCATTTCCGATGACGAGCGCCACCGGCAGATCGTAATCAACTTTACGATAATCTTGCGAACCTTCCATATCGGCGCCAACGAACCAGATCCCACGCGCTTTCAATTCCTCCATCGTTTGCGACAAGTTGGTGACGCGAGCTACGGGCACGTGTTCAATCGCGCCGGCTGACGCTTTTGCCGCCGCTGCTGTTAAGCCGGCTGAACGGCGTTTCGGTATAATAACGCCGTGAACGCCCGTTGCATCTGACGTCCGCAAAATCGAACCGAGATTCTGCGGATCTTCAATTTCATCAAGAAGCAGAAAAAAAGGTTTTTCGCCTGCTGATTCCGCTTTTTGAAACAAATCATCAAGCGTCGCATACCGATAAGCGGAAACAGATGCAATGACGCCTTGATGGTTCGTTGTTCCTGCAAGCTTATTGAGCCGTTGTTTCGGAACAAATTGAATGGGAGCCCCGCTTTGCTTCGCCAAGCGAAGAAGTTCGCTCATCTGTCCTCTGCGGGCGCTTTCACTCACCCAAATTTTATTCATTTCGCGCTCGGCTCTTAGCGCTTCCAACACTGGATTTCTGCCGATAATCATTTCACTTTCCATCGTTTTCATCCTTTTCAACCGCTTCGATCAGCATGGCAATCAGCTTGTTTAACCGTTCTTTCCGCTTCAGCAAATAATGATAGCCGATCAGCGCTTCAAAAGCTGTACTTTGCCGATACGTATGCACATCTGTATTTTTCGGAATGGTTCCAGCCTTCGCATTCCGCCCTCTTCGCAAAATGGCTTCTTCTTCTTCTGTAAAAAAATGAGCTTCCATCAGTTGATCGAATGCCGAAGCTTGCGCTTTTGCTGACACATAATACGTTGCGCGGCGATGCAGGCGCTGCGGCCGAGTTTCGCCTTGGTTGAGCAAATATTCGCGGACAAACAGTTCAAGCACCGCATCTCCGATATAAGCCAGCGCAACTCCATTCAATTGCTTGACGTCGCTTTCTTTCATGCTCATATCAAGTTTTCCTCTTCCAGCGGACCCCTTGCGGCGTATCTTCCAGTATGATTTGCTTGCGCAAAAGCTCGTCGCGAATCGCGTCTGCTTTTGCAAAATCCCGCACTTTCCTCGCTTTTTCGCGTTCTTGGATCATTTGTTCAATTTCGCTGTCAAGCAGCTCTTTTTCTTGCTGCAAGGAGAGATTAAGCACACCTGAAATTTCTAGCATTGCATCTAAAAATGATGTCAGCACGCGCTTTGACGAATTTTTATTCCGCAAATACCGGTTCGCTTCTTTTGACAGTTCAAACAAAACGGCAATGGCATTCGCCGTATTAAAATCATCATCCATCGCTTCAACAAACTGCACTTTTAAATCGCGGACAGCCGCAAGCGCCGGATCTGCATGATGATCGAGATCAATCGAAATCTCCAGTCGATGTTCAATATTTTGCACCGTCTCTTTCAGCCGCTCAAGACCCGTTTTTGCGCTCATGAGCAGCTCATCATTAAAGTTAATGGGATTTCGATAATGGACCGAAAGCATAAAGAAGCGGACGACTTCCGGATCGTATTGTTTGATTAATTCGTTGACGAGCACGACATTTCCAAGTGATTTGGACATTTTTTCATCATTTATTTTAATATACCCATTATGCATCCAATAATTTGCAAAAGGTTTGCCTGTCAACGCCTCGGTTTGCGCGATTTCATTTTCATGATGCGGAAAGGTTAGATCTTGACCGCCTGCATGAATATCAATCGTTTCGCCTAAATATTTTTTGGCCATCGCTGAACACTCGATGTGCCAGCCGGGCCGCCCTTCCCCCCACGGGCTTTCCCAGGAAATTTCGCCTTCTTTCGCCGCTTTCCACAACGTAAAATCGAGTGGATCATGCTTTTTTTCACCGACTTCAATGCGGGCTCCAATGAGCAAATCATCAATGGATTGGTGCGAAAGCTTCCCATAATCTTTAAATTTGCGTGTTTTAAAATAAACGTCGCCGTCTTCTTCATACGCATACCCTTTTTCGATCAACGCCTCAATAAAGTCGATAATTTCCTGCATATTTTCTTGCACGCGCGGGTGAACATCCGCTTTTTGCACACCAAGGGCTTCAATATCTTCAAAATACGCTTGGATAAAGCGTTCCGCTAGCTGAGGCACATCTTCTTTCGCTTCTTGGGCAGCTTTAATAATTTTATCGTCCACATCTGTAAAATTTGAAACGTAATGCACGTCATAGCCGCGGTATTGAAAATAGCGGCGAACGGTGTCAAACACGATCGGAGGGCGTGCATTTCCAATATGAATGTAATTGTACACCGTTGGTCCGCATACATACATTTTCACTTTGTTTTCTTGAATTGGAACAAACGTCTCTTTTTTGCGCGTAAGCGTATTATAAATTTTAATTGCCATTATTCCCGCTCCTTTGTTCCAGTCTTGATAATTTTTCTTCTAACTTCGCGACTTGCTGTTTTAAAGCCTCCACCTGCTCAACCAGTTCTTGTTCATTGCGGCGATTCACGCGCACACCGTCTTGAACAACAACCCGGCCGGGAACTCCGACAACCGTCGAATTCGGCGGCACGTCTTTCAAAACGACCGAACCGGCGCCAATTTTCGAATTTTTGCCGAGGGTAATCGCACCGATGACTTTAGCTCCTGCTGAAACCATGACATTATCTTCAACTGTTGGATGGCGTTTGCCTTTTTCTTTTCCCGTCCCGCCAAGCGTAACGCCTTGAAATAAGACAACGTCGTCGCCGATTTCACACGTTTCTCCAATGACAATCCCCATCCCATGGTCAATAAACAGCCGCCTTCCGATTTTTGCGCCGGGATGAATTTCAACGCCTGTCAAAAATCGGCTGACTTGCGATATAAAACGCGCAAGAAAATACAGCCGCTTTCTCCAGAGCCAATGAGCGATGCGGTGCGCCCAAATCGCGTGAAGACCCGAATACGAAAAAATCACTTCAAACACGCTTCTCGCGGCCGGATCGTGTTTAAAAACAACATGAATATCTTCACGAAGTCTTTTAAACACAGCAGTCCCCTCCAATCTCGTTTCTATGTTTCTCTAAACTTGCAAAGATAAATGCGAAAGAACCAGATGCCTCACGCTGCTGTTTTGCAAAATGAACAACGTCAAAAAAGCGTCTCCGTGTCTGAAGACACAGAGACGCCCGTCTAAGCGTGGTCCCACTCTGTTTTGTACAATGCTAAACTAGCAAAACCAAACAAAAAACTTAGCATTGTCCTTTGCTGCCCTTTAACGGAGACGCCCGCTTTTGCCTACTTTGCCGAACATTTCAGCAAAAGACTCCGAGGTGCATTTCAAGATTGCGTTTCATAAACCACTTCCAGCCTATGTGGTTCTCTCTGGATGAAACGGTGCAATCTTTACTTCTCCTCATCACAGTTTTCTGCTTATTCTTTTATATTAAGAAAATGTTTTACTCTCGCTAAGACAACATCTTTGCCTAACAACGCAAGCGCAGCAGGAAGTTCAGGCCCTTTCGTTTGCCCGGTTGTTGCTGCACGAATGGGCATAAACAGTTTTTTCCCTTTATGCCCCGTTTTTGTCTGAACGGCTTTCGTCGCTTCCTTTATCGCGCTTGGCGTAAAATCTTGAATGCGTTCAATTTCTTCTAAAAACGCGGACAACACCTCAGGCGCTTGCTCTTCGTTGAGCACCTTCTTTGCTTCTTCATTATACGAAAGATTCGTTTGAAAAAACAAGTCTGTTAATTCCACAATTTCAGCGCCGTATGTGAGCTGCTCCTGATAAAGCGCGATTAAATCTTCCGCCCATTTTCTTTTCTCTTCCGGCAATTTTTCCGGCAGCCTGCCGGCCTTAATCAAATATGGCAGCGCCAAATCAACAATGCGTTCCAGCGGACTGTTTTTGATATATTGATTATTCATCCATGCGAGTTTTTGTGTATCAAAAACCGCTGGAGATTTTGACAGCCGCTTCGCATCAAACATTTCAATAAACTGTTCTTTTGAAAAAATTTCTTCTTCGCCAACCGGCGACCAGCCGAGCAAGGCAATAAAATTAAACAAGGCTTCAGGCAAATAGCCAAGCTCTTCATACTGCTCGATAAACTGAATGATGGATTCATCGCGTTTGCTTAATTTTTGGCGCTCTTCATTCACGATAAGCGTCATATGGCCGAACGTCGGAGGCTTCCAGCCAAACGCTTCATAAATCATCAATTGTCTCGGAGTATTGGAAATGTGGTCGTCGCCGCGAAGGACGTGTGAAATTTTCATATAGTGATCGTCGATTACAACAGCAAAGTTGTACGTAGCGACGCCGTCTTTCTTAATGATGACAAAGTCGCCGATTCCATCTGATTCAAACGATACTTCGTCTTTCACAAGATCATGGAACGTATACACTTTGCCTTCCGGAACTTTAAAGCGAATGCTCGGCTTGCGGCCTTCAGCTTCAAGTTTTGCACGCTCTTCATCCGTTAAATTTCGGCATTTTCCGGAGTAGCGCGGCATTTCATGCCGCGCCCGCTGGGCTTCCCGTTCAGCTTCCAATTCTTCTTCCGTACAGTAGCATTTATATGCCAGCCCTTTTTCCATCAGCTTATTTGCATGTTCAGCATATAACTGCAGCCGTTCAGACTGCCGATACGGTCCATAGCCGCCATCTTTGTCGATGCTCTCGTCCCACTCAATGCCAAGCCATGTCAAATAATGAAGCTGGCTTTGTTCGCCGCCTTCAATATTTCGGCTCGCATCTGTATCTTCAATGCGAATGATAAATTTACCATTTTGGGAGCGGGCAAACAAATAATTAAACAATGCTGTCCTTGCATTTCCAATATGTAAATGCCCCGTTGGGCTTGGAGCATAGCGCACTCGAATTTCATTACCCATGTTTATCCCATTCCCTTCAATCGATAGATGATTTAGCTTTTTTCAGCAATACGGCTGCTTGCGCTGCAATCCCTTCTTCTCTGCCGATAAAGCCCAATTTTTCTCCGGTTGTCGCTTTCACGTTAATCTGCGACACATCCGCTTCAAGCAGCGCAGCGATCGTTTGGCGCATCATATCGATGTGCGGCGCCATTTTTGGCCGCTGCGCCAAAATCGTGCAATCTAAATTTCCCAGGCAATAGCCTTTCGTTTTAACCATTGCCCAAATGCGCTTCAGCAATTCTCGCGAATCCGCATCTTTATAGGCAGGATCCGTATCCGGGAAATGTTTGCCAATATCCCCCAGCGCCAAAGCGCCAAGACACGCATCGCTAATCGCATGCAGCAGCACATCTGCATCTGAATGGCCAAGAAGTCCTTTTTCATGCGGAATTTCAACGCCGCCAATGATCAGTTTGCGTCCTGCTTGTAGCTGGTGAATGTCAAAACCTTGTCCGATTCGTATCAACGCTATTCTTTCCTCCATTTTAAAATGACTTCTGCAACAATTAAATCTTCGGGAGTTGTAAGCTTTATATTCGTTTCATCGCTCATGACAATCGCAACTTCATGTCCGAGCGCCTCGACGAGCGATGCATCGTCTGTGGCTGCAAGCTTGGCCTTCTCCGCATGAACGTTTGCCTCATACAAAATGGAATAATGAAAAGCTTGCGGGGTCTGCACAGCCCACAGTCCAGAGCGATCAACTGTTTCTATAATAACAGAACCATCGCTCCGTTTAAGCGTATCTTTTATCGGCACAGCTAAAACGGCTGCACCGGTTGCAGCCGCTTTTTTCGCTACACGCGCAATCATATCCATCGTGACAAATGGACGCGCTCCATCATGGACAAGGATGAGATCGTCCGCTTTTTCACAATCCAATGATTTCAACCCATTAAAAACGCTGTGCTGCCTTTCGGCGCCGCCCTTGACGAATCGTTTTACTTTTGAAAAATGATGCTTTTCAACCAGCGATTGAAACTCCGCTGATTCCTTTTCATTGATCACGAGCACGATTTCTTTGCAATGCGGGTCGTTTTGAAAAACGGTTAAAGTATGAGCGATGACAGGTTTATCAGCCAACAGCAAAAACTGTTTGTTTTTCCCTGCCCGCATCCGTTTGCCTTGCCCAGCTGCAGGAATAATCACTTTATATTCCAATGGATTGCTTTACTCCTTCTCTAGCGTCGAAGCTTTTCAAAAAAGCTGCAGATAGACTTTCATTATCGCTCTCTATCATAAAACAATGCAGCGAATTGATCCACTCTTTTACAATCGGATGGCTATAGCGCTTTTTCCATCAATTTCGGCTTCGCAAAAATCATTCTCCCTGCAGAGGTCTGCAGCACACTTGTGACAATCACATCAATCGTTTTGCCGATATAATTGCGTCCTTCTTCAACAACGATCATTGTGCCATCGTCTAAATAGCCAATGCCTTGATTATGCTCTTTTCCGTCTTTAATCACTTGAACGTTCAGTTCTTCGCCTGGCAGAACGACAGGTTTGACTGCGTTTGCCAAATCATTAATATTTAACACAGGCACATTTTGAAGTTCGCATACTTTATTTAAATTGAAATCGTTTGTGACGACGATGCCGTCGGTCAGCTTTGCAAGTTTAACAAGCTTGCTGTCGACCTCCTGAATGTCTTCAAAATCGCCTTCATAAATTTCAACATTGACATCCAGCTCTTTTTGGATTTTATTTAATATATCGAGTCCACGCCGACCTCGGTTCCGTTTTAATGCATCCGAAGAGTCGGCGATATGCTGAAGTTCTTCAAGCACAAAATACGGAATGACAAGCGTGCCTTCTAAAAAACCTGTTTTGCAAATATCCGCAATTCGTCCATCAATGATCACACTCGTATCTAAAATTTTCAGCTTCGTAAAAGAATCTCCATACGAACCGCCTGCTAAACCTTCTTTTTTCTTATCTTTTACTCTATTGATTGAAAACAGCGAAATGAGTTCATCTCGCTTTTTAAAACCAACTTGGAATCCCCAATATCCAGCCAATACAGTGATAAAAATCGGCAAAACATCGCTTACGATTAAAATCTCCATGCCGCTTAATGATACGGTGATGAGGAAAGCAACCATTAACCCGAGGACAAGACCTATCGTTCCGAACATCAAATCAGCGATAGGCACTCTAACTAATGCTTCTTCCACTCGTTTGATTAAACCGACAATATAATCAGACAGCCAATACGTCACTAAAAATACAATGAGTCCGCCAATGAGTACTCCGATGTATGGGGAAATGACTAACGGAATGGAATGAATGTTTAAATAAGCAAATAAGTCAGGGATGAACAGCCAGCCAAGCGTGGCTCCGGTAAAGATAAAAAATAATTGCACAAATCTCTTTAGCAAATTTTCATTCAATATTTTCACCTCCTTCTATCATTATAAACAGTTTCTATATTTTGAAACCTCATTTTCAAATTATTTACACACTATTAACAAAGATGACATGAATAGATGTAACAAGTTCGTCAAATGATGGCTAAATATGTCGATCAATGAAAACTTGCTCCTGGATTCTGCCCAAACCCGCCTGAATGGCGCGCGCTCTCACTTCCCCGATCCCTTCAACTTCATCAAGCTCATGGATGGAAGCTTTCATAATTGCGTTGAAATGTTCAAACGATTCCACTAAATTTTCAATCACAAGCGGCGGAAGGCGCGGAATTTTATGCAAAAGGCGGTAGCCTCTCGGCCGAATCGCTTCATCATTGCGAACCGCGCTCGCTGAAAAACCTAACAGTTTGATGACAACACTTTCTTCCAGCAATTCTTCATTTGTCAATGTGCGCAGCTGCTTCATCACATCCATAGGTTCAATTGACGGATCTTTTAAATAATCGCGAATAAGCAAAATGGCATCCCGCTCGAGATTGCCGACGAGCTCATCGAGCTGCATGCGAATTAACCGGCCTTCTGTGCCAAGTTCATTAACATAATTGACAATTTCCCGCTGAATGCGGAGAACGAGTTCAATGCGATGGAGTACTTGGGCAACGTCCTGTACAGTTACTAATTCTTCAAATTCAAGTGCGCCCAAATTCGTTAAATCTTGATCCAAAACGGCTTTGTATTTTTCCAGCGTCTGCAATGCCTGATTCGCTTTCGTTAAAATCACGCCAATTTCTTTCAGCGAATATTGAACATTCCCTTTATACAGCGTAATGACATTGCGGCGCTGCGAAATGGATATCACAAGACTGCCGGTCTGCTTGGCAACCCGCTCCGCCGTCCGATGGCGTATCCCTGTTTCGGAAGAGGCTATCGCCGTATCCGGAATCAGCTGCGTGTTCGCAAATAAAATGCGATTGGCCTCGTCATTCAAAATAATGGCCCCATCCATTTTAGCCAGCTCATATAAATAAGCGGGCGTAAATTTGCAATCAATCGAAAATCCCCCATCGACCAGCCGTTTTACTTTTTCATCATAGCCAACAACAATCAGCCCGCCCGTTTCAGCGCGTAAAATATTATCAATTCCTTCCCGAAGCGGCGTCCCAGGAGCTATAATCTGCAGCATCTCATTAATAATAGCCGGTTTAGACTTTGTCTTTTCATCCATTTTTATCCCTCCAATGCATGCTCCAGCGCTTCGCTTACGGTATTGACTCCGATCACTTGAATATTATTCGGAATCGACCAGCCTCCCAAATTTTTTTGCGGCAAAATCACGCGTGTAAACCCGAGCTTTACAGCTTCATGAACGCGCTGTTCAATTCGCGAAACACGCCGCACTTCACCGGTTAATCCGATTTCGCCGATGATCACATCGCCCGGATTCGTCGGGCGATCGCGAAAGCTTGAAGCGATGCTCACTGCAATTGCGAGATCAATGGCCGGTTCATCCAAACGGACGCCTCCCGCAACGTTCAAATAAGCGTCTTGCGTTTGCAGCAAAAGCCCAACGCGCTTTTCCAGCACCGCCATCAACAAAGAGACACGGTTAGGGTCAATCCCGGTTGCAGTTCGGCGAGGGTGGCCGAAACTCGTCGGTGTAATCAGCGCTTGAATCTCAACCATAAGCGTTCTCGTGCCTTCCAGCGAAGCAACAACCGTAGAGCCGGATGCACCTTTTGCTCGTTCCTCCAAAAAAATTTCCGAAGGATTTTGCACTTCAACGAGCCCATTTTCTTTCATTTCGAACACGCCAAGCTCATTCGTTGAACCAAAACGGTTTTTCACTGCCCGCAAAAGCCGATAGGCGTGGTGGCGCTCGCCTTCAAAATAAAGCACCGCATCCACCATATGTTCGAGCAGTCGCGGCCCTGCGATCGCGCCTTCTTTTGTCACATGGCCCACAATAAAGACGGCGATTCCTTTTGTTTTCGCCATGCGCATCAATTGGCCCGTGCATTCGCGCACTTGCGAAACGCTTCCAGGAGCACTCGCAACGGCCGGGTCATACATCGTTTGAATGGAATCGATGACGATCAGCGCCGGCTTGAGTTCTGCTGCTGTTTCTTCAATATATTCAATGTTGGTTTCCGCTAATACAAACAGCGATGAAGCCTGAATGCCAAGCCGATCGGCGCGCAGTTTTGTCTGCTTCAACGATTCTTCCCCAGAGACATACAGCACTTTTTGCCCATGTTTGGCCAGCTGGTACGATGTTTGCAGAAGTAACGTCGATTTCCCAATTCCCGGATCGCCTCCGACTAGCACAAGTGAACCTGGCACAACCCCTCCGCCTAACACCCGATTCAATTCTTTTGTCTTCGTATCGATTCGCTCTTCTTGTTCCGATGGCACATCTTGAATCGATATCGGTTTTTTTCCGGTTTCGAGCGATCCGCGCCGAATGCCTCGGGTTCGTTCAATTACTTCTTCAACCATCGTATTCCATTGTTGGCAGCCCGGACACTTCCCCATCCATTTCGGTGATTCATATCCGCACTCTTGACATATAAACTTCGTTTTTTTTCTTGCCATTCCTTCTCCTCAATTTCATTATTGTTAAATGATGATGAAAAGAGCGAAGACCGAAAGCATAACGGCTTTCGGTCACGCGCTCATCACTAAGCTTTCGCAAGCTCTTTTACAACGTATTTGCCATCTTCCACATCGATCTGAACCGTTTTGCCTTTTTGAATCTTTCCTTTTAGCAGCTCTTCTGAAAGCAAATCTTCAATATGGCGCTGGATGGCCCGGCGCAGCGGCCGCGCGCCATACTCCGGATCATAGCCGTCCTCGGCAATTTTTTCTTTCGCCGCTTCTGTAAGTTCAAAATCAATGCCTTGTTCATGAAGCCGTTTTTTCAGCTGATTGGCCATAAGCGTAACAATTTCTTTCAAATGTTTTTTCTCCAAAGAATGGAAGACAATCGTCTCGTCAATGCGGTTTAAAAACTCTGGCCGGAACACTTTTTTCAATTCATCCAGCACTTTATCTTTCATGTCTTTGTATTCTTGATCCGGACCTTGCACAGTAAAGCCTACATATTTATTCCGCTTCAGCGCGCTGGCGCCGACGTTTGACGTCATAATTAAAATCGTATTGCGGAAATCTACCGTTCTTCCTTTGGAATCTGTAAGCCGGCCGTCTTCAAGCACTTGCAATAAAATATTAAATACATCCGGATGCGCTTTTTCAATTTCATCAAGCAAGATGACGGAGTACGGTTTTGTCCGAACTTTTTCAGTGAGTTGTCCGCCTTCATCGTAGCCGACATATCCCGGAGGCGCGCCAACGAGCCTGGATGTTGCATGCTTTTCCATGTACTCCGACATGTCAATGCGGATGACGGCATCTTCTTCCCCAAACATCGCTTCGGCCAAAGCTCGCGCCAACTCTGTTTTTCCAACCCCTGTCGGCCCGAGGAAAATAAATGAGCCAATTGGGCGTTTCGGATCTTTTAACCCGGCGCGCGCCCTTCTGACCGCTTGAGCAACCGCTTTGACAGCTTCGTCCTGGCCAATCACGCGCTCGTGAAGAATTTCCTCCAGTTTTAATAGGCGCTCGGTTTCTTCTTCCTTTAGCTTTGATACCGGAATTCCTGTCCAGCTCGCAACGACTTTTGCAATATCGTCGGGCGTCACTTCTTGGTTTTCCTGGCCTTGTTTTTCTTTCCATTCGTTTTTCGTTTTTTCAACTTCTTCTCTCAGCCGCTGTTCATGATCGCGAAGAGATGCGGCTTTTTCAAATTCCTGGCTCTGCACAGCAGCGTCTTTTTCTTTTCTTACTTCTTCAAGTTTTTGCTCGAGCTCTTTTAAATTTGGCGGTGTGGTATACGAACGGAGCCTGACTTTTGATCCCGCTTCATCAATTAAATCAATCGCCTTGTCCGGCAAAAATCGATCCGAAATGTAGCGATCCGATAATCGAACGGCAGCTTCAATCGATTCATCTGGTATCGTCACGCGATGATGGGCTTCATACCGATCGCGAAGTCCTTTTAAAATTTGAATCGATTGTTCGAGCGTCGGCTCATTCACATAAATCGGCTGAAAACGGCGCTCAAGCGCTGCGTCTTTTTCAATGTATTTCCGGTATTCGTCAAGGGTTGTCGCTCCAATGCATTGCAGCTCGCCGCGCGAAAGCGCCGGCTTTAAAATGTTCGAAGCATCGATCGCTCCTTCGGCGCCGCCTGCACCGATTAAAGTATGCAATTCATCGATAAACAAAATGATGTTGCCCGCTTGACGGATTTCATCCATGACTTTTTTCAAACGATCCTCGAATTCGCCGCGATACTTCGTGCCTGCCACCACGGTTCCCATGTCAAGCGTCATCACACGCTTGTCGCGTAAAATTTCTGGAACCTCATTGTCGACAATCTGCTGCGCCAGCCCTTCGGCAATCGCTGTTTTTCCAACACCGGGTTCGCCGATGATCACCGGGTTATTTTTTGTGCGCCGGCTTAAGACTTCGATGACACGCTGAATTTCTTTGCTTCGTCCAATCACTGGATCAAGGCCGCCATCCCTTGCCACTTGCGTTAAATCCCGGGCAAGGCTGTCAAGTGTCGGGGTGTTTGCGTGAGCCATCGCGCTTTGATTGCTGGAGTTCGACTCGCTGCTTCCCAACAATTGCAGCACTTGCTGCCTCGCTTTGTTCAAACTGATGCCTAAATTGTTCAGCACTCGTGCCGCAACGCCTTCGCCTTCACGGATGAGTCCAAGCAAAATATGCTCTGTTCCCACGTAAGAATGCCCCAATTTGCGCGCTTCATCCATCGAAAGCTCAATCACTTTTTTCGCACGGGGGGTGTAGTGGATCGTCTGAACTTTTTCCGTGCTGCTTCCGATAAGCGACTCCACTTCTTTTTGAATTTTTTCTGGATCAAGGTTTAAAGCGATCAACGCTTTTGCTGCGATCCCCTCGCCTTCGCGAATCAGTCCGAGCAGAATGTGCTCTGTTCCGACATTATGATGGCCGAGCCGAATCGCTTCTTCTTGAGCAAGCGCCAACACTTTTTGCGCTCTTTCTGTAAATCGTCCAAACATCATGTTTCGTTCATCCTCCTTCGGCTTATTGTTCGTTTAATTTTAGCGCCTCACGTATAATCGAAGCTCTGCGAATGTCCCGTTCGCCCGGACTGAGGCGTTCGCCTGCATATTGCTGTAAAAAACCGGGCTGCGTTAATATCATTAATTCGTTTAAAATCGTTTGGGATACTCCTTGAATGAGTGAAAGATCGATGCCGAGCCTTACATCAGACAAACAGTTCGCAGCTTCCTTTGAATCGATGATGCGGCTGTTTTGCAGCACGCCATATGAACGGTATACGCGATCTTCCAACTGGACTTTAGACTTTTGCAAAAGCGTCTCCCGCGCATGCCGCTCCCGTTCAATTAGCTGGGTTACTACACTATACAAATCTTCAACGATGTCCATTTCCGATTTGCCCAACGTCATTTGATTCGAAATTTGGAAGAGGTTACCTAAAGCTTCGCTGCCTTCTCCATAAATTCCTCTAACAACAAGTCCAAGCTGATTAATCGCCGGAATAATTCGATTCAATTGCTGCGAGAGCACAAGCGCAGGCAAATGCATCATAACGGAAGCGCGCATGCCTGTTCCAACATTCGTCGGACAGCTTGTTAAATAGCCTCGTTTTTCATCAAAAGCAAAATCAAGGGTTTCTTCCAGCAAATCATCGATTTCGTTGGAACGCTCCAACACATCTTTAAGCCTTAAACCTGAAGCCAAATGCTGAATGCGGATATGGTCTTCTTCATTTATCATAATGCTGATCGATTCGTCTTCACTGAGCAAAACTGCACCATATGGGGCATCATTGGCCAGATGCGGGCTGATGAGATGCTTTTCGACCAGCACTTGTTTTTGAATCGGTTCCAACTCTTTCATAAGCAAAAGTTCAAGTTTTGCCAAATCATCGTTTGCGTGTCTTGCAACATGTGATCTTACTTCGTTCAACACGGCTTCTCCGTCATGCTGATGCGTTAAAATCGGAAAGGTGTATTCTTCAAGATTTCTAGCCAATCGTATGCGGCTGCTTAACACAATATCATCATCCGGACCTGATTCTTTCATCCAAGGGCTGATCGCTTTGCTAATAAATCGCTCTAAAGACATCCGCTCATTCCCCCTTTTTATTTCCATATTGTTTCTCAAGGGAACGAAGTTCATCACGAATTACTGCTGCTTTTTCAAACTCTTCTCTTTCGATATAATCTTGCATCGTTTCTTTTAACAATGCAATTTTTTTCCTGATGTGAAGATCGGCTGCTCCCCGCTTTGGAATTTTTCCTGAATGCGTATGATTCCCGCTGTGCACTCGCTTCAGCAATGGATCAAGCTTGGCATCAAACGTTTCATAGCATTTCGCACAGCCAAATCTGCCGATTTTTGCAAACTGTTCATACGTCATGCCGCATTTTTCACATTTTTGGCTTGTAAATGTTGTAAAACTGTTCGTCTGTGAATGTTTTTTAAAAGGCTGATCAAAATTTAAAAGCCCGGTTAACAGCTGATGAATCGAAAAATTATTTTGGCCCATCAATTCTCCTTTATTTTTTGCGCATTGCTCGCATAAATGCATTTCCATCTTTTCGCCATTAACGATCTTCGTAAAATGAAGTGTCGCCGGCTGAATATGACAATTTTGACATTCCACTTTTCACCCCTCCATTGCGCATTACAGTTTATATTTTAATGTAGCAAACATCGCTTTTAGCAAGCTTGCTCTCAGCTCATCCCGTATCGGCAGATCAACCGAGATCGTTTCCCGATCAATCGCGCTTAGCATAATCCTCGCTTCTCTTTCGGAAATCACTTTCTCTTCATGCAATCTGAAAATCAGATCTTCCGCAGCCGATTGCGGCAATTTATATCCGATCAAATCAATTAGCTGATCAACCAATTCCGCTTTATCGCTCGGACGAATTTTTATGATCCGAATGTACCCGCCGCCACCCCGTTTGCTTTCGACAATATAGCCCTTTTCCACTGTAAATCTCGTGTTGATGACATAATTGATTTGTGAGGGGACGCATTGAAATTTTTCTGCAATTTCATGGCGCTTAATTTCAATCGCATTGTTTCCGCGCATAATTTTCTTCAAATAGGCTTCAATAATGTCGGAAATATTTTTCATCGACCTCCCCACCTTTCTGACTTTGACTATATTTGACTTTATATTCTTAGTATACTCGATCTCAAAAAAAGGATGCAACTCTTTCTCACTCAACACAACCCACCCATCAGCCAGCAGCAAACGAGCGCTCCTGAAAAGCACGTTCATTCCTTCATTTTCCCCATCTCACCTTAAAAAAAACATAAAAAATGATTAGTCAACTCCATTCACAACTTTAACCACATGCTCATCTGCTGCGAGCTGATCGATAGCGCGGATCATATTTTGATTCCGGTGATACTGGCAATGCAGTGTATATTTGTGAATAAGCGCTCCATCTTTTTTCACTTTATCCACAGACTTTTTTTCCACATGAATCGAAAATGAATCTAAAACTTCAATAACATCATGCAGCGACAAATCGTCTTTTCCATAAACCGTTAACATTCTGCGGCTTTCTTTTTTTACATAGAGCGGTTCAATTTTCGTAAGCAAAAATAAACTTAAAACAACAATAACCGTTGCTAAGATGGCTTCATAGTACATTCCTGCCCCGACGACCAATCCAATTCCTGCGACCACCCAAATCGAAGCAGCTGTTGTCAAACCCCTAACCATGCGGCCGTGGACGATAATCGTGCCTGCTCCTAAAAAACCAATGCCGCTTATAACATAAGATGGAATGCGCGCTGGATCAAACCTTACGTTTTCATGCATGCCAACATACTTTTCTAGGCCATATATAGACATAATCATCATTAAACAAGAGCCAACGCCGACTAATAAATGTGTGCGCAACCCTGCAGGATGCTGTTTAAATTCCCGTTCTAATCCAACAAAACCTGCTAAAATCGCAGCAGCAAACATCCGAGCAGTCACAACAAGCAAATCATCATGAATTAACGAACTAAACGACAACCTTTCACCTTCCTTCTGTCTTTTATTCATTAGTATATTTATAAACGGCTCTTCCTATTGAAGTGTTTTTTTATGAACGCAAAAATTGTTGAACGAAAGAAAAGACGCTTTTCAAAAATTCAAATCAGCATAATAAAACTGAAACGATATGCCACACTTAGCTTCAGCGCAAAAATCGAGATAAAAAAAGCAGCGAATTTTTCGCTGCTTTTCTCCTCTGTCCAGCAACGTCCTACTCTCGCAGGCATGGCCCACTACCAT